>CAZOES010000016.1:0-26100 GCA_964578865.1 uncultured Gemmatimonadaceae bacterium | reverse complement strand
GCTCGAACGGGAAACCGCGGTCCGGCGCCGGCTCTTCGGCTGAAGTTCCCCCGGCGTGCTAGCGGGATCGCGCCTGCTCATTCAAGAATCCCACCAGATGTTCCAGGTACACAGCCGACATCCGGTCGAACCGGTGGGTCTCCACCCCTTCCCCGATCCGGGTGACCCCGCCTGCCACTCCCATTCCGTGGTCCCCGTCCGGCACCACGATGATCCGGGCTCGGAGATCCGGGTTGGCTGCTGCTGCCCGGCGGAGGGCGGTCACATTCTCTTTGGGCGGCACCACCTCATCCTGCTCCCCATAAAAGGCCAGCATGGGGAGCTTGAGACGGCGCAGATCGGGTGTGGGGTCGTAGTCGTTGAGGGTCACCCAGAGGCTGTCGACCGCCGCGACCGATGAGGGAATATCCGATTCATCGTAGAACTGGTCGGCAAAACCCACGTCGCGGGACCACTTCACGATCTGCTGCATCTCCCGATAGCGTGCCTCCTGATTGCCCTTGGCGAACATCAGGTCGAGATAGCGCATCGCCTGTTGCTGCTGGGAGGGAGTGAATTTGAGCCGAGTGGTGATGTAGCGGGCGTTGTCCCTCTGCTGTGATTCCACACTCACCGAGGGCCCGGCGACCATCACAATGAAGTCCACCGGGGTGGTGCTTCGGGCCGCAGCCCGTACACTGGTCCAGCCCCCGGCGCTGCTTCCCAGAAAGCCCACCTTCACCGAGTCGCGATTCACCTTCCGGCTGAGGAAGTCCAGCTGGGCCAGATAGTCACTGGTGAACTGGTCGATGGTCCCGAACCGGCAGTTCCCTCCTGACTGCCCCATGCCGCGCTTGTCGAACGAGATGCCGGCCACGCCGTAGGGAGCCAGAGCTTCGAGCAGTCGCTGACCACCTCCCCGGGTGACACAGCCGCGCCCCGGAACGATCACGATAGCGGTCCGCACCGGCACATCGGTGGGTCGGACGTAGGTCCCCTTCAGGGTCACCCCCTCGCTCACCACACTCACTTCCTCACGGGTGATGGCCGGCCGGAAAGACGCCAGGACCCGCTTGAGTGTGAGGGTGATCGGCGGGTTGTCGGAGCCGGTGATCGTTCCCGTCAGCTCCCCGTGACGCCCGTCGAGACTCATCACAGCCTGGCCGAAGGGGGTAGTCCAGCGGTACTTCATCAACGAGTCGCGGGTGATCACCGCGAATCGAGGTGGCCGCTGAGGCCAGTCCGGAGTGACGGTCGCGATCCTGGTGGTATCGCCCTGGCGAATGATCTCGGCGTCTACCAGTTGCACTGCACCCGCCTGCACGTAGGCGCCTCGCCACGTCCCGGTGAAGCCGGGTATTTCGTTGACCGCTACCTCCCCCGCGCGGCTCCGGGCCGGCCCCACCAACGCCTCGAGCGAGACGGTTTCGAACTGAGTGAAATTGCGGATGTACAGCACGGCGCAGCCATCGGGCGTGACATTCACAAAGTTGGTCCAGCTGCCGGCGCGATTCACCCCGCCGCCCGCCGGGACCGGTTCGCTCCAGTCCTGCCCCTGTTTCAGCGAGATCCATACCTGGGCCCCTCCCCGTCTTCCGGCTCGGTCGATCGGCGAGATATCCAGAATGGCGATATCTCGACTGGGAGTCAGCTGACCGCCCCAGACGTAGTACTCACCCGGCCGCCAGTCCTTCCAGAGCGCTCCAGGATCGTCGCTCTGTACCTCCGCCGGCCGGTAGCTCTTGCCGTCCCACCGGGTGATCATCGCGGCGCGGCTTCTCCAATCCGGTGAAGTGCGACCGAAGGTGATGTTGTAGTTGCCGTCGATGATCGGCCCGGAGTGATAGGAACCGAAGCGGGCGGCCGGTGCGATGAACTTGGGCTCGCCCCAGCCGGTGCCCTTTTTCTCGGCATACCACAGGTAGGCATTCTTGTGCGACATCGTGTCGCCCGGGGCGGGACGGTACGAGGCGAACACGATGCGTTTCCCGTCCGGACTCACGCTGGGATAGAGGTCCGACACATCGCCGCCCAGATCGAGCCGCTCGCCGGTCGACCACCCGGTTGCTGTCTTGCGGGACACCAGGATCCGGTAGTCTTCCTCGGTGAGGGTGACTTTTCGGAAGTAGTAGAGTGTCTGCCCGTCCCGGGTGAAGGTGCCCCGGAAGAGCCGGGCCGAGTCTGCCAGGTTAGGGGCGAAGCTGGTGGCCCAGCTCGGCGCGGTGGAACAGGCCGGTCGGGAGTCCTGTTGCAGCAGCAGGGCTGCCAGGGTCAGGGAAGCTGCCAGCATGTGAACCTCAGCGCGGGGGGGTCTGCCACATCACGTTGACGATCATCCACCGCCCGTCGTACTTGGCGAGATGGAGATAGTCGATGCCCCACAGGGCGGTGAGCTTGGCACTGGCGATCTGATCGGCGAGATCGAGAATCTTCACCACCTTTGGGGCGGTCTCGGCGTTGACCTTCCCCGCCTTGTTCCAGGTCGCCGCCGTCTGGATCAGCTCCGGATAGGTCATCGGCTCGCTGGCATACTCGGTTTTCCCCCGCGGAATGAAGTATCCCCGCTTGGCCAGATCAGTCCGCACGCTGCGCACGATCCGGGTAGTGTCCACCCGATAGATCCCTTCGACATAGTCGAGCACCGCGGCTCGCACTCCGGCGGAATCGGCCGCCGATTGGGCCGCAGCCGAATTCACCATCAAGGCCAACCCGGCGATTACCACACCACTCACCTTCCCCATACCTCCTCCACTGTTAGTGAATTAACACTTTAAGAAACGACTCGATCATGGCCATTAACCGTTAGCCGTTAGCTCTCAGCCTTTGGCTTACATCCATCAGGTTGCGTGATCGGGAGAGGTGTTGGCCCACATGGCGCGCTCGATCTGGGACCATACCCGGAACCGCCAGCCCAGACGAGTGTTCACCAGGATCACGGCGGTCCAATCATTGTCCGGATCGTAGATCAATTCCCCCTCGAATCCGGGGGTACCGGCCACCCGGCGCCAGAGACGATGGCCCTGCCCCCGGTCGACCAGCTCGAGACCGTAGGCCTGGTCGGATTTGTAGTCGGTGCGGCTGCGGACCTGGAAGATCTGCTGCCGCACCCAAGGCGTAACCGCGTTGGAATCGGTCAGCTGATGGAACCAGCGGTAGAGATCACCCGCGGTGCTGACCATGCCAAGGGAGGCCCGCCGGCCCCAGCGGTAGGCCCGCCGGCCGATCGGTTCAAGGGCGTTGGCGGGGCCCGAGTATTCGACCGCCGTCGGCCCATCCTCGTCTTCGAAGCCGGTGTGGCTGAGGCCGGCCGGGTCCAGAAAGCGGCTTCGGATGTAGCCCTCGTACGCTTCGCCGGTGACCTGCTCAATCACCAGACCCAGCAGGCTGTGACCGTGATCGCTGTAGCGGTACCCGGCCCCCGGCGTGAAGCTGGCGGGCGACCGTGCCAGTGCTGCGACGAATTCATCGGGATCGTCCCGCTGCACCGGTGCGTTCAGCCGGGTGAGTCCATCCCGGTAGGTCAACAACTGATCCAGTGTCACCGCCCCCTTGGTGCCAGTGAGCGCCGGGAACCAGTGCCCCACCGAGTCCTGCAGTGAGAGTTTGCCCTGCTCGGCCAGATCCAACACGGCCGCCGCGGTAAAGAGCTTGGTCATCCCCGCGGTGCTATAGCGAGTCTCGGGGGTGGCCGGGATTCCCTTTTCCCGGTCGGCCAGACCATAACCCTTCTCAAGCAGGATTCGCCCCCGCTGGGCCAGCAGAATGGTCCCCGAGAACCCGGAGTCGGCGTAGTTGCGGAAGATGCTGTCGAGCGAGGCAACCGGGATGCTCTGAGACTTCGGCGCCGGGGTGAGCGAATCGATTGGCCCCGGAATTACGATCACACCCGGGGGAGAAAACCGGGCTGCAGTCAGCAGAATCCCGCCGGCGAGCAGGGCGGCTGGAGCCCGCAGCCAGAGGCTCGACTGCCGCGAAGCAGGGCCGGCGAGCAAGGCTTCGACTCTTCGGGTCAGCTCCCCCCGGAGCGCTCCCGGTGCGAGCCCGCCGGGCCGGGCCTGGGCAATTTCGGCCAGGTGAACCAGAGTGCGGGCATACCGCCGCCGCTCGTTACCGCAGGCGACCAGCTGATCGCAGGCTTCTTCGCGCTCCTGCTCCAGTTGTTTGCCCATCCACCAAACGGCCGGGTGCCACCAGCAGAGCGCTCCAACCGTTCGCTCGAACAGCAATCCCCAGTCGTCCCGGCGCACCAGATGAGCCCGCTCATGCAGCAGCAGATAGCTGGTCTCCTCGTCGCTCAGCAATTCGCTGAGGCCGCGGGGTACCACCACTGCGGGCTGGAGGTAGCCACAGGCCACCGGCAGCATTACGTCGTCCGATACCCGGAGACGCAAACCGCGCCGGCAGGGAAGCCGGTCGATGGTCGCATCCCAGAGCCGACGCAGCTCCTCGGGCGCGTACTCAGCCCGCCGCTTGAGCCGGCCCAAGGCCCTCAGCTGAAAGGGGATTCGCAGCAGGGCCAGAACTGCGCCGGCCAGCAGTACCCAACCGATCGATCGAAGCGCCTGGTCAGGCAACTCCAATCCGGCTGGGCCCGATTGAGCCTTGACGACCACCGGACTCTTTCCAGTCACGGCTCGGGCTGATGGCGTGACTGGAGGGGAGAACCGATTGCGGGTCGACTGGGTGACCACCAGCTCGCCGGCAGTCCGGCCATCGGGAGCAGATTCCTCGGCAGTCGATGGCAGATCGAGAGATCCGGTCGGCTCGGCGCGGTTCATTCGCGTGAGCAACCCCGGGCCGATCAGGCTGATTCCCAGCGCCATCAACCACACACGATAACGCCAGCGGGCTTCCAGTCCCGGGAGCGCCCGGAGCAGCAGGGTCACCGCTATGATCACCCAGGCGCCGAGCCAGAGGCTGGCGAGCGCATAGGTGATTGCATTGGCGGCGAGCTGGTTCATTCCTGCTCCTTGTCCACCAGGCGGCGGAGGCGCTGCAGCTCCTTCGGGTCCACGTCCTCGTGCTTCAGGAGGTTCAACACCAGGCGTTCGGGAGAATTGCCGAAGAATCGGGAGACCAGGTCCTGCACCGCCCCGCGCTGGGCGTCCCCTTCGGCGACGGCCGGCAAGTAGATGAAAGCCCGGCCGTCCCGCTCATGCCTTACAAACCCTTTGCGCTCCAGGATTCGTAGAATGGTCCGCACGGTACTGTCCTGGCTGCCCTCACTCCCGGCCAAAGCGTCCACAATGGCTGAGGCAGGGGCGCGCTTGAGCCGCCAAAGGGCCTGCATGACCCTGAGTTCAGCCGGCGTCAGGGTAGTCGAAGGACGACGGGGCATGGGGTCAGGATACGACCGGCACGGGCGTCTGTCAACTAATTCTTTAACATTTAACTCATGACCCTGACTCTCGTCACCGCGGCCTTCGCTCTGATCGCCACTTCCATGCAGGCGCAGACTCGGGCGCCCTGGCCGGTGGATCGCCCCGGACTGGTGTATGACTCCCATCGCAAAGTCGTGGTGCTGTTCGGCGGAGGGCACCAGCACCGGAACGGGACCACCTGGGAGTGGAACGGGGTCCGCTGGACCGGCCGCAATCTTCCGGGTCCCCCGATGCGGACCTCGCATGGAATGAGCTACGACTCGCGCCGCCGCCGAATCGTCCTGTTCGGCGGCTATAACGACGATGGATTACTGGGCGACACCTGGGAGTTCGACGGAACCCGGTGGCAAGAGGCGGCCGTCACCGGGCCAACCAAACGCCTCGGATTCGGCATGGCCTATGACAGTGCGCGAGGCCGAACGGTGCTTTTCGGTGGAGGCGGTGATGTGGGTGATCCGGACTTCCGCGACACCTGGGAATGGGATGGTAAGAAATGGACTCAGGTGTCTGCTACTGGACCTGCCGGCAACACCTTTCTGAAGCTGGCCTATGATACCAGGCGTCAGCGGGTGATGGCGTTCGGTGGCCGGGGAGGAGGCGATCAGACTTGGGAATGGAACGGCAAGTCGTGGAGCCGGGTCAGCGCCGCCGGGCCGCCGCCGAGGGATCACCATGCCATGGCGTACGACAGTCGCCGGGGCCTGACGCTGGTATTCGGCGGAGGACGGCAGTTGCCGAATGGTGGCTTCCCCTCCGACACCATAGGAGCATGGCTGCGGGATCTCTGGGCCTGGGATGGAAATCGCTGGACTCAGCTGGCCGGCGGCGGTCCGCCGTCGAGAGGAGGTCAGCCCGGTTTGGTGTACGACAGTGCGAGGGATCGACTGGTATTGTTTGGCGGTGGGAACTTGAACGGCACCTGGGAGTGGGATGGGAAGAAGTGGTCTCAGGTCGATGATCCGCCGGAGCGCCGTATCGACTGATCCTCGTGCAGGCAGGGGGTAACAGGATTCCAGGATTGGAAGGATCGAAAATGAAGGTTGCGTTTTCTAAATTGTCAGATGTTGTCCGATCCTTGAAATCCTGTCATCCTGTCTCTCCGGTTGGCAACCGGCACCAGATTATTCCCGGCTCTGCCTCCGCACCGCAGCCAGGGCGAGCACGATCGACTCCCGCGAGGCCAGCAGGTCCTGCAGCGCCTGCTCGGGGCTGAGATCCGTTGCCGGGCGGCGTTGCACTTCGAGAAAGGGCCAGAGCTTCTCCCGAACCCGCTCCGGCAGGATGCTCTCCAGGTACTCCAGGGCGGTGCCGCGCAGGTGGGCGTCCTGGGTGTGTAACCCATGGAACGCGAGTCGCAGCGTCTCCGGCGGCAGAATCAGCGACAGCAGGGTGAACACATGCTCCAGACTGCGGGTGGCCCGGTCTCGCAGGACCTCCGCCTCCATGGGCGACCAGTCATCGTCGGCCTGGTCGATCAGTTGCCGACTCTCCCATACACCCCGCTCTACCGCCACTTCCCGCAGCACCGCTTGAACCACGGTCTCCCGCTCCACCCGAAGCTCGGGATTCTGACTCAGCATCCGGGCCAGGGCCCGTCCGGCCCGGTAGCGCACCTCGAATCGCTGGTCTTTCAGAGCCTCCAGTACTCCGGCGAACGCCTCTTCACTGGTTGCATCGGCCAGCACCCGCACCAGCCGGCGGCGAATGGCGAAGTCTTCATCCTGATTCAGCAGGTGAAGCAGCAGCGGCGCCGGATTGGACAGCGCAATGGGTTTGAGCGCCTGCATGGCCCGGATGGCGACCTCGTCCCACGCCAGCAGACTGATCGCCGACTCGATCTGATCCTCTCTGAGCGGTCCACTCTCCAGGGCCGAGATAACCATGTCGGGCTGGGAGCTGGTGAGGCCTTCCCGCCGCCGGCTCAGCGGGGCCGAATTGCGGACTACCGCCAGCCGCTGCTGGGCCTCGATCGCCTCGCTGCTGCCTTCCTTGTCGGCATGCTGCTGCCGCAATTCGCTCAGATCGAAGGCGCCGAAACTTTGCAGCAGAGTGGCGGCCTGGTCGTCGGAGGCCACCGGGAGGTCGGCCGCTCGCCGGTGGAGACTCTGCTCCAGCGCACCGACGTAGCCGATGTGAAGCTGACGGGCAACACCCAGAGCCAGGATCCCCAGCAGAATAGTTGCGCCGAGTAGCGGCGTCGCGCTGGCCAGCCCGGCGAAGAGCGCTGCCTGCACCAGGGCGCCCGCGATGACATCTCCCACCCGGGCCAGACCTACATCCAGCACCAGCTTGGTGGCCCGCTTTTCCTGGGGGGACACCGGGGTGAAGAGCAGTTCGTAGGCCGCCCGGAAAATCGAATTGTGGAGCACCACTTCCAGCGCCCGGGCTGCGAACACGGTCCCGAATCCCGGAATCAACAGTGCGGTGAGTGCACCCAGCGAGCTTCCGGCCGGCAGGGTCGCCGCGCTACGGGCGATACCGAAACGATTGAGCATCGGCTTGAGCACAAACAGCTGCAGCAGAATGGCGAGAACTGCGGTACCGGTATAAAACGCGGCGAAGAGGCGGAGCAGCGTCGTCTCGTCAGGGAAGGCGTGAGTGGCGCCGGCTTTGAAGACGTAATCCAGCAGCCCTTCGGCGGTGGCGGTAAGCGCCACCAGCAGGGCGATCCCCTGCAGGTACCGCGACGAGAGAAAGATCTCCCTCGGGGACCGGGTGGGTACCGCGCTCTTCCGGGCCGAGGCAGGCTCCTGAGAAGTGGTGGCCCGGCGCAGCCAGAGCACCAGGAAACCGGCCAGCAGGTGCATGACTGCCATCACCGGCAGCATGGCCGTGAGACTCACCAGGGCGCCAATCCGCTCCGGCAGAATTCCGCCCAGCAGTCCGCCCAGCGATGCCCCGGTGGTAATCCGTCCGATGGCGCCCCGGGCCGAACGGGGATCGAACCGCTCGTTCACCAGGGCCCAGAAGCCGGAAACCAGCAGTGCTCCCAATCCGCCGAAGTGGAGATAGAAGAGAATCGCGGCCGCGGGCCGGGCCGGACCGGAGAGACCCCACTCGGCCAGCAGCAAGCAACCGCTGAGCCAGAATAGCCGCGGCACCAGCCGTCCGGGGCCGGTGCGGGCCATGACTCGAGTGAGACCGAGCGTGAGAGCGGCGGAAACCAGGGCGGCGGTGATCAACATCTTCGGCAGCGCACTCACGCCGAAGGTGGAGAGAAAAAGCGCGTCACGGGTCGCCTTACCCGCCAGCTGGAAGGCCACCGTGAGCCCGGCCGCCGTAATGGCGTAGATGGTGGCGAGGCGGTCCTTGGTCATGCGGAAACGTCTATGGGCTGTGGGCGGATACGGTAAGGGCGACCCGACGGGTCGCCCTTAGGTATACGCCCACAGGCCTCAGAAACCGAACCCAGCCTGTACGTAGACCCGGGTGCGCTCGTCGCTGGAAGCGGCTGCCACGGAAAGAGTGCTCGCGCGGCTGAGGAATCCGAGCCAGAGTCCGCCGCCGAAGGCCGAGTGCCATTGGTCGGAGCTTTCGCCATCGAGGTACACTCGGCCAACATCGGCCAGGCCAAAGATACCCACGTCGGTGGGAACCACGATGTTGGTACGGAAGAGGTAGAGCCGCAGTTCCGAAGATCCATAGGCCGAAGCATCGCCGGCGTAACGATTATCGGTGCCCAGTCGGACCGTGCTGCGATCGCCAATGAAGGCCGACTCGAAGAACGGGAAGGCATCGCCAAATACTTTCTTGCCCCCCACCCGGAATGAGAGAGTCGGATCCATCGGCATCCTGGGGCTGAGGAACACCGTGGCCTCGCCGTGCAGGTCGCCGAAGGTCTCTTTCACATCCCACGCAGCCGGACGGAAGGAACCGCCGATCGCGATCATTCCCCCGTGAGTCGCCGCGGTCTTCCGGTTCCGGGCATCGAACACCAGGCTCGCGGTTCCACCCAGTTCGCCGAAGCTGCCGTCACCGTACGGATCGAGGGTCGCCAGGAACCGGCTCGGACGATTGGCGGTGTGGACGAACTTGAGCTCGGGACCGATGGTGAATCGGAGATTGCTGCTCAGTCCGAAGCTCAGCGCCGGCGCAACGGTGTACTGCTGCTGGGTGACCCGATAGAACGCATCGTCTCCCGGGGCATCGATCTCGTTGCCGAAGCCATGGAAGCGAATCACCTCAATCCCTGACCCGCGGAGCAGCAGCTCGACCCGGGTGCGGGAGTTCTCCATCTGCCAGGCACCCTTGTATTCGCCCCGGAACGCCTGCGGCCCGGTGGCGAAGCCGGCCCGAATCGTGTGCTGGGACGACCACGGCACCTTGCGGAATCCGTAGGTGGTATAAGTCTGGCCTCCACCAAGGAATACGCCAACATCGGGGCCGCCGCTGGCCCAGATGTTGGCTTGCCAGCGATTGCCCCAGTCGCGCTGGGGTGGGGCCTTGGGGTTGGCGCTTCTGGGAGGACTGTAGGGCTTCCGATTTACCCCGGTGCCCTTGCCGGCGGTCTTGCCGGCAGCGGAGGGGTCGTCGTAAAAGTGATTCTCGCCATGCTGCGAAGAGTCGACCAGCTGATCGGCCCCGCCTTCGCCGATCACCCGGACCGTGATCTTGCGGCCCGGTCCATCGACGATCGCAGTATCGGCCCCGCCGTCGAGGTAGACTCGCAGTTCCCTGGTGTCGGAGCTCCGGAAGGTGCGCGAGAGGTAAGGCGTGGAGTCGCCCGCGGCAGTCAGTTTGAGCGACACATCGCCCAGATCATTCCGGGTGATTCTGGCCTGGTCGGCGCCGGAGGTGGCGTGAACGTCGACCTGCGCGGCCAACAGTGAATAGAAATCGCGGGCCGCGTCCGACAACTGATCCCGGCGCAGCCGCAGCCAGTCGACCAGGGTCACTCCGATCAGGTTGTAATGCTGGGGCGGTAGGGCCCGTACGGCGTCGCGAATCACCGAATCGGGCAACGCGAAGCGCAGCGACCGAGCCACCGAGTCCCAGTCGGTTTTCTCGAGACCCACCAGGAATCGGCGATCGAGGTCCCGGCCGTTCCAGGTCGCCCCGACCATACCAGGGTAGTTAGGACCGTAGTTGGTGAGCTGGGGGGCTACCTGCCGGGCCAGACCGAGCAGGAATCCATCGTACTTGGCAAAAGCCTGGTCCCGATCGAGCGGAACCGGCTTCCACAGACGGGGAACGCTTTCGTCGAAGCGGGCCCAGCGCCACTGATCGCGATGGCGGTCCCAATCGCCGATCATGATGTCGAAGAGCCGGGCTTTGAGAAATGCGGTCGCGTCCACCCGATCGTTGGTGCTCGCCGTCATCAGCGCCATCAGGCTGTCACTGCTGATGATCTCCACCGCTCCATCCCAATGGGCGTTGGGACCCTTGCCCCCGACCGACGCCTCGACCGTTCCCATCAATCCCGCAAACACCGGGCGGAACTCACCCAGCACCGGATCGTCCGGCAACCGCACAATGACCGGCTCGGCGTGATGGATTCCCGCCGCCTTGAGCAGCCGAGTCACCACCAGGGGAGCGGTTGGGAGGGAAGACTTGGTCTGATCCTGTACCACGCTGGCCGCCACCGTCCCCTTGAGGTCAGGCGGCAGTACGCTGGAAGGATCCTTGTCCAGCGAGCGGAAGAAATACTCCCGGCCATCGGCCCCTCTCAGCCGCAGAGCCTTGGTCTGCTGGCCACCGGTGCGGGCGAAGGGGGTAAGTCCTCCCGAGTAGGTGGCGAAATCGAGGGTGGGAATTGTGATCGGCCGAATCCACAGCTCGCGATAGCCGGCGCCGAAGAGGAAGCGATACAGTCCGCCCGCGTCGTATTCGGGACCTGCCGCCTGCAGCGTAGTGTCAGCAGTCTGAGCCGCGAGAGAGCCGGACGCCGTGAGTGCAGCCAGCGCCAGAGCGGCCGAGCCGGTGAGCCGAGCCAGTCGAGTGGTCATGCGGTCATTCCACTGGTCTTGTGGGTGTAGGCCCGGCCAACCATGAACGCGAGACCCAGCCAGATCAGCGCGAGCAGCAGATTCACCGCCGCAAACTGGGAAGCACCGAACGCCAGCTGGGTGGTACCCACATAGATGAGCAGGGCCGAGAGCACATCACCCGAGCGAACGAAGAACGAATCGATCGCCTGTTTGGCTTTGTACTTCTGGTCCCGGCTGGTGGGCAGGAACAGCATGTTGCGCACCGTGTTCTGCAGCGAATAGTCGGTGGCGTTCTCGGCGGTCTTGACCCAGCGAACCACCGCCAGAATCGGCGCGGCAAAGGCGAGGAAACTGTATCCCACCGCCGCGATGATGGGCAGGATCATCACGCCCACCCGAACGCCGGCGTACTTGATGATGCGCGACACCACGAACAGCTGCAGCACCACCCCGACGATGTTGACGACGGTGAAGAACTTGGAGTAGAACTCCCCGATGTACTCCGACTTGGAGAGACCATGGGCGGTGCCGTTGGCCACCGCCGCAGTGGCCGCGTTGGCCACGGTGCTGCCGAGGATGTACTCGCCGGTGGTGTTCACCCAGTTGAGCACCAGCATCAGCAGGGCGATCAGCAGGAGATAGCGATCGCCAAAAACCAGACCGAAGGTTCCTTTTTTCCCGCCGGCTCCGCCCGCCACCGAGACGGTCACCTTGGGACCCTCGGCGGTATTGAGGATCTCGTATTCACCGGTGGCGGCAGGCAGCTCCTGGGTGGTGAAACGGGAAGGCAGTCCGTGCTCGTTGTAGTGCCGCTCGCGGGCATCGGCCACCTGGCTGAGCAATGCACCCAGGATCAGGAACCCGGCCGCGACCAGCAGGAGTTCGGGAATACCCAGCAGCGGGATCAGTTTCGAGGTGAGGTAACTGCCGCCCACCGCGCCGAGCGACGCGCCGAACGCCACGATGGGGAAGAGTCGCTCGCCCTGATCCTTGGTGTAGAGGTCGTTGGCAAAGGACCAGAACTGGGCAATGATCATCAGGTTGAAGATGCCGACCCAGAGAAAGAACGGCACCCCGACGGGCAGGTTGGCCCGGGCCAGGGCCCAGAAGCCGATCAGGCAGGCGACGAAAAATCCGGTGACCGCGTTGAGCAGCTTTCGCCGGGGCAGGCGGTCGGCCAGAATGCCGTACAGCGGAACCAGCATCAGCAGGAGAATTGCCTGCCCCGCGGATGCATACGACTTCACCTCGGCGCCGCCGCTCGAGAGAATGAGCGCCTCCCGGACCGGCTTGATGACATAGTATGAGCTGAGTAGCAGAAAAATGTTGGCGGTCAGGATGACGGCGGTAATGCCCTCACCCGACCGCACATCGCTGAACAGCCGGAGAAACTTGTCGAGCCCGTGTTCCGACCGGGTTGGAGCTACCGAGGCAGTCACTCGAGAGTCACCGTGAAAAAGCGAAGCTGGCCTTCACGCCCCACCTGCAGCACCACTGTCCCACCCGCCGCGATGCTGTCGAGCCCGGTTCTGAGCTCGCTGAGGGAGGAGACCGGTTTGAGATCGACCGAATAGATCACGTCCCCGGGGACCAGACCGGTGGTGGCATCTCCCGCCACACCGGCAACCACCACACCGCGAGGACCCCGAACTCCGGGGATCATTTGGGCTAACTGGGGCGTAAGATCCAGACCCAGCAGTCCCAGCTTGGGGACCAGATTGCGTTCGGCGCTGACCATGTCGGCGAACTGCTGGGGATCGCCCTGGCGCTCCACCACCGGAACCTTCAGCACCGACCGCTGAGGACCGCGACCCACTTCGATGGAGACCGGCTGGCCGATCGGCTTGCGATAGAGGTCGACATCGAACTGACGGCCATTCTCCATCGGCTTGCCGTCCAGCGACAGCACCATGTCTCCGATCTTGAGGCCGGCCTTCTCGGCCGGGCTCCCCGGATAAACGTCGCCCAGAATCACACCCCAGTCGCGGGTGAGCCGGAGCCGGGCAGCCATTGCGGGGGTCACCGTCTGGGCGTTCACCCCGATCTCACCCCGCCGCACCCGGCGATTGGTCCGGATCTGCTGGTACACATGACGCACGATGTTGCTGGGCGCCGCGAACCCGATGCCCTCACTGCCACCCGACTGACTGAGGATCATGGTGTTGATGCCCATCACCTGGCCGGTGGCATCGACCAGGGGGCCGCCGCTGTTGCCCGGGTTGATCGGGGTGTCGGTCTGGATGTAGAGCATCCGATCTTCGTCATTCAGCTGACGGTTGATCGCGCTCACCACTCCCATCGTGACCGAACTGGCCAGACCCAGCGGGCTGCCGAAGGCCAGCACCAGATGGCCCGGCATGATCGAGTCGGAATTTCCCAGAGTAGCGAATGGAAGATCGGCGAGATCCACCTTGAGAACCGCCAGATCGGTCTCGTGATCGGTCCCGATCAGGATGGCCGGCACTTCCTGGGACACCGGGCGGAGATTGGACCGGCCGGGGATGCCGGCCGCGGCGGGCCGGGGGATGGCGACGATGAACCGGCGGCCACCCTGGACTACATGATTGTTGGTGACGATGTAGCCGTCGGCGCTGAGAATCACCCCCGACCCGGTGCTGCGCCGGGCGCTCAGCAATGAGGCCGCGCCCGAGCCCTCTTCGTCAGGCCCGTAGGCGGTCACCCGGATCTGGACCACCGTTGGTCCCACTCTGGTGGCAACCTCCTCCAGCGAACCGCTCAGGTCGCGGAGCGAAGTAGCTGCGGCCGGTCGCTGAGCCACACTGGCCGTGGCGCCAGCCAGGCCCAGCGCCAGGCCCACCAGGATCGGACGAATCACCGGGCTGCTTCCGCCAGCTGGGAGGAATCGCTGTCGGTTTCGGTGGGAGTCCACCCCTCGCCCAGCTTGGAGAGTTTGAGATCGCAGCAGGTCGGCGCCGGACGCACCGACTCGGGATGATGCCGTTCCCACCAGTGTTCGGCCCGCTCGTCGGTCCATCGTTCACCTTCGGGAATCGCGGCCAGCAGCATCCGGCTGAACTCGGCCGCGCTGCGGGGCCGGTCGTCGGGATTCTTGGCCAGGCCGGCCAGGATCACCTCGTCCAGGGCCGGCGGGATCGGCAACTCACTCCGGTGCGACGGGGGCACCGGCGCGTCATGAGCGTGCCGCAGAATCTGCTGCATCGAATTGCCACCCTCGAACACCAGCTGCCCGGTGAGCAACCAGTAGCCCACGCAGGCCAGGGAGTAGAGATCCATCCGGTGGTCTACCGGGAAATTGCCCAGCACCACTTCGGGGGCCATATAGGCCGGAGTGCCGGTGGTATGATTGGGCGCCGTCAGCTTCACGTCGCTCGGCTTTTCCCGTTCGGTCTTGACCAGACCGAAGTCGAGCACTTTCACGAAATCCACCGCCAGCCCCAGCCGGCAGGTAAAGATGTTGGAAGGCTTGATGTCGCGGTGGACCAGTCCCCGGCTATGGGCCTCTTCCAGCGATTCGCAGGCCTGGCGCAGCATGTAGACCACCCGGGACGGATCCAGCGGGCCGAACTTCTGGATCAGGCTCTCCAGGTCGAGTCCATCCAGCAGCTCCATTACGAAGAAGAAAGTCCCGTCGTGGGCAATCCCGAAGTCGTACAGACTGATGGTATGGGGTGATCGCAACGAGGCTGCGGCCTCCGCCTCCCGGCGGAACCGCTCGATCATCACCCGGCTGTGATTGGGGTCTTCGGCCAGAGTGTCGGGCCGGATCAGCTTCACGGCGGCGTGCCGGGCCAGCAGCTGGTGTGAGGCCTTGTACACCTCACCCATCCCGCCTTTGCCCAGCAACTCTTCCAGTCGATAACTGCCCAGCTCGCGGGCCTTCCTCACCTGCTGACCCAACTGCCGGATAATCTTGGCGGGAATCACCGCGAGAATGGCGCAGATGTAGGCCGGAAGCACCGAGAGGAAGATCAGGTGGGCCGGCGCGGCGATATCCACTCCCCGCAACTTGGTAATGATCAGCGCCAGCGGGCCCATCGTGGCGGCGAGAAGTCCCTTCCTTATAGTGCTGGGCGGCGAGCTGGGCACGATCCCGGAATAGGCCAGGATCATGATCCCCAGCCAGTGGGTGTGAGGCACATCGAACCGGGGCGCCCAGAATTCCAGCAGACCAAAGAGAAAACAGTTGATGACCAGGAAGGCCGACCCCATCTCCAGCAACAGCTCGGGCTGGGGACTGAACTTCATCGCCAGCCCAACCAGCACCAGCGACGTGGCCACCCCAATCAGGGAGATACTGGCGCCCGGCACCACCAGGATGTCGCCCATGATTCCCATGGTCGCCACCTGCTGGCGCAACAGGAAAAAGACCAGGAAGGAGATGGTCCAGAGACCTGCGAAGGACAGGCCGACCGTAAACATCCGCTTGCAGGTCTGGGCCAGCACATCGCTGGGCAGGCTCATGCCCGCCCCGGAGCTATCCCCGGTGCGGGCCGGATTACTGGTGGTTCTGCGTCGCAGCAGGTTCGGTGCGGCGGTCATCGTTCACTTTCCACTCTCTACTGCATAAGGCTACGGGAGGTTGGAGCACCGGGCTAGGGGCTACTCCTCCCAGCCACCTCCGAGCGCCTTGTACAGTTGCACGGTCGCGTTCAGGTACTGCCGTTCCACCTGGACCAGTCCCAGTTCGGCCGAAAAAAGGCCCCGCTGGGCGTCCAGCACTTCCAGATAACTCGAGACTCCACTCTCGTAACGCCGTTCGGCCAGAGCGAAGGCCCGACGGAGGGCCTGGGCCTGGGTTTCCTGCGCTGCCAGCTGGTCCCGGCTCAGCCGAAGTCCCACCAGCGCATCGCTCGCCTCCCGCAACGCCGACAGAACGGTCTGTTCGTAGCGGGCTTTGGCCTGTTCGGCCCGGGCCTGCGCCGCCCGCTGTTCGTTGATCAACCGGCCGCCGGTGAAGAGCGGGATCGAGATCCCACCCTGCAAGGTGTAAATCTCGGCGTTGGACCCAAACAGCTTGTCGAAGTCGGGACGCTGGGTTCCGTACTGACCGGTTACGCTGAACCGGGGCAAACGGTTCCCTGCGGCCACACCGATCCGGGCGGTGGCCGCCTGCCAATCGCGCTGGGCCTGAAGCACATCGGGCCGCCGCACCAGCAGGTCGCCCGGCAGCGAGTCGGGCACGGTCACCGCCTGCACCGTACGGTCCAGCGGAGCACCCCGAGCGATGGGGCCCGGTTCCTGGCCCAGCAACTGACTCAGCTGATGCTCCTTCTCGGAGCGCTGCCGGGCGAAGTCGGCCAGGTTCGCGGCCGGTGCCGCCACTTCAGCCTCGAACTGACGCACGTCCAGTTCCGAAATCACACCCTGGGCAAACCGCTGGCGCGAGAGATTCAAGGTCGACTGACGGGAAGCCAGGGTCTGCTCCGCGAGGGCCAGATTCTGGTCCAGCTCCCGCAGCTCCAGATAGGCAGTGACCACACTGCTCACCAGCGAGACCACGGTGGCCCGCCGGTCTTCTTCCCGGCCCTGCAAATCGAACCTGGCCGCCTCACTCTGACGCCGGATCCGGCCCCAGAAATCCAGTTCCCAGCTCAGGTCGGCGGTGATCCGCACCGCATCGTACTTCTGGGGCGGGAAGGCGCCGAAGATCGCCTGGTTGGTGCTGTAGGAACCGTTGGCAGAGATCTGAGGAAAGAGACTGCCCCGGCTGGCACCCAGCGCGGCCCGGTACTCCTTTACTCGAGCCACGGCGACCTGAAGATCGCGATTGTTGAGCAGCGCGGTGCGTACTAGTGAAACCAGAGTGGTGTCCTTGAGCACCTCGAGCCAGGGCAGATCGTTCTTCTGGTCGAGCGCGAGCGGCGCCGGCTTCCATAACAGAGCCGGCGCCGTGTCGGCCCGGACGCTGTCGCGGGCCCGGGTGAGCGAATCGAGAAAGACCCGGGCCGCCGGGGTGGTAATGCTGTCGGAACTGCTGAGCGCCCGGGGGGCCGGAGTCTTGACCTTGGTCGACGGGCCGATGGCACAGCCTGCCAGCCCCAGCAACACCAGCAGGATCGAATGAGCTCGCATGATTACTCGGCCTCCGGTGAGGCCACCGCCGGAGTTGCCACCGCGTGCTGCCGGCGGAACAGCCCCCGGTCAGCCAGCCCGCGGATGGTGGTGAAGAAGAGCGGGATGAAGAAGATGCCAACGGTGGTGGCGGTCAGCATACCGAAGAGCACACCGGTACCCAGGGACCGGCGGCTGGCCGCGCCGGCGCCGCCGGCAATGGCGAGCGGCAGCACACCCAGGATGAAGGCGAACGAAGTCATCAGGATCGGGCGGAACCGTTCCCGGGCGGCTTCAATGGCCGCCTCCCCGATCGACATCCCCTGGTTTCTCAGCGAGGTGGCGAACTCCACGATCAGAATCGCGTTCTTGGCCCCCAGACCTACTACGGTGATGAGACCGACCTGGAAGTAGACGTCACTGGCCATACCGCGGGCGAAGACACCCAGGAAGGCGCCGAAGATACCGAAAGGGATTCCCAGAATGACGGCGAATGGAATGGCCCAGCTCTCGTACTGCGCCGCGAGCACCAGGAACACCAGGATCAGGCCGAGCGCGAAGACCAGGCCGCTATCACCCTTGGAGGCGCGCTCCTGGAAGGACTGGCCGCTGTAGCCGTAGCCGATCCCCTGGGATTCGTACTTGTCGGCCACCAGCTTCTCCACCGCGTTCAGCACTTCGCCGGAGCTGCGGCCGGCCGCGGGAACGCCGGTAATCAGGGCCGAGGTGAACCCGTTGAAGCGGGAGAGAATGCTGGGACCGCCCTTGAATTCGGTGCTGGTCAAAGCCCCGATGGGCACCATGTCTCCCCTGGTACTGCGGACGTACATCCTGGCGATGTCATCGGGCCGCTGGCGGAACGGGGCCTGGGCCTCGGCCTGCACCCGGTAGGTCTTCCCGTAGAGGTTGAAATCGTTGATGTAGAGCGTGGAGAGCAGCGCCTGCAGCGTCTGGAAGAGGTCCGTCAGCTCCACGCCGCGCGCCTTGGCCGCCTCCCGGTCTACATGCAGGAAGAGCTGGGGGACGTCGGCCCGGAAGGTGGTCTGCACCCCGGCCAGCTCCGGAAGCTTGTTGGCGTCGCCGATGAACTGGTTCACGGACACGGCAAACTGGGGGAAGGTCTGCCCGCCTCGAGCCTGCAGGTTCATCTCCAGACCCGAGGTAGTGCCCAACCCGGGGATCTCCGGGAAGTTGAAGGCGAACGCCAGGGTCTCCTTGAGACCAAAAAGCTTGTAGTTGGTCCGGCCCACGATGGCGTCGAGCGACATGTCCTTGGCGGTGCGCTCGCCCCAAGGCTTCAGGTTGATGAAGATGATCGCGCTGTTGGTCTGAGCCGCGAAGCTGAGCGCGTCCACTCCCACCAGGGCACCGACGTGGTTCACTCCCTTGTCGGCCAGCAGGAACTTCTCGATCTCGGCCACCACCGCTTCGGTGCGCTGTTTGGAGGCCCCATCCGGCAGCTGCACCGCGATGGCGAAGAAGCCCTTGTCTTCCGAGGGAATGAAGGCCTGGGGCACCCGCTTATACAGCACGAAGGTCAGCGCCAGGATGGTGGCGAACACCGCAAAGGTGATCTTGGGCCGCCCCAGAATCTTGCCTACCCCGCCGGCGTACCCCCTGGTGACGTTGCCGAACACCTTGTTGAACCAGCAGAAGAACCGGTTGGTCGACTGGTCCGGCGTATGGGCCTCCTGCAACAGCACGGCGCACAGCGCCGGGGTCAGAGTCAGCGCGACCATGCCGGAAATCACCACCGACAGCACGATGGTCACCGCGAACTGCTTGTACATCTCGCCGGTGATGCCGCCGAGAAATGCCACCGGGATGAACACGGCGCAGAGCACCAGCACGATGGCGATCAGCGCGCCGGCCACCTGCTGCATGGCCCGGTCGGCGGCTACTCTTGCGGAGACCTTCTCCTCGGCCATGATGCGTTCGACGTTTTCAATCACCACGATCGCGTCGTCCACCACGATCCCGATGGCCAGCACCAGACCGAACAGAGTCAGCACGTTGACCGAGAACCCGAGCATCAAGAGGCCCAGGAAGGTGCCGATGACCGACACCGGAACCGCCAGCACCGGGATCAGGGTGGCCCGCCAGCTCTGCAGGAAGATGAACACCACCAGCGTCACCAGCAGCATCGCTTCGGCCAGCGTCTTCACCACTTCGTGAATCGACTCGGTGATGAACGGAGTGGTGTCATAGGGCATCACCCAGCTGACTCCTGCCGGGAAGCTGCGGGACAGCTCATTCATCCGCTTCTCGAACGCGGCCCGGACATCGAGTGCATTGGCGCCGGTGCGGAGATAGACCAGCAGGAAGGTGGTGGGCTTTCCATCCACCCGGGCCACCTGGTCGTAGTTGCGGGCGCCCAGCGTTACGGTGCCGACATCTTTCACCCGAACCAGCGACCCGTCGGGCCGGGCTCGGAGGATGATGTTGCCGAATTCAGCCGGCTCAGTGAGACGGCCCTGGGTGGTGACCGGCAGGGTGACCTGGGTCCCCGAAGGAGAGGGCTCCCGCCCCAACCGGCCCGCCGGATTGGTGGTGTTCTGCTCCCGTACCGAGTTGGCTACGTCGCCAACCGTGAGACCCAGCTGAGCCAAGCGATCCGGATCCAGTGACAGCAGCATCGAAAACTCGAGCTGACCGAACACCCGGGCATTACCGACCCCGGGAATTCGTTTGATCTCGTCTTCGATGTACAGCTTGGCGTAGTTGGTGAGGTACGACGCGTCGTAACGGGGGTCATTGGAGAACAGAGCGGTGGCAAAGAGAATGTCACTCTGCGCCTTGGTCACCACGATACCGTTGGTGCGGACCGCCTCGGGGAGCTGCGGTTCCGCCAGCTTCACGGCATTCTGGACGTCCACCGCGGCCAGATCCTGATCGCGATTGATGTCGAAGTAGACCTGCAGGTTGAGCGCACCGTCGGCCGAGTTGGACGACTTGAAGTACAACAAGCCATCGAGACCGGAGAGCTGCTGCTCGATCGGCGCCGCCACCGCCTGGGCCACGTCTTCCGCGGTGGCACCGGGATAGACCGCGGTGACGCTGACCGCGGGCGGGGTGATGAGGGGATAGCGGTTGACCGGCAGGCGCTGCAGCGCGAAGAGACCCAGCAGCGTAACCACGATCGACAGTACCGCCGCGAAGACCGGCCGGCGGATGAAGAAATACTTGATCTCGCCCGAGTCCGGGGTTGGTGCCTGGCTCACTTGGTACCTCCGGCATGGGCGGACGAAGCCGGAACCGAGGAAGCGGTGCTGGCGCTATCGGCCAGCGGCACCGGGCGCACCGGACGTCCGGGGCCGATCTTCTGGATCCCGTCGACCACCACCCGGTCACCGGCCGAGAGACCCTTGGCGATCAGCCACTGATCGCCGCTCCACGCGGTGGCCTGGACCTCGCGTGTCACCACGGTGTCGCCCGGAGCGACCACAAACACCAGCTGGCGGCCCATCTGCTGCAGCACCGCGCGCTGGGGAACCAGAATCGCGCTGTCCCGCACCAGGCCCAGCAGGCGCACTCGCACAAACTGCCCCGGGAGAATCAGCCGGTCGCTGTTGGAAAACGAGGCTCGGAACTGCTGGGCGCCGGTGGCCGGATCGAGCACCGGGTCGATGAAATCGAGCCGGCCCAGCCGGGGCAGGGTCGAGCCATCGGAGAGCACCGCCTGCACTTTGGCGGCGCCACCCGGAACCAGCAGACGGCTGGCCTTGGGGTCGCGACGCCAGTCTAACAATTGCTGACCGGTCGGGTTGAAGGTTACGTAGACCGGATCCAGCACGTCGATGGTGGTCAGCACATCATCCGACCCACGAACCCGGGCGCCCAGCTCCAGATTGGTCTTTCCCACCCGGCCGGCGATCTCGGCTTTCACTTCGGTGTCTTCAAAGTCCTTCCTGGACCGATCGACCGTAGCCCGGGCATCCTCCACCGCCGCCCGGGCTTGCTTGGCTTCGGCGTCGGCATTGTCGTAGTCCTGCCGGGAGATGGCATTGTCCGAGAGCAGCGGCTCTAAACGCTTCAGATTGGTCTCGGCGTTGGCCACCCGGGCCTCGGCCTGGGCCAGACGGGCTTTGGCGCCACGATAGTCAGCGTCGTAGGTCCGGGGGTCGATCCGATAGAGTGTTTCACCGGCCCGAACACTCTGGCCCTCGGTAAAGAGTCGCTCGATGATGACGCCTTCCACCTGGGAACGGACCGGAACGCTGCGGGACGCTTCGACGCTGCCCACGAACTCGGGGAACTCGTCGACCTGGCGGGGCTCAACCGTCACGATGGAAACCTCGGGCGGCGGCGGGGCCTGCTGAGGAGCCTTCTTGCATCCCAGCGCGGCGGAAGCGGCAACTGCGAACGACAGTAGGGGTGCGCGGTGCACCCGGCGGAGCATGGACGATGAGATCACGGCTGAAACTGCTCCAGTTACAAGGTTACGGCCCGTCGCTCCCGGGCCGCCCACTGACGACCGCAGAGCGGGCGGCGAGGGCATGGTCAACGGTTTCCAGGTACTGCGTTATTAGTCGGTCTGGGGACGGCGGATTCGACTCGAACGGCGCAAAGTGACGGGCGGTAAGGACCAATCCGGACAACCCGCTGGCGAGGACCCGGGCCTGGAGGCCCACATCCACCGGGCGGAACTCACCGCTCTCAATTCCACCGGCAATGACTCCTGAGAGGAGCCGCTTCCAGCGGTCGCCTACTTCGCGACACATCATGCCTGCGGCATCGGGGAAGCTGGCGGCCTTCACCAGCGCGGAGAGCATCAGATCGGCGGTGCCCGGCTGCATCAAGTGGCGCCACATCCGGTCGAGCAGCTTGAGTAGCAGATCCCGGTAGGTGCCCCGATGTGCCGCCAGCAGTGCCTCTCCCCCCGCGACCTCCTCCAGGAAGCGGTCCCGCATCGCCTCCTCGAACAGATCGCCCTTGGATCCGAAGTAGTGCACCACGGTTCCCGGACTGACACCCGCTTCCCGGGCCACATCCGCGATGGTGGCACAGTCGAATCCATGCTCCCCAAACACCTGAAGCGCCGCGTCGAGAATTTCTCGGCGGCGTTCCTGGGGCCGGCGCTGCCAGCGGGGCAACTCTCCCGAGGCTGCGGGCCGCGACTTGGCCTTGAGGCGAACCTTCCGGGGCGTCATAAGGGGGACCACAGTAATTGTACGATCGTTCAAAAACAATAACCCGAAAGGGTAGTCTTGACGGGCGTTACAAAAACGTCGCGCGGGGCGAGAACCGCAGTTCTCGCCCCGCCAAAATCGGCCCTCCAAACTGGACTTAGTTGCGGCTGGCGGACTTGCGGAAGTACGGCAGGGCGGAGCGGGCGATGGCTTCGATGTGGCGATGATCGGTGCCGCAGCACCCGCCCATCACGTTGAGGGCCGGCATTCGCATCCGCAGCTCGCCGTATTCGGCGCCCAGCTGGACCGGATCGCCGTCATCCAGATCGGGAGCCTCGTTTAACTCGGCGTGGCTGCGGGTGCTGGCATTGGCCCGCACTCCACCGATCCGTTGGAGCCAGTCTCCATCGTCCTGAACCAGATGGGAGAAGTGGGTCGGGTGAGCACAGTTGATCATGTAGTACGATGGGGTCGTCCCGGTGGCCCGGTCGACCGCGCGGATGGCGCCCTCGAGGGTGTCTCCAGTCGGCAGCCTGCCGTCAGTCTCCACTGTGAATGAGATCACCACCGGCATGTTCACCGCCTTGGCCGCCCGGGCGATTCCCACGGCTTCTTCCACGTAGTTCATGGTGATGGCGCTGATCAGATCGGCTTCGGTGTCCGCCAGGATTCTTATTTGGGTCGCATGAAACCGCTCGGCCTCCCCGGCCGACATCCGGGCCGATGGGACATAGCCGTCGGCCCGAGGACCAACACAGCCGCTGATCACCATCGGTACCTGATACCTGGTGAATTCTTGGCGGATCTCCACCATCAGGTCGATCGCCCGCCGGTTTGCTTCGGCCAGGGTTTCGGGCGAGTAGCCCAGCCGGGTGCCCCACTCGGGACTGGCGCGCCAGGTGGCGGACTCGAGAATGAAGCCCAAGCCGTGCGTCGCGGCGATTGTGGCGTGAGTCCGATAGTAGTGGCGCAGGGCTTCGGCCCCGATGCCATCCTTCAAGAGATCGAACGCTGCGAAATCAGGCAGGGTAAGACCCTCGCGGAAAATCAGGGTGGTCTCGATCCCACCATCGGTGAGAAAGAGATCTCCGCCCAGTTGGGGCAGTTTGTTGCGGTACATCGGCATAGGTGTTTCCTCCTCCCCACCCGATGCGTTCTTTCCTCACACCACCCGACAATTTCATCACTGGGAAGAAAAGAAACCAAGAACCTTCGCGGTCTTGGCGCCCTTCGCGGTGACATCATTTCTCAGTGGTTTACCGCAAAGACGCGATGACGCTAAGGACTTCGCACCTTCGTGTCTTTGCGGTGAGATATCTCGCGATGGACTACGGCGCCCCGTGAAGCAGGATGGCGGAGATCGGCAGCTTGTCGGCGGGAAACTCTTCTCCCAGCGAGAACAGCATTTTCATTTCGCGGGCCGCCTCCAGTGCACCGGGACTGAGGTAGAGCAGCGCCTGGACTGAAGGAGATCCGTCAGCCCGCTCGCCAAAAATCACCGCCCGCTTCGGGCCGGTGTTGTGGCGGATGCCTTTCCCCGTGACATAGGTGATCAACTTCTCGGCCCCTTGTGAGGCGCCTTTCACGGTGCCGAAATCCACCGTGTAGTAATTGGCGATTCCCGCTGGCTTCATGATCTCTCTTCAGGTGGTCGGCTAGTGGTGCTGGCAGAGAACGACCCGCAGGAAACATGAATCAATCGCGGGCGGGCAGCAACCTAGATCCGCTCCCAGTCGGTCACCCTGCGGGGGTCGGGGACTCCGCCGGTATGGAGGATGGCCTTGGGCTCGATCAGCATGAGATGAACCTCCTGCTCGGCTACCGGCCGGTGCTCCACCCCTTTGGGAATAACCACCATTTCACCGGGCCCCAGCTCCACGGTCCGGTCGCGGAATTCGATCTTGAGTCGTCCGTTGAGGATCAAGAAAAGTTCATCTTCGTTGGCATGGGAGTGCCAGACGAATTCGCCCTTCACCTTCACCAGTTTTACGTGGGAGTCATTCAGGTCGGCGATGACTTTGGGATTCCAGTGATCCTGGAACCGGCCGAGCTTTTCCTGGAGGTTGATGACGTCCGGCATGGGGCTCCTCAGATGCTGGTGACTGTTCCAGCAATCTATAGAGCCTCGCCGCCGATCAACGAACGACCGATCGGGCCCAGGCGTAGAGCCCGTCATAGACCCGGTCGGTCGTGGCGAGCAGGGCCTGGTCGTCCTCGATGACCAGTCCCAGCCCCCGGATCACCGCATCGACCCCGTGGGCCTCTGGCGTGCGAGCCGGGTCCAGCTCGAGGTCCACATCCCGCACAATCGCCGCAATCTCCTGCAACGCCGGCTCCGACAACTGGTAGCGCTGGAGCAGCGCGTCGAAGCTGCAACGCTCGCCGTGATGGCTCAACTCCACCCCCCGCATATCGAACGGAGTGCCCCCCATGGTTGCGGCCTCTTCCGGAGTGGCCGCAAAGGCGAATTGCGCCTCCCGGTCCACAAATCGCCGAATAAGCCAGGCCGAGGCGGTGCGGTCGATGTGAGGGCGAGGACGGGTGATCCAGAGCATGAGTCGGTCCTTTCAACTCCGGTTTCGGCGGTCTTCCACCTGGGCAACTGCATCCTCTATCGCCGCTCGAGCGGTGTGGTATCCCGGGGCGCGGAACCAATCGCGCTTCTGCTCTAATCGAAGGGTCCGTTCCAGCACCCGCAGGCGGCGGAGCGGCTGGGTCAGGGGCGGCTCCTTTCGCCGATCTCGGGTGAGCAGGCGAAGGGTCTCCTCGACGGCACCGGCGATCGACTGGTAGCGCTGGTTGGCTTCCGCCACGAATCGGGCCACCAGTTCCTGATCCTGGCTCCCGCCCAGACTGGTCGCCTCCCAAAGAAAGACGGTTCCTCCCTGTTCCTCGATTTCCTGGGCCACCCATTCGAATGCTTCCCGAGTCCGGTCTCCGGTCGGAAGAATCCAGACCGACTCGTTGAGGAGCAGGGCACCCAGACGGCGCAGCCGGCGCCAGACCGACAGACGCAGGCGCGAGGGTTCGCGCGGCAAGCGGGACGAGAGCACCACCCAGCGGGAAGCCGTCATGTTGACAATGGTAACCATGGTTACAATATTCGCAAGACCCAGCCTCCGGAGGCACCATGGTTTCCACTCGCCGCGAGTTTCTCGGACAGGCGGGGCCGCAACTGGCCCTGCTCCTCGCCGCCGCCGACGAAGGCTGGCCTCGGGCCGGCCTGCGGCCGCCGGAGGAACTCGGGCCGGCCCGCTGGCGGGACAGCTTCCCGGCCCTGAAGACCCGGGTGAACGGCCGGCGACTGATCTACTTCGATACCGCGGCGACTTCCCAGCGGCCCCAGCAGGTCCTCGACGCCATGTCGCGGTTCTACTCAGGAGCCAACGCCAATCCAGCGAACCGGCTTCACAGCCGTGCGCGTGAAGCTGACGGAGTATTCCAGGCCGCCCGTAACCGGGTTGCCCGTTTCATCAACGCGGCCGATCCGCTGGAGCTGATCTGGACCCGGGGCACCACCGAGGGGATCAACCTGGTGGCCTCGGCCTGGGGTGAGGCCAATCTCAAACCCGGTGATGAGATCGTCCTGACCGTTGCGGAACACGCCTCCTCGATGCTGCCCGCCGCTTCTCGCCCGCCGAGATCCGGCAG
>CAZOES010000015.1:0-46817 GCA_964578865.1 uncultured Gemmatimonadaceae bacterium | reverse complement strand
TCGAGTGCGTGGTCTACATGGGCGCCGAAGATGTCGAGCGGCAGGCTCTCAACGTCTACCGGATGAAGTTGCTGGGGGCCACCGTCGTGCCGGTACAGTCCGGCACCCGCACCCTCAAGGACGCCACCAACGAAGCCCTGCGCGACTGGGTCACCAACGTTCCGACCACCCACTACATCATTGGTTCTGTAGTGGGACCGGACCCGTTCCCCCGGATGGTTCGTGATTTCCAGTCGGTGATCGGACGGGAGTCCCGGCGCCAGTTGCTGGAACAGTGCGGCCGGCTGCCCCGCAGCGTGGTGGCCTGTGTGGGCGGCGGATCCAACGCCATCGGCATCTTTTCCGGCTTTATCGACGACCCCGAGGTAGAACTGGTGGGCATTGAAGCTGCCGGAGAGGGAATCGCCAGTGGTCATCACAGCGCCACCCTCTCGGCCGGCAGCCCCGGTGTGCTGCACGGCTGTCTCAGCTACCTGCTGCAGGACGATGATGGTCAGGTGCTGCCGGCCCATTCGGTTTCTGCCGGCCTGGATTATCCCGGGGTCGGCCCGGAGCACAGCTGGCTCCGCGATACCGGGCGGGTGCACTACGAAGCAGTGACCGACCGGGAAGCGCTCTCCGGCTTCCAGTCCTTCTGCCGGCTGGAGGGAATCATTCCCGCCCTGGAGACTGCCCACGCGATTGCCTGGATCGAGAAGAATCGGGGCCGCTGGAACGGGGCCGATCCCGTGCTGCTCTGTCTGAGTGGCCGGGGCGACAAGGATGTCGCACACGTAGCCAAACTGCTCGGGACCGTCGAGTGACCCAGAGCATGCCGGCGGCGGTGGAGCTGCCGCCTCAGCAGGTGGAAGAACTGCTGCGGACCCTGGTCAAAGGGGTCCGGGCCTTCCAGATGTACCTGCCTAACAACCCCATCTATCAACGGGCGGTCCAGTCGGTCCGGGCCGCCTTCCAGCCGGTCTGGGCCAGCGGGGTCACCTCCCTGGTGCTCCAGATCGTCGAAACCGACATCGTCTGGGAAGAGCAGAAGGTCTATCAGCAGCCCAACAAGTCGGAGAGTCTGGCCTGGAGTCTCTTCAAGGACGGGATGCGGGTGCTTACCCTGTTTCCCGGGGTCGAGGAAGAGGAAATCATCAAGTTCCTCGAGGTGGTCCAGAAGGCTCGCACCCTGGCCACCGACGCGGGCGATGATCTGCTGACCCTGCTGTGGGAGCAGGACTTCGCGCTGATCCAGTACCACTTCACCGAGTTCATTCCCGATGCCGGCGTCCCGGCGCTCTCGGGTGAAGGCGCCTACAGTCAGGAGCCGCCGGGAGACCCCAATCAGGCGGCCGCCGAAAACCGCGGCAAGGTAGAGGAAGAGGCCCCGCCCAGAAAGAGTGGCGTGGTCGACCTGGAAGAGTTCGACTCCACCCTCTACTGGCTGGAAGAAGCCGAAGTCAGAGCGATCGCTGAAGCGGTCGAGCGGGAATACCAGCAGGATCTCCGCAGTAACGTGCTCAACATCGTGTTCGACATCTTCGAACAGCGATCGGAGGATTGGGCCCGCGGTGAAGTGCTGACCACCCTCGAGAGTTACCTCCCCCACGTCCTCAACGCCGCCGACTTCCGCACCGTCGCCCTGATTCTCCGGGAGACTCGGCTGATGGTAAAGAAGCCCGACGTGCTGACGACCGATCAGCGCGACCGGCTCGATTCGCTCACCGGCCGGCTTTCCGAACCGGCTGTGCTGCAGCAGATCCTCCAGTCGGTCACCGAAGCGCAGACCCCGCCCAGCGCCGAAGACCTCGGTGAGCTGTTCCGTGAGTTGCGTCCCGCCGCGCTGGAAACTGCGCTGGTCTGGCTGCCCCGGGTTCCGGCCGCCTCGCCGATTCACGAACTGCTTTCCTCGTCGACTGCGCGGCTGGCCGAGACCAGCCCCCAGGAAGTGCTCCGGCTGCTGCGGCTGCCCCAGTCGGAGGCGCTGCCCGCCGTGATCAGTCTCTGCGGCCGGCTGAAAGTTCAAGCTGCCGTGCCCGGCCTGGCCGACACCCTCTCTCATGAGAACTCCATCCTGCGGACCGCCGCGATCGTTGCGCTCGATGCGATCGGAACCGCGGCGGCGCTGCAGTCGCTCGAGCGGGGCATCGACGATAACGACCGCGAGGTCCGCATCGCGGCGGTGCAGGCTCTCGGCAAGCGCGGCTACAAGGGCGCCCTCAAACGGATCGAGCCGGTGATTCAAGGGAAGTCCGAACGGGAGATCGATCTCACCGAACGGATGCGGTTCTTCGAGGCCTATGCGGTGATCTCCGGTCCCACCGCGCTGGAGACCTTGAGCGCCCTGATCGCGCCGGGCAGCCTGTTCCGCCGCAAGGAGTCGGCCGAAGTCCGGGCCTGCGCCGCTCTGGCCCTGGGCCGGCTCAGAATTCCCGCGGCCCGCGAACTGTTGCAGAAGTTTCGCGACGATAAGGACCTGGTGGTCCGCAATGCGGTGAGCCGGGCTATCCGGGAGTCCGGTACATGACCCAGACCGAGAGTCACGCCGGCGGGTCGGGCGAAGAAAAGGTCACCGGCGATGCCTTCATGCGTACCGCCGGCCGGACCTTTCTGCTGGCGATGTACGCCGCGCTCCGCAGCCTCAAGCTCTATCCGATCGAGAACGCCACCGCCCAGAAGTCGCTCGATGAACTGCAGGCGGCGGCCATGATCCTGATCGAGCCGCAGGGTGAAATCGAACTGCGGCTCTCCGGCGATTTCATTTTCATCAACGGGACCCGGCTCAGGCTCGAGCTCGATAACTACGCCTCCTTCTCCAACCTGATGGAAGCCTTCACCTCGGCCGGGGTGGGGCAGTTGTCGGTGGCGACTGGCGTCGAGCGGCGGGAATGGCAGATATTGTTAGGCATCCTGCTGGGTATGGGCTCCAAGGCCGCCGAGGTCGATCCCCACGAGCGGCTGCTCGACCTGCGGGACAAACTGGCGGTCGCCGGGGTCACCCATCTCGATGTGGAGCCTCCGCTCGAGTCCGAGGATAAGGTCGCCGAGGCCGAGAAGGCCCGGGAGCAGGCCAAGCGGACCTACTCCCATGGCGTGGCGGTCACCAAGGACCTGATCAACAGCGTCCGGATGGGCCGCACCACGTCGGTGGCCAAGGTGAAGCGGGCGGTACAGTCGATCGTCGACCAGGTCCTCAACAACGAGACCTCGCTGATCGGCCTGACCACCATTCGGGATTACGACGAATACACCTTCACCCACTCGGTGAATGTCTGCATCCTGGCGGTGGCGATCGGCAAGAAGCTGGGACTCACCCGGCTGCAGCTCTACGATCTCGGCCTTGCCGCGCTGCTCCACGACGTGGGTAAGGCCCGGATCCCGGTGGAGGTACTCAACAAGACCACCGGTTTGTCGGAAGATGAGTGGAAGATGATGCAGACCCACCCGTGGCAAGGTGTGCTGACCCTGTTCACCATGCGCGGGTATGGCGAGATTCCCTATCGTCAGATCGTGGTCTCGCACGAGCACCACATGAAGGTCGATCTCAGCGGCTACCCCAAGGCGATCCGGGCCCGCCAGATGGGGATCTACTCCCGGATCGTGGCGGTCGCCGACGGCTACGATGCCGCCACCACCCGGCGGAGTTATCAGACCGTACCGATTCAACCGGACCAGGTCCTTCGGGAGATGTGGGAGAATCCGCGCCGGGGGTACGATCAGACCCTGGTGAAGGCGCTCATCAACCTGATCGGTATCTACCCGGTGGGGACCTGCGTGATTCTGGATACCTTCGAGGTCGCGGTGGTGTCGGCCGCGAACCCCGACCAGAACTTTCTGAACCGACCGATGATCCGCATCTGCCTCGACGTGAACGGCGCGCTGGTGGGACCGCCGGGGCGGGAAGAGAACCTCGCGGCCCAGGACGAGAGTGGGGCGTTCCTCCGCTCGATCGTCAAGGTGACCAACCCCGACCGGTATGGAATTGTTGTCGGCGACTACTTCGTCTGATTCCCAGCTCACCCGGGTCTGGGCCGATCTCCGCGGTCGGGGTCGAACCGCGTTGATCCCCTACCTCACGGCCGGTCACCCCGACCGGGCAGCCAGCCTCGACGTCCTGCGGCGGGCCGCGGAGCATGCCGACATCATCGAAGTGGGAGTTTCCTTCAGCGATCCGCTGGCCGACGGCCCCACCATTCAGCGCTCTACCTTCGAAGCCCTCCGGCAGGGGATGACCCTGCCACGTACCCTCGAGCTGATCGAAGCGGCCCGGCTCTCCTGCCCGGTGGTGGTGTTCAGTTATCTCAATCCGATCGTGCATTACGGTCTGGACCGCTTTCTCCGGGATGCGGCCCAGGTCGGAGCGGTCGGCTTGCTGCTCACCGACCTCCCGGCCGGCAGTGATCCCAGGGTCGAACAGACGGTGCGAGACAGCTCGCTCGATCTGATCCGGCTGGTCGCGCCCACCACCACCGGAGCCCGGCTGACCGAGGTAGTGCGCGATGCCCAGGGATTTCTCTATCTGGTGGCCCGGCTCGGCGTCACCGGGGCGAGTACCGCGCTGGCCACCGGCCTCGAGGAGTACATTGCCCGGGTCCGGTCCGCGACCCGGTTGCCGCTGGCGGTCGGATTCGGAATCAGCACCCCGGCGCAAGCTCGAACCGTCGCGGGTCTGGCCGACGGCGTGGTGGTGGGCAGCGCCCTGGTGGAGCGGTTGGGGAAAGACGGCCCGGCTGCCGCCGGGAGATTCCTCGGCGAATTGCGCCGGGCCCTGGATGAAGCTGCCGGGCAAGGAGCCGCGTGACGGTCGTGTCCCGGAACCTCCTCACGATGTACGCCCGCATCCTGGCCTGGGGTGGCATCCTCATGGGCATCGCCGCGCTGGCGATCGACCGGAGGTGGCTGGTTCATCCCTGGCTGACCCTGGGTCTGGTGCTGCTGGTGGGATTACTCCGCAAAGGCCAGATCCCGCTTTCCAAGTTCTCCTATCTCTCGCAAATCGGTATCGTCGCCATGGTGGGGGCCATTACGGTGGGCCCCGGCGTGGTGATCTTCGCACTCTGGTTCGGGGTGTTCCTGACCGATGCGTTCTGGCTCCGCAAGCTGCTGATGGCGGCCTGGGTCAACGCCAGTCGCGAAGTGGTCGGGTTCATGGCGGCGTACGGCGCCTATGCGGTGGTGTTCACCAGGACCGAGCCATCGGGAATCACGCTCGAGTTCCTGGGACCCGGCCTGACGCTGGCGGGGCTCTACTTCTTCTTTACTCGAGCGTTGTTCTACTTCACCCTGCTGGTGCGGGGAAAGCTGGAGAGCCACGAGCGGCTGATGATTCTCCGCTACGAGGTGCTCTCCTACATGCTCACCCTGATCGGGGCGACCATCGCGGCCAGCGCCATCCAATCGCTGCCGCCGGTGGCCTGGCTGACCGTGCTGGCGGTGGTCGGGGTGCTGGGGGTACTGACCAAGCGGATCATCGAGGAAGCCATCGGGGCCGAGGAGCTGAACAAGATCCACGCCCGGGAGCGGATCATCACCAGTAACGTGTCGCTCAAGGACGCCTTTGTGCAGCTGGAGCAGATGGCCAACCGGGTGCTCGACTGGAGCGACTTCCGGATCTACCGGGTGAGCGAGGGGCAGGCCACCCAGGTGTATCGGGGAGCCCTCGGCTGGCCCAACCGGGGCGACCCGCCGTTCGATAGTGCCACCCTGCGGGCCCAGGCGGTCCAGGCCGGCGACATCGTGGTGGTCTCCGATGCCCGCAACGACGATCGGGTCCTGGCTCCCACCCCGGATGCGTTGAGCATGCTGGTGCTGCCACTCCGCTTCGGGACCGAAATCATCGGAACGCTGGAGCTGGACCACCACAAGCCCCACGTTTACGGCAAGAAAGAGGTCACCGCCGCCTCGACTTTCGCGGGGCAGCTGGCCACCGCAATTCACATCGCTGACCTTCGCCGGCCGCTGGTGGAGACGGTCGAGCAGGTCACCGCCCAGGTTCGTCTGCTGGCCCAGACCTCGGAACAACTCCGGTCGGCGGCCGGCTCCGTGGCCCAGACCGCCAACGCCATTCGGGGCGGAGCTGCCGAACAGGAGCAATTGGTGGCGCAGGGAAGGGAATCGACCGCTGGGCTCGCGGCGCAGGCGCGGGAAGTCGCCGCCGATGGCGCCGCCGCCGCCAGCGCGTCGTCGATCGCCAGTGAGGTCGCTTCCAAGAATCGCGAGGCCATTCGGGACGCGATCGAGCGACTGGTGAACCTGCAGCAGTTTGTGGCGGCCAGCTCCCAGCAGGTCGGTGAGCTGTATCAGGTCTCTAACCGGCTGATCGGCTTCATCGGTACCATCCGGGAAATCGCCGATCTCACCAATTTGATCTCGCTCAATGCGGCGATCGAAGCGGCCCGGGCCGGGCACCAGGGACGCGGATTCGCGGTGGTTGCCGAGGAGGTCCGTCAGCTGGCGGCCCAGAGCGGACAGGCCTCACGCGAGGCCGGTGGTCTGGTGGCTGCGATTCTGGGCCAGGTGGCCCAGATCTCGGAAGAGATGGATCGAGGGACCGAAACCGTCCGCGGGGTGGAGCAGCTTTCGGCCGACGCGGCCCGGGCCCTGGAAAGCATTGTGACCGGGACCCTCGACGCCGGGGCTCACGCCCGCCGTATTGCGGAGACCGCCTCGCGCCAGGAACAGGCGGCCAATCGCCTCAGTGAACAGATGGAACGGGTGGCTGCCGTGTCTACCCGGACGGTCGAAGACGCTAACAACACCGCCCGGCGCGCCTCCGAGGCCGCTCGCAGTCACGCCGAGCTTGAACGGGCACTTCGGGAGCTGGCGGGGATTGCCGACCGGCTCGAGACTATCGCAAAGCACTTCTCCCACGATCTATGAATCCCCGCGAGCGGGTCTACGTCGCTCTCGGCACCAATCTGGGCGATCGCGAGGGGTATCTGGCGCGAGCCCGAGCCGCGCTCGCCAAGCTCCCGCTTACCAAACTGCTCGGCGTCTCCAAGGTCGAGGAGACCGATCCCGTCGGCCCACCCGATCAGGGCAAGTATCTCAACCAGATGGCCCTGCTGGAGACTTCGCTCGATCCCGGGCGGTTTCTCAAACTGCTGCAGAAGATCGAGGACGAGAACGGCCGCACCCGTACCGAGCGCTGGGGGCCGCGGACTCTCGACCTCGATATAGTTCGGTTTGGGACCCGCCGGCTGCGGGATCCCGATCTCAAGTTGCCCCACCCGGAGCTACCCAACCGGGAGTGGTGGCAGCGGGAGATGGAAGAGCTGGATGCGGCGTATCCTGCCAAGACTGATGCTGAGGATGAGGAATAGAACTGCATGCCTGAAGAACCCAAGCCGGTTTCAGTGCACGAGCTGAGAGACAAGAAGCGGGCCGGTGAGAAGATCGCCATGCTCACCTGCTACGACGCGCTCTTTGCCCGGCTGCTGGATGGATCGGTCGATGTCCTGCTGGTGGGCGACTCGGTGAACCAGGTGCTGGCCGGCCATCCCACCACGCTGAACGCATCGGTGGATCAGATGATCTACCATGGCGCTTCGGTGGTCCGGGGGGTGAGCAAGACCCTGGTGTTTGTCGACATGCCATTCCTCTCCTACCAGATCTCGGTCGAGGATGCCCTGCGGAACGCCGGCAGGGTGATGCAGCAGACCGGTGCGCATGGAGTGAAGCTGGAGGGCGGCGAGGCGATGGCCGAGACGGTGCGGGCCCTGGTGCGGATCGGGATTCCGGTGATGGGCCATGTTGGTCTGACTCCCCAGGCCATCCATCAGCTGGGCGGACCCAAAGTACAGGGACGCAACAAAGCCGCTGCCGACCGGCTCCGGTCCGACGTGAAATACCTGGAAGACGCAGGGGCCTGTTCCATCGTTCTCGAGCTGGTGCCGGCGTCGCTGGCGGCGGACGTCAGCGCCTCGATCTCGATTCCCACGATCGGCATCGGCGCCGGCCCCGGTTGCGACGGCCAGGTCCTGGTGTTGCACGACATGCTGGGGCTCAACGAAGGCTTCAATCCCAAGTTCCTCAAACTCTACGCCGAGCTTTCGCAAACGGTCCGCGCGGCGGCGAATGCATTTTCCAACGACGTACGCGCGGGGCGGTATCCGACCAAGGATCATAGTTTTGATTAATCGGCCATTGGCGCTGACGGCTCAGAGCTAACGGCTAACGGCCAAATCAAATGCACCAATTCTCGACCATTACCCAGCTCCGCGGTTGGCTGGCAGAAGCTCGACTGGTTGGACATCGCATCGGGCTGGTTCCCACCATGGGCGCGCTGCATGCCGGCCATCTTTCGCTGGTGGATGAAGCGAAGCGCCATTCCGATGCAGTCGTCATGACGGTCTTTGTGAACCCGCTGCAGTTTGGGCCCAACGAAGACTTCAATCGATATCCCCGGGATCTGGACCGGGACCTGGAACTGGCCCGGCAGCGCGGCGTGGCGGTGGTCTTCGCACCTTCGGTCGAGACCATGTATCCCCCCGGGTCGGAGATCCGGGTGATTCCCGGGGCGACGGCCGAGCGGCTGGAGGGCGCAGTCAGGCCGGGACACTTTGCCGGGGTACTCACCGTAGTCACCAAACTGTTCCATCTGGTGGAGCCCGATGTCGCGGTGTTCGGCCAGAAGGATATTCAGCAGGCGACCCTGATCCGTCAGCTGGTGCGGGACCTGGACTTCCCGATCGAAATCCTCATCGCCCCCACCGTACGCGAGGCTGACGGGATGGCGCTGAGCAGCCGGAACGCGTATCTCAATGCCGAAGAACGGGCCCAGGGATTGGCGCTCTCCAGCGCCCTGCGGGCCGCCGATGCGGCCTGGCGCGGCGGCGAACAGGATGCCGCCCTGCTGCTCGAAGTGATGAAGAACGAATTCAGTCGTTTCCCGGGAGCCCGGCCGGACTACCTCGATGTGGTGGACCCCGACCGGCTCACGCCGGTGACGACCGCCGGCGCCGGTACCATACTCACGGTGGCTGGTCGGGTCGGCCCGACTCGCCTGCTCGACAATCACATTCTGGGCCGGGTATTCACGTGAGCGGCAGCAGCGAACCGCGTCATACTCCATCGGGCTTGCGACCCACCTTGCCGACCTGGGCCGTGGTGGAACCGCCCCGGCTGGACCACATCATTCGGGTGGCCGAGCTGGTGGCGGTGTGGGCCGAGGAAATGGGAGTGCACGACAACGAACGGAATCGCTGGCTCCGGGCTGTGTGGTTGCACGACGCATTGCGCGATGCGCCGCCCCAGGAACTGGAGCGCTGGGCTCCTTCGAGTCCCGGTCCCGCCGAATTCCGCCACGGTCCCGCCAGTGCGGCCCGGGCCAAGGCCGACGGGGAAACCGACCGCGGGGTTCTCGATGCGGTTCGCTATCACAGCATGGGTCTGGCCGAGTGGGACATGGTCGGCCGGGTACTCTACTGTGCTGACTACCTCGAGCCGGGTCGCCCCTACAATCGCGAAAACCGCGCCGAACTGGCCCGGCGGTTCCCTCACGATGTCAGTAGCGTGATCCGCGAAGTCGCCCGCTCCCGCATCAGCCATGCAGTGCTCTCCGGCTGGGCTCTCCCCGATCCCACGGTCAGGTTTTGGAACTCACTCCTGCCACGCGCCGCCGGCTGACCGCCGGCGGAGTCCTGCTCGCCATCGTAGTGGTCGTGCTGCTGGGTCGCGCCCTCCGGCGCGACCGGGTGGAAGGGCATGCCTTTGACATCCCCAGTGCCGACGGTCGTATCGTGGTCGAAGTGCTCAACGGTAGCGGCAAGACCGGGCTGGGCCGGTTAGGCACCCGCCGGCTCCGCCGCATGGGCCTGGATGTGGTCTATTTCGGGAATGCGGGAGCGACCGATACGACGCAGGTGATTGCGCGCCGAGGAGATCAGGGCCGTGCGGAGAAGGTTCGTGACGCACTCGGCGTGGGTAAGGTTCTGGTCCAGCCCGATACTCTGCGCCGAGTTGATGTGAGTGTCGTTCTGGGGGCCGACTACCAGCCAGACGAGGACGGCCGGCCTTAGCTGCTTTATTCACCGCAAAGGACGCAAAGGGACAACCTGGCACCTTCGCGCTCTTTGCGATCTCTGCGGTATTCTTTCTTCCACGCGAGGCGCGAAGCGTGGAATCAGGGCAGTTCTTCGTGCCTTTGTGCCTTCGAGGTGAAATCCTGATGCTGCCCGTTGGTTGACGCGGTCGGGAAGAGCAGCCTGAATGCGGTCCCGGCGCCGGGATTGCTGTCCACCCTGATCGCACCGCGATGGCGCCGGGCGATGCCCAGTACCGCGGCCAGCCCTAATCCCCGACCCGGAAAACGAGTAGTGTAGAACGGCTCGAAGATCCGCTTCTGGACTTCGGGCGAGATTCCCTCGCCGTTGTCGCACACTTCGAGGTACGCGTACTCGCCCGGATTGAGATTGTTTGGCGGCAGGGTTGCAGCGAGATACTCCCCGTTGACCTTCGTCCTGCCGGTGCGCACCGTGATCTTCCCGCCTCCCCCTGACAAGGCCTCCCCGGCATTGGAGACCAGGTTCATCAGCAGCTGACGCAACTGGGTCGCGTCCCCTTCGATGGGGGGAAGGTCGGGGGCCAGATCCAGTTCAAGCTTGGCGGTTCCCGGCAGGGCGGCTTCCAGCGGACCAATGGTTTCCCGCAAGACCTCATCCAGCTGCAGCGGCGCCAGCACGAACTGTCCCTTGCCCGCATACGAAAGCATCTGGGCGGTGAGATCGGCAGCCCGCCGGGTGGCGACTTCGGCGTGATGCAGCGACTCGAGTGTCAGGGAGCCGCTGGGCAGATCTTCCCGGGCCATGTGGATGTTGCCCAGGATCATGGTCAGCAGATTGTTGAAATCATGAGCGATCCCGCCGGCCAGGACGCCCAGACTTTCCAGCTTCTGGGCCTCCTGCATCCGATCGTGAATCTGCTGCCGCATCCGGTCCAGCTGTCTGCGTTCGGTCACATCCTCGTAGAGCGCCACCAGTCCAATGACCGTCCCGTCGCTCGACCGGGTTGGTGCGGTGGAAACGCTCACTTCAATGGTGCGCCCGTCCTTGTGACGCCGATGGGTCAGCCGGCCCTGAAAGGCCTTCCCCTCCAGAACCTCGGCTCGCCATATCCGGTGTTCCGGATCGGTCTGATCGTCCACGATGGGGAGGTAATGGTGCAAGGCCTCCTCAGCACTCCATCCGAAGGTTCGTTCCGCCGCCGGATTCCAGCCGGTCACCTCGCCGTCGGCCGTCATCGAGATAATCGCGAGGGGTGAGCTGTCCACCATCGTGCGGATGTGTCGCTCGGCCTGCTGCAGCGCCGCTTCGATCGCCTTTCGGGAAGTGATGTCGACGAAGGCCGCGACCGCGCCCCGCGGTGTGCCATCGGGGTGGAGCATGGGGGTGACGTTGCCCAGCAGATGGGTGGTCTCTCCGTCGTCGAATCCGATAGACAATTCGAAGCCGTGCAGCTCGACGCCCTGGGCCGCGGCGATCTGGACCGGCAATTCGTCGACCCCGAGCTCCCGTCCGTCCTGGTAGACCTTGAAATGGGTGGGCCGCTCCCCGTTGGATGCGCTCTTGGAAAGGTTCTTCCCGTTCTCCATCCGGAGAACCGTATGGGCCGTGCGGTTGCCGGTGATCTCCCGGCACTGGGAATCCCGGGCGATCCAGACGACTGCCGGCACCGTATTCAGCACCGAGGACAATTCCTCTGAGCGGGCCCGGGCTTCGGCTGCACTCGCCTTCAGATCCAGCTGGGCTTTGCGCCGGCTGGTGATATCCCGGCAGAGCGCCATGATCCGATCGGGCGCGATCATGGCGGCGTTGATCTCGATGGGAACCACGGCTCCGTCCGGGTGGCGGTAGTCCACTTCCAGCGCCGAAGTGCTGCCGGTCTCCACCGCCTGCTGAACCGCCTTGGTGTTGCGCTCCAGATCCCAGGGTGCGGTCCACAGGGACACCGGCCGCCCCAGGACATCGGCGAGGGAGGGGCGCCCCGTCAGCCTCACGTACTCCCCGTTGGCATCCACCACCCGTCCTGCACTGTCCACGATGACAAAGCCGGTGCGGGTGATTTCGATCAGGGCCCGGTATTTCGCTTCGGTCTGCTGCAGGGCATCCTGTACCCGCTGCCACTCGCTCAAGTCGCTCACCGTCGCCGAGGCCCCGGCATAGGCGCCTCGATGGTCTCGTAGCGTGGTGGTCGACACCATCGTCGGTACCAGATGTCCGTCCCGGTGCTTCAGGTCAAAGGCGTGACGCTCTTCGATTCCCCGGACCCATCGCTCCAGGGTGCTGGGGCTCTGACCCCGGCTGGCCAGCGACAGAAACTCGGAGAAGTGCCGGCCCTCCATCTCCCAGGGCTGGTAGCCCAGCATCCTGGCCATTCGGCGATTCACGTGGGTGGTGTCGCCCTTGGGGTTGGTAATCCAGATCCCGTCGAGGGAGTTCTCGACGATGGCCCGGTAGGGCGGCTCGACGGTGGGGGTACTCCAGCGGGTCAGGGCAGCGCCGATCTGCCTCGCCCGGAGGAGGAGGAGGACCACCAGCGCCAAGACCAATGTGGAAAAGAAGACTGCCATGAAGCCCCTGATTGAGTTCCCACCGATCCAGTATCAAGGATCGGCCGGGCGGGCAGGGGCTAAAGTGTTCTGGAGCTGAAAACTAGACCTAACACGAGGTCCATGACGTTGGTACCGGTCATTCCGGTCAAAAAGAGGGCATTTCCAGCGTCAAGGGAAGCGTTGCTGGCGTGGTTTTCCAGATCGGCCTTGGGGTCCCGGCCCGCCTTGATGATGGCGGACCAGGTGGTGGAGTCGGCAAACCCTCCGGCGGCATCGGTGGGGCCATCACGGCCGTCGGTTCCGGCGGCCAGGAGGTGGACCGAACGGCCGTCGGGCCGGGTAGCGCCGGAGAGCACCGAGCTGGCCGCCAGCGCCAGTTCCTGGGAGCGGCCGCCCAGACCGGGGTTGGGGCCCAGCGTGACGGTGGTCTCACCCCCCCAAACAGCTATTGCATGATTATTCGTGTCGATAACTTGCGTCCCGGACAATTGTGTGCCATTGTATCCGAGCAGGGTCGACGCCAGAGCCCGGCCTACCTGGGCCGCTTCACCAGACAGCGCGGTGTCGAGGAGTCGAGCTTCCATCCCCAGGCTTCGGGCCCGGACACAGACTGCTTCCAGAGCCAGCCGGTTGCTGGCGACCAGAACAGTTTCGGTGGTACGGAACGCAGGATCACCGGGCTTCGGGGTTTCGGCCGCAGTACCCCGCTCGACCGCTTCCAGGTATTGCCTGAGCGGCGGCGGGATGTGGGACCACAAGCCGGCGGTCACGAGCAGGGCTCGCACCTCCGCCGCGCTGGACGAATCCGGCACGCAGGGACCCGAACCGATGGACCCCAGATCGTCGCCGATGACGTCTGAGATTGTGAAATTTTTCACGTGTGCGGGGGCGAGGGCAGCGGCCAGTCTGCCTCCAGCCCAGCGCGCGAAACGTTTGCGGATCCGATTCATCGCAGTAATGTCGAGACCGGATCCCAGCAGCAGGCGATAAAGTTCGGTGAGGTCGCTCGGGGCGATGCCGGGTATGGGTGCCCCGATCAGGCTGGTTGTGCCCCCGGAGAGGAGCACCCAGACCTCGTCACCTGGATCCACTTGGGCGACGGCTTCACCTAGTAGTTCGGCTGCCCGGAACGAAGCGGCACCGGGTTGAGGGTGATCGCCCACCACGACGGATAGTGCGGGGTGGGGCGAGGCAGCAGCTTCCGGAGTCACCAGAATTCCTCCGGCCGGCGACTGTCCCCGAGCCGAAAGTACTTGCACCGCAGCTTCCGCCATCGGCGATGCCGCTTTGCCGAGGGCCAACAGATGGACCGGCCGGGAAGATTTCCCGGTATGGGAGGCTAACGACAGTGAGAGCGCTGGACCTGGGGCCGCCGCAGTGACGGCAGTCCAATAGAGGTCCGTCAGCAGGGCCCGGGGCGAAACAGCCTCGGCAGAAATCGTCATTGTCGTACCGGCAGAGGTAGTACGCGGCTGGTGTGGTATGAACATACAGCCCGCCGCAAGCATTCGCGCAGAAGCCCGGAGCTTCTGCAGACTGACTCTCCAGCAGAGGATGGTGCCATGCCCGGCCGTAATTTTCTATTTGTACCCGGTCCTACCAATTCCCCCGACCGCATTCTGCGCGCGATGCACGTGCCGATGGAAGACCATCGGTCCTCGGCGTTCCCCGAACTCACCGCGCCGATCTTTCGCGATCTCAAGAAGGTCTTCAAGACCGAGACCGGGACCCCTTTCGTGTTTCCCGGCACCGGCACCGGTGGCTGGGAGTCGGCCCTGGTGAACACCCTTTCGCCGGGCGACAAGATTCTGACCTTCCGCTACGGACAGTTCTCCCATCTCTGGATCGACATGATGCAGCGGCTGGGACTGGACGTGACCGCGGTGGATGTCGAGTGGGGCGAAGGCGCGCCGGTGGAGCAGCTGCACGATCTGCTCAGCCAGGACGCTAACAAGTCCTACAAGGCGGTCTGCATCGTGCACAACGAAACCGCCACCGGAGTCACCAGTGACATCGGTGCGGTTCGCAAGGCCATCGACGCGGCCAAACATCCGGCGCTGTTGTTCGTGGACAGCGTCTCCGGACTGGCCAGTATCGATTTCCGGATGGACGAGTGGAAAGTCGATGTGGCCATCACCGGCTCGCAGAAGGGCTTCATGCTCCCGGCCGGAGCCGGCATTGTGTGCGTCAGCCCCCGCGCGCTGGAGTTGGGCAAGACTGCCAAGCTCTCTCGCTGCTACTGGAGCTACGAGGACATGGTGAAGGCCAATGCCACCGGGTATTTCCCCTACACTCCGTCGATCCCGATGCTCTACGGTCTTCGCGAAGCACTGGTGATGCTGCTGGAAGAGGGCATGGAGAACGTGTACGCCCGGCATCGCCGTCTGGCCGAAGGCTGTCGCAGAGCGGTGGCGGCCTGGGGTCTTACGCTGTGCGCCAAAGCGCCCAAGTGGCACTCTGATACCGTCAGCGCGATCATGGTTCCGGCCGGCATCAACGGCGCCGATGTCATCGACGTGGCCTACCGGCGCTACAACTTTGCCCTCGGTGCCGGGCTCAATAAGGTCGCGGGCAAGCTCTTCCGCATCGGACACCTGGGCGACCTCAACGAGATCACTCTGCTGGCCGGAATCGCCGGGACCGAGATGGCCATGCGGGATGTGGGGATCAGGGTCGAACTGGGCAAAGGCGTAGCCGCGGCCCAGCAGTTCTGGCTCGAGACCCAGAAGCCGCTGGCAGCGAAGCCGGTGGCCGGACCGGCCGAAGCCGCGGTGGCCAAGCAGCCGGCGGGGGTCGCGTGAGTCATACCCGCTACGAGCCGGCTCGTCCCCGTCTGCAGCGGAGCGAGCTGGCCGTGCCGGGTTCCAATCCGGCGATGTTCGAGAAGGCGCTGACCAGTCCGGCCGACTACGTCTTTCTCGACCTGGAAGACGCAGTCGCTCCCGCTGACAAGGAGCAGGCCCGGATCAACGTGATCCAGGCCCTCAAGCAGTACGACTGGAGGGGCGCCGGCAAGACCATCTGCGTCCGGGTCAACGGCATCGATACCCACTACTACTACCGCGACATGGTGGATGTAGTGGAACAGGCGGGTGACCGGCTCGACGTGATCCTGGTGCCCAAGGTCGGGGTTCCCGGTGACGTGTACCTGACGGACGCCCTGTTGACCCAGATCGAGATGGCGAAAGGGTACCGGCATCGGATCGGGATCGATGTCCTGATCGAGACGGCGCTGGGGATGGCCAACGTCGAAGCTATTGCCCAGAGCTCGAAGCGGCTCGAGGCCATGCATTTCGGGGTGGCCGATTACGCCGCCAGCATGCGGGCCCGCACGGTGTCGATTGGGGGATTGAATCCGGATTACCCCGGCGACCAATGGCATGCGTCACTGACCCGGATGATCGTTGCCTGCCGGGCCTACGGCCTCCGGCCGATCGATGGACCGTTTGGCGACTTCAAGGACCCCGAGGCGTTTCTGGCCGCGGCCCGTCGGGGCGCCGCGCTCGGTATCGAAGGGAAGTGGGCCATTCATCCTTCCCAGATCGAACTGGCCAATCAGGTCTTCTCGCCACCCGAGGCGGAAGTGCAGCGGGCGACCCGGATTCTGGAAGAACTGGAAAAGGCCGCGAAGGAAGGCCGCGGTGCGGCTCAACTCGACGGCAAGATGATCGACGCGGCGAGTGCCCGGATGGCGAATGTGGTAGTGGAGATGGCGGCGGCCATCGGAAAAAAGAAAACGTGAAACGTGAAACGTGAAACGTGAGCTGATCCTGAGTCACTTTTCACTTTTCACTTTTCACGCAGTTTCACTGGGCTCTGCTCGAGGGGGAAACCGTGGACATTCATGAATACCAGGCCAAAGAACTGCTGGCCAACTTCGGCGTGGCGGTGCCGCGGGGCGGGGTCGCCTACAGCGCCGAGCAGGCGGTGTATCGCGCCGCCGAGATCGGCGGGGCCCGCTGGGCAGTGAAGGCCCAGATCCACAGCGGTGCCCGGGGTAAAGCCGGCGGAATCAAGCTCTGCACCAATGAAGACGAAGTGCGCAAGGCCGCCAACGAGCTGCTGGGCAAGCGACTGATAACCCACCAGACCGGCCCGGAAGGCAAAGTGGTGCACCGGCTCTATGTTGAGGCGGCGGTGCCGATCGACCGGGAGCTCTACATCGGCTTCGTGCTCGATCGCAAGACCGAGCGGATCATGCTGGTGGCTCATCCCCACGGCGGGATGGAGATCGAAGAGATCGCCCAGCGCGAGCCGGAAACGATTCTGCGCCAGGTGATGGAGCCGGCCGTCGGGATGCAGTCGTTCCAGGCCCGGGAGATCGCCTTCGGGCTGGGGCTTCCCTCGTCACTGATCAATCGGATGGCGACCATGCTGCTGGCCTGTCACCGGGCCTTCCGCGACCTCGACGCCACCATGGTGGAGATCAACCCGCTGGTCACCACCAAGGATGGCCAGCTGCTGGCGCTCGATGCCAAGATGGCTTTCGATGACAACGCGCTGTTCCGCCGGCCCACGGTCAGCGAACTGCGGGACCACGCCGAGGAGGACCCCCGTGAGGCAACCGCCTCGGAGCACGGGCTCAACTATGTGGCGCTGGACGGCGAAATCGGCTGCATCATCAATGGCGCCGGTCTGGCCATGGCCACCATGGACATGATCAAGCACGCGGGTGGCTCGCCGGCCAACTTCCTCGATGTCGGTGGCGGCGCCTCACCCGAGCGAGTCGCGATGGCCTTCAAGCTGGTCCTCCAGGATCGGAAGGTCGGCGCGATGCTGGTGAACATCTTCGCCGGGATCAACCGCTGTGACTGGGTGGCGAAAGGCGTGGTCCAGGCGGTGAAGGAAGTCGGCGTAAACGTGCCGCTGGTGGTCCGGTTGGCCGGGACCAACGTGGAAGAAGGCCGCAAGATTCTCGATGAGTCGGGGCTCAACCTGCTGCAGGCCGACAGCCTCGCCGACGCCGCCGAGAAGGTGGTAAGCGCTTGGAGACAAGGAAAGAAGTAGGAAGTAAGGAGTGAGGAGTAAGGAGGAACTCAACGAACGATTAGTTCCTCCTCACTTCTCACTCCTCACTTCCTCACTCATACGAGGAGCTTTCGAGTCATGGCGATCTTGATCAACGAACTGACCCGAGTCCTGGTTCAGGGCTTCACCGGCGACAAGGCCACCTTCCACGCTCAGAAAATGGTGGAGTACGGCACCAAGGTGGTCGGTGGCGTAACTCCCGGCAAAGGCGGCCAGACCCACATGGGCCTGCCGGTGTTCAACACGGTGAAGGATGCGGTCGAGGGCGTCTACCCCGATGCCAGCATCATCTTCGTGCCGGCGGCCTTCTGTGCCGATGCCATCATGGAAGCCGCCGATGCGGGTATCAAGCTGGTCTGCTGCATAACCGATGGCATCCCGGCCCAGGACATGATGGTAGTGAAGCGCTATCTCCGTCGTTATCCCAAGGAGCGGCGTACCACTCTGGTCGGGCCCAACTGCGCCGGGATGATCAGCCCGGGCAAATGCATGCTGGGGCTCCTGCCAGGGCACATCTACAAGCAGGGGAGTGTCGGCCTGGTGACCCGGTCGGGCACGCTGGGCTACGAAGCGGCATCCCAGATGAAGGATCTGGGGATCGGTGTGTCGAGCAGCATCGGTATCGGCGGTGATCCGGTCAATGGATCGTCCTTCCTCGATATCCTGAGTCTTTTCGAGCAGGATCCCGAGACCGAAGCGGTCATGATGATCGGCGAGATCGGCGGTCCCCAGGAGGCCGAGGCTGCCCTCTGGGTCAAAGAGCACATGACCAAGCCGGTGGTGGGATATGTCGCCGGCCTTACAGCGCCGAAGGGCCGGCGGATGGGGCACGCCGGTGCCATCATCTCCGCCTTCGGTGATACCGCCGCGGAGAAAGCCGAGATCATGCGATCGCTGGGATTGTCGGTGGCGCCGAGTCCGGCCGAGCTGGGCAGTGCGATGGCCGAGGCGTTGGCCAAGAGACCGCCAAAGAAGCGGTTGGTGACCCGGTGAGTGGACGGCCCCGCGTCATCATCACCCGAAAGATCCCGGCTGCCTGCGAAGCGGAGGCGTCCCGTCTGTTCGACGCGAGCATCAACCGCGACGATGTGGCGCTGACCACCAGTCAGCTGCAGGACGCCCTCCGGAACGCCGACGCATTGCTCCCCACCGTGACCGACAAGGTGACGGCCGAGGTGCTGGGGGCCGAGCCGCTCCGGGCCCGGATCATCGCGAATTTCGGGGTCGGGTTCAATAACATCGACATCAACGCAGCCAAGGCGCGCGGGCTGACGGTAACCAATACCCCCGACGTCCTGACCGACGACACCGCCGACATCGCGATGACGCTGCTGCTGATGACGGCACGCCGGGCAGCCGAAGGCGATCGCCATGTCCGCAACAAGGCCTGGACCGGCTGGCGCCCGACCCACATGCTGGGCGCCAAGGTGACCGGCAAGATCCTCGGTCTGGTCGGGTTTGGTCGAATCGCTCGGGCCGTCGCTCGGCGAGCCCATCACGGCTTCGGGATGAAAGTGATCTTTCACGATCCTTTCCCGCCCAAACCGGAGGACGCCAAAGCGCTTGGCGCCGAACCGCGCGACAGCATTGACGCGGTGCTGGCCGAAGCCGATTTCGTGTCGCTCCATTGCCCGGCCACGCCGGAGACTCGTCACCTGATGAATTCGACGACGCTCGGGCAGATGCAGAAACACGCCCTGCTCATCAACACTGCCCGGGGCGACGTGGTCGACGAGGCGGCCCTGGTCTCGGCTCTCAAGGCCGGAACCATCGCCGGCGCCGGGCTGGATGTCTTCGAGAAAGAGCCGACTGTTTCCGCCGAGCTGTTGACCATGGATAACGTGACGCTGCTGCCCCACCTCGGCAGCGCCACGCTGGAGACTCGAGTGGCCATGGGCATGCGGGCGATCGAGAATCTCAGACTCTTTTTCGCCGGGCAACCGGTGCGCGACCGGGTCGTGTGACAACCCAGATTGCCGGACCCTTTCCCGAGGCACTGCCTGAGTCGACCGATCCACTCGCGGCCGAGGCGGCTCGCTACGCTACCGAGGTAGCGGAGCAGCTCTTCGAGCTGTTGCTGGACGTGGTCCGGCTGCGGCAGCCCTGGCTCGAGTCGGTGCTGCGGGGCGGGGAACTGGATCCCAGCTGGACTCCGGATCGACAGGAAGCGGCCCTGCGGGCGCAGGGCATCTGGTTCCAGCTGCTGTCGATCGCGGAGCAGAACGCCGCGATGCGGCGGCGGCGCCAGACCGAGACCGAACGCGGTCCCGAGCAGGTGCGCGGCACCCTCACGCAGGTCCTGCATGAAGCCGCCGGCCAGAAGATCACCGATCCCGAAAAGATTCGGAGTCTGCTCCGCGATCTGCGGATTCGGCCTACCATCACGGCGCACCCCACCGAGGCCAGGCGGGTCACGGTTCTCGAAAAGCACCGGCGGATCTATCGCCGGCTGGTGGATCTGGAGTCGCCCCGCTGGACTCCGCGGGAGCGGGCCCAGATCATCGACAATCTCCGGAACGACATCGAGCTGCTCTGGATGACCGGCGAGCTTCGCCTCGAGAAGCCCACGGTCCCCCAGGAGGTCTACTGGGGTCTCCACTTCTTCAGCGAAACTCTGTTCGAAGCAACTTCGGAACTGCAGGAAAAGCTCGATCGGGTGCTAAGCCAGATCTGGCCCGACCAACACTTCGTGATTCCGCCCTTTCTGCAGTTCGGGTCGTGGATCGGGGGCGACCGCGACGGCAATCCCTTCGTTACCAATGAGGTCACCCGGAGAACCTTGCACGAGAACCGGGTGGCCAGTCTCTACCGCTATCGTCAGCGGCTCGCCGAGCTGCTCAAGACCCTGAGTATCACCGAGCGGGCGCTCGACCCCGGTCCCGCCTTCCGCCAGGCTCTGGACCGGGCACTCGGCTCAACGCCCAACAGCGCTGCAATCGTGGGAAGGAACCCGGGCGAAGTTTTCCGGCAGTTCCTGGCCTGCGTGATGGTGCGGCTGGATGGGGCGATCCATCACGCGGAACAGGGTCACACTGCTCCCCCCGGGGAGGGCTACTCAGCCGCCGAGGAGCTGCTGGCCGATCTGCGCGCGGTGGAGCAGGGGCTGATCGAAGGAGGAAGTCCCCGGATCGCCGCGAGTCTGGTGCGTCCCATTCGCCGGGAGGCCGAGACTTTCCGCTTCTCGACCGTTCGCCTCGACCTGCGGGAGAACTCGACTCGACTGGCTCAGGCGCTGGTCCCGCTCTGGCGGGCTACCACCGGCCAGGAAGGCGAGCCACCGGAAATCGAATCTCAGGAATGGAAGGCCTGGCTGGTGGCTGAACTAGGCAAGCCTCGCAAGGGCGACCGCGACCTGTCGAGCTTCCCGCCCGAAGTGCAGGAAACGATGGGAATGTTCCGAGTGGTGCGCGAGATGCGGGCCGAGCTCGATCGTGAAGCCTTCGGCAGCTTCGTGCTCAGCATGACCCGGGAAGTGGCCGATGTTCTCGGTGCCTATTTGCTGGCCAAGGAAGCGGGGCTGTTTGCCGATGAGGCCGGTCAGGAGAGTTGCACCCTTCCGATCGTCCCGCTCTTCGAGACCATCGAGGATCTCCATCGGGCGCCCAATATCATGCGGGAACTGCTCAGTATTCCGGTGGTGCGCCGGACGGTGCGGGCCCTGGGCGGCACTCAGGAAGTAATGATCGGCTACTCCGACTCCAACAAGGACGGCGGATTCCTCTCCAGCAACTGGGAGCTCTCCAAGGCCCAGACCCGCCTCACTCGGCTGGGCGATGAGCTGGGGGTTCCAATCTCGTTCTTTCACGGCCGCGGCGGCTCGGTGAGCCGGGGCGGTGCTCCGCTGGGGCGGGCCATTGCGGCCCAGCCGGCCGGATCGATCAAAGGCCGCATGAGGCTGACGGAGCAAGGGGAAGTGGTCAGCTTCAAGTATGCCAACCGCGGTACGGCCCAGTATCAGGTCGAACTGCTGGCCGCCGGAGTGGTAGAGCACTCGCTGCGATCATCCCATGAGGCTGCCCTGGTGCCGACCAGCGAGTTCGACGAGGCCATGGAAGCGCTGTCCGGGGCCGCCCAGGCGTCCTACCGCCGGTTCGTCGAGCGACCCAACCTGATCAACTACTTCTCCACCGCGAGCCCGCTGGAGGAGCTGACCCTGCTCAATATCGGTTCGCGTCCGGCCCGGAGAACCGGGGTCCGTTCGTTGGCCGACCTCCGCGCCATCCCGTGGGTCTTCGCCTGGTCCCAGAACCGCCATTTCATTACCGGCTGGTACGGGGTAGGGAGTGGGCTGCTCACCTTCCTGCAGGTTCGAGGGGAGCGGGGCGAGAAGCTGATTCAGCGGATGTACAGCGAATCCCGGCTCTTCCGTCTGGTGATGGACGAGGTCGAGAAGACCCTCTGCTACGTCGATCTCGATATTGCCCGTCTGTATGCCGACCTGGTGCCCGACGAGACCCTCCGGGAAGAGACCTTCGCCGCGGTGGAAGAGGAGTATCACCGCACGGTTGAGGCGGTGCTCCGGGTCAGCGGCGGCAGCCAGCCGGCCGAGCGATTCCCCCGCTTCCGCCGTCGGTTGTACCGGCGGCTTCCCACCATCAATCAGGTCAGCCGCCAGCAGGTGGACCTGCTGCGCCGTTTCCGCGCTTCGGCCAGCGAGCAGGAACGGCAGCAGTATCTCGCCTCGCTCCTCCTTTCGATTAACTGTATTTCCAGCGGGTTTGGGGCAACCGGGTGATTTGGTGCTAGTGGGCTAGTGGGCTAGTGGGCTAGGGAGTCTCGTGCCAGATTGCCTTCGGTTGCATCTCTGGCTGACAGTTCTACTAGCCCACTAGCCCACTTGAAGATTCTCCAGCTCTCCGACCCCCACGTCCGGGTTCCCGGCAATCCTCTCGCCGGCCGAGTGGATACGATTCCCTATTTCGATCGAGCCGTGGCCGCGGTCGAAGCGCTTCGGCCCCGACCCGACCTGGTTCTGATCACGGGGGACATCATCGACACCCTGTCGATCGAGGAGTACAAGGTCGCCCGCGCGATCATCAGCCGTCTGACGTTGCCGACTTTTGTCTTGCCGGGCAATCACGATGAACGGAACGGGATGCGCAGCGAGTTGGGTCAGTACCTGGGCAAGATTCTGAGCGATGACTGTCTGGCTTATCCGATCGACAGCTTCGAAGTGCGGATTCTGGTTCTCGATTCAGTGATTCCGATGCGGGGGGAAGGCCGGCTGGGCGAGGTGCAGCTGGCCTGGCTGGACAAAGAACTGACTGGTCAGGCCCGGACTCCCACCTTGATCGCGCTGCATCATCCGCCGTTCGCGGTCGGGATCGGGTTCATGGAGAAGTACGGTTTGCTCGATCGGGCCGACCTGGCCGCGGTGTTGTCCCGCCACTCCCAGGTGATAGGTCTGGTTGCCGGGCACATTCACCGCACCATCATCGGCCGAGTGGGGAATGTGGTTGGGATGGTGGCGCCCAGTGTGGCGCATCAGGTGCCGTTGGATCTCTCGTCCGAGAGTCCGGAGACCTTCGTGTTCGAGCCGCCGGCTTGTCTGCTGCACGAGTGGGATGGGATGGCCCTGCGAAGTCACCACGTCTACGTCGATAGTTTTGGGCCGTGGTTTCGGTTTGACGGAACTACGTGAAAAGTGAAAAGTAAAAAGTGAAAAGGAAAAGCCCTTACTGAGCGGGACCACTTTTCACGTTTCACATTTCACATTTCACGCTTTTTCTCTCACTCTCCGCTTTCTCTCGGTCTCAACCCTGAGTTGCCCACAGGCCGCACTGATATCGAGGCCCCGGCTCCGCCGCACCACCGCTTCCACTCCCCGGTCCTTGAGATGGGCCGCGAAGTCTCGTATGGCGAGCGGAGCAGTCGGAGTCAGGCCCGGTGCGCCACCAGGGTGCAGCGGTAGCAGATTCACCAGCGCACCCATCCGTCGAGCCAGGCCTACCAGCTCGTCGGCGTCATCCTCAGTGTCGTTCTTGCCGGCGATGAGCACGTACTCGAACGTGATCCGCTTCTTGAAGGCGCGGGCCGCATCGAGCACCTCGTCCAGGTGATACTTCTTCTCGATCGGCATCAGGCCGAGCCGGCGGGCCGATGACGGAGCATGGAGAGAGATCGCCAGCCGGAACTGCTCCGGCCGAGCGGCCAGGGCTTTCATTCCGGGTACGATCCCTACGGTCGAGACCGTGATGTGACGAGCCCCGATGCCAAATCCCTGGGGGCTGTTGAGAATCGTGAGCGTGGCGTCAACGGCAGGCCAGTTGAGCAGCGGTTCGCCCATGCCCATGAACACGATGTTGGTCGGCTTGTCTGCGGGGTCGGCCAGTACCAGTTCGCGAATCTGCCCGGCGATCTCGAAGGCGCTCAGATTGCGGCGGAATCCCATCCGTCCGGTGGCGCAGAAGACGCAGCCCAGGGCACAGCCGGCCTGAGAGGAGATACAAAGGGTTCGTCGGGTACCCGAGGGAATCAGGACCGACTCGATCAGCTCACCGTCGTCCAGTCTCCAGAGATACTTCCGGGTTCCATCGGCGGAGTGCTGGACCGTTTCTTGGGTCAATCGCTGGAGCGGGAACTCTCGATCCAGATCGGTGCGGAGCGAAGCCGGGAGATCGCTCGCGTCCTGCCACGAAGCGACTGGCCGCTCCCACAGCCTCGGCATGAGCTGGCGCGCGCGATAGGCCGGAAGCCCGCGTGCGGTCGCCCAGGCGGCGAGTTGCTGGGCCGCCAGGTCCGGAGTCAGGTCGAGGATCGAAGGGGACATGGGCCGGAATAATAGAGGCGCGGAGCTGTAACTTCCAATCCCCCAAACAGTTGCCCGACCTTCGCCGGGCGGTTAGCATTCCTCGAACTGTGCCTGATTCCGGACTGCTGCTAACCGAACTGCTCACCCCTGATCGCATCCGGGTGCCCCTGGTCGCCGGCGACAAGCCTGGCGTCCTCCGCGAGCTGGTCAACCTGCTCGCCGAACGGGCCGGGGTCGATCCTCAACCCCTCTTGAGCGCTGTGCTGGACCGGGAGCAGGTCCTCTCCACCGGCATCGGTCACGGCATTGCTATTCCCCACGCCAAAGTCACCACGGTCGACAGTCTCTCGCTGGTCTGTGGCAGTCACCCGACCGGCATCGACTTCGACGCGCTTGACGGCGCGCCGGTACGGTTGTTCTTCCTGTTGATCGGCCCCGAGAGTGCGGCCGGTCAGCATGTGAAAGCCTTGTCCCGGATCGCCCGGTTGGTGCGGCGGGAAAGTGTCCGCGAAGAATTGATGCAGGCCAGGAGTGCCGAGGAGTTCAACCAGTTGCTTGTCGAGGCCGAAGAACGATGACTGTCGCCACCGCGCTCCGCACCCATCGCTGCGGCAGCCTCCGGCGTGAGCACGCAGGTCTTACGGTCCGTCTCGGTGGCTGGGTCCACCGGGTGCGGGATCTTGGTGGCGTGATCTTCATCGATCTGCGGGACCGCGACGGGCTGGTTCAGCTCTCGTTCGACCCCAAAGTCACCTCGAAGGACGTGATCGCCAAGGCTGGAACCCTCGGCGCCGAATCGGTAATCCTGGTCGAGGGGAAGGTGGAACTGCGTCCCGAATCGGCCCGGGATAGCGCGCTCGCCTCTCGCGAAGTCGAGGTCAAAGTCACTCGGCTCGATATCGCCGGACCGGCCGCGACTCCGGTGATCCCCGTGGCCCGCAAAGAAGGTGAGGAGCTGCCGGCCGAAGAACTGCGGCTCAAGCACCGGATCCTCGACCTGCGGCGGCCCGAACTGCAGCAGAACCTGCTGTTGCGCCACCGGCTCCTGCAGCAGGCCCGGAAGACCCTGACCGGACTCGATTTTCTGGAGATCGAGACGCCGATTCTCACCAAGCCGACTCCCGAGGGCGCCCGCGACTACCTGGTGCCCAGCCGAGTGCATCCGGGGGAGTTCTACGCGCTGCCGCAGTCACCTCAGATCTACAAACAGTTGCTGATGGTGGCCGGGTTCGATCGGTACTTCCAGATCGCCCGCTGCTTCCGGGATGAGGATCTCCGGGCCGACCGTCAGCCGGAGTTCACCCAGATCGACATTGAAGCATCCTTCGTTTCCGCGAGCGATGTCGAGGGCTACATCGAACGGATCCTGGTCGACCTGTGGCAGGAGGCCGGCCATTCGGTAACGGCTCCATTCCCCCGGCTTTCCTGGCGCGAGGCAATGGAACGATTCGGGATCGACAAGCCCGATCTGAGGTACGGTTTCGAGATTCAGGATCTGACTGCGAGTCTCAAGGGGGACGCCGCGGACTTCGTTCGCGCCAGTATCGCGACGGGTGGTCGGCTTCGGGGCATCCTGGCGACCGGCGCAGGCTCGGCCAGCCGCAAAGAGATCGATCAACTGACCGCCATCGCCAAGAGTGCGAAGGCCGGGGGATTACTCTGGGCCAAGCGGACCGCAGCCGGATGGGAAGGTCAGGGCGTGAAGGCGTTTGGCGCCGAGGGGCTCGCCGGGATTGCCGCCCCGGAGGGAGATCTCCTTCTCGCCGTGGTGGGTCCCGATTCGGTAACCAGTCCGGCACTCCATGCCATCCGGATGGAGCTGGTGAAGCGCCCCGGGGTCGGGCCGTCCACTCCGCATGCCTTCTGCTGGATCGTGGACTTTCCGCTCTTCGAGCGCGATCCCGACAGCGGGCAGTTCGCACCGGCGCACCACCCGTTTACCGCGCCCCACCCCGATGACGTGAGCTTCCTGGAGAGCGATCCCGGCCGATGCCGGGCCCAACACTATGACGCGGTGTATAACGGGAATGAACTGGGGAGTGGTTCGATCCGGATCACTGACCCGGAAGTGCAGCAGACGATTTTCCGCCTGCTGGGCATCGCTCCGGAGGAAATCCGGCGGCGCTTCGGGTTTCTGCTGGATGGTCTCTCCGCGGGGGCACCCCCGCACGGCGGTTTTGCGTTAGGCTTCGATCGGATCGCCATGTTGCTGGCCGGGGCTGCTTCGCTCCGGGACGTAATAGCGTTCCCCAAGACCACGGCAGCCCGGGCCTTGTTCGAGGGAGCCCCGACGGTCGTCAGCCAAGCGGATCTGCGCGCCTTGAGTATTGAGGTCAAAACGTGAAAAGTGAAAGGTGAAAAGTGAAAAGTCATCGTAGCCCGTTTCACATTTCACGTTTCACGTTTCACGCAGTTTCTCGGGAGGCTCAATTTGTCGGATGATATTCAGCATCGTCTCAGTGTCGAAGGCGCCGATCCCCTGCTTCTGATCGGAGTGAACGACGCCAACCTCCTGGAGCTGCAACGGGCCACCGGGGTTCGCGCCACGCTCCGGGGCGATACCCTGGTTCTGGGCGGCAGTCTGGAGCAGGTCGAGCGGGCCAACCCGGTGGTGCAGGGCATGCTCGAGCTGGCCCGCATGGGCGAGGCGGTGACTCCGGAGGACGTCGCGCGCCTGGTGGCGGCCGGTCCCATGGCCGATCAGATGGGCTCGGTCGACAACAAGATCATTCTCCCCGGGCTGCGGCGGGTTATCGCGCCGAAGACCCAGGGTCAGCGGGAATACCTGCAGGCGGTGGCAACGCACGACATCGTGGTGGGTATCGGGCCGGCCGGTACCGGCAAGACCTATCTCGCGGTGGCCAAAGCAGTAGAAGCGCTGGCCCGGAAGCGGGTCAAACGGATCGTGCTGGCTCGGCCCGCGGTGGAAGCCGGCGAATCGTTAGGCTTTCTGCCGGGCGACCTCCAGGCCAAGGTCGACCCCTACTTGCGGCCGCTTTACGACGCACTGGAAGACATGATGCCCCACGACCGGGTCCAGAAGGCGCTCGAGTCGCGGATCATCGAGATCGCTCCGCTGGCCTACATGCGGGGCCGCACTCTGGGCGATGCGTTCATCATCCTCGACGAAGCCCAGAACGCCACCGGCGCCCAGATGAAGATGTTCCTCACCCGTCTGGGTGTGAACAGCAAAGTGGTGGTCACCGGAGACAAGACCCAGATCGACCTCCCCAAGCGGGAAGACTCAGGGCTCATTCAGGTCGAGCGGATTCTGCCGGGAATCGACGGAGTGGCCTTCTGCTATCTCGATGAGTCGGACGTGGTCCGCCACCGGCTGGTGCGGGAGATCATCAAGGCGTACGCGGAGGATCAGAACGGGTAGCGGCCAGGCGGCCAGGCGGTCAGGCGGTCAGAAGCGCCTCGGGCTTTCTGCCGCGATGGTGCTCAGGATTGTCACCGCAGTGCTTCGGAGAGAACGGCGGAAGGCCGCGGTCTCGGTTGCCTTCGTCGGGCCAACCCGGATGCGGACGCTCAACCGCGAATGGAAAGGCCACGACACCCCGACCGACGTGATCTCCTTCGCGCTGCCGGGTCCTGACGGTGAGCTGATTGGCGATGTCTACATCTGCCCCGCGGTGGCAAAGGCGGCCGCGAAGCAGCTCGACATTCCGGTTCGTGAAGAGTTGATCCGATTGGTCATTCACGGAACCTTGCATGTGCTGGGGTATGACCACCCCGAGGGCGCCGGCCGCACCCGGTCCGCGATGTGGCGTAGGCAGGAGCGCTACCTAAAAGCATGCAGGTGATTCAGACGCTCCACCATCTCATCACCCCGCTCGCGACCCTCTGTTTTTCGCTCTGGGCCGCCTGGCTTTCGCTTGCCGGTGAGGCCGATGCCGAAGTGCCCCGGATTCTGGCCGATCAGCGGCAGGGCGATGGGATCAGTCTGCCACCGGCACGTGCTCTCTACGTCGGTCACCTCGCTCTCCTGATTCTGGCCGGCGCCTCGGCCGGACTGGCCGAGGCCTGGTGGGCCTTCACGCCGGTCGGTGCGCTGGCTCGGGTTGGACTCGGCGTAGGACTGGTCTGGCTGGTGGCCAGCATTCTGCCCCGGATCGTTGCGGCGCTCGCCCCCGAGCTTCCCCCGCTGGTTCGTCCTTCGGCCCTCCGCTCGCTCAAGGCATTCGGTCCGCTGTTCCGGATCATTGCCTGGGCCGACAACCAGGTACGCCCACCGGTGCCTCCGGTCAACCGCGAAAGCGGCCCGGTTCGGCGCGACATGCTGCTGGGGCTCTTCTCCCTGGCCGACATGACAGTGGCCGAGGTGATGACTCCCCGGATCGACGTCGTGGCGGTCGATAGCTCTGCGTCGCCCGAAGATGTCGTGGCCACTCTGCACGGGTCGGAGCACGCCCGGGTCCCGGTGTTCGACGGCCATCCCGACGCTGTGGTCGGGATCCTCTACGCCAAGGACATGATGGGCCGGTTTCCGCTGGGAGAGGCTCCTGAGGATTGGCACAATCTCATTCGACCGGCGGCGTTCGTACCCGAAGGTAAGACGCTCGATCGCCAGCTGCGCGACTTCCAGCGGGGTCCCAGTCACCTGGCCGTGGTGGTCGATGAGTTCGGTGGCACCGCCGGACTGATCACCCTGGAAGACATTCTGGAAGAAGTGGTCGGTGAGATTCGGGACGAGCACGACACCGACGAGGCGAAGCCGATCATCGAAGGCACCGATGGCCAGCTCTCGGTGGAAGGCGGGGTGCCGCTGGCCGAACTGGAATCCTTGCTGGGACACAGTTTCCACCGGGAAGACGTGACCACGGTCGGCGGTCTGGTGCTCGATGCCTTCGGCCGGGTGCCCCGGAGCGGTGAGAAAGTTGAACTGGAAGGCGTTGAGCTGACGGTAGAGCAGGTAGCTCGCCGCCGGGTTCGCCGGGTCCGGGTCAACCGGCCGGTTCGAGCCGAGGCCCAGGTCGAGGACGCCGGATGATCTGGTTCATCTTCTCGGCTGGCCTGCTGCTCGCAATCTTCGGTGCCGTCAGCGGCACCGCGCTGGTTTCGCTCAGCCGGCTGGAACTGACCCGCGCCGTTGCGGCTCAACTCAAAGGAGCTCCCGGGAGTATCACCTGGCTGGCCGAGATGGAGCAGTATCTCAGTGTCACCGCCACTCTCAGCGCCCTCGGTGTGGTGGTGGTGGGGACCACGATTCCCGCGCTGTTCACTGGTTTCACCCTCGCCGCGCTCGCCTTGTTGCTGGTGCTGGTCGCGGTACCCTCGGTGATTCTGGCCGGATACCTGATTCCTCGATGGCTGGTTCGCCCGCGGGCAGTGGAACTGCGGAACTTTGTGGTGCCGGTGCTCCGGCCGATTTCTCGAGTAGTCGGTCTGCTGCTACCGGCCCGGACGGTTCCCGGTGCCAGCGAATTGCGGGCGGTTTGGCGGGAAGGTGCCGCTTCCGGGATTGCCGCCGACGATGAGCTGATCATGGTCGGCGGAGTCATGACCTTCACCGAGCGTCAGGTGCGCGAGGTCATGACGCCGCGGACCGAACTGGTGGCGGTTTCGGAGGAGGATTCGCTCGACGACATTGCCCAGGTGTTCGCCCAGAGTGGCTACAGCCGAATCCCGGTATACCGCGGTACCCTGGATGAAATCGTGGGGATGCTCCACGCCTTCGATCTTTTCAAGCTCAAGGAGGGCGACCGGCTGCCGGTGCGACCGGTGGCAGTTGCGCCCGCCAGCCGGACCTGCGGTGACCTGCTGCTCGATATGCAGAGGGAACGCCGCCATCTGGCCGTGGTGCTGGATGAATTTGGCGGCACTCTCGGTATCGTGACCCTGGAAGATCTGCTGGAGCAGCTGGTGGGAGAAATCTTCGACGAGCATGACGGCCACGCGGTGCAGGAGGCCGGCGGTGGCACCATGGTCTTTGAGGCCGATGGCTCCACGCCGGTGGCCGCCATCGAGGAGCATTTCGAAGTGACTCTTCCCAACTCTCGCACCAGCACCGCTTCCGGTCTCCTCGCCGAGCTGGCCGGGCGCATTCCTCAACCGGGGGAGCGATTCCTGGTCCGGGGACTGGAGTTCGATGTACTGCAAGCCAGTCCCACCCGGGTCGAGCGCGTGATCATTCGCCGCGGCCCCCCCTCTCCGGTCGTCCTCGCTCCCACGCTCGATAGCGGAAGCCGTTCATGATTCGCCCGGTTGCCATCGTTCGCTCCATGCTGGATCTGGTGAAGCGGGGGAACTTGCGCGGGTTCCTCGCCTTGGCGGAAAAAGCCGAGCCGGCCGACCTGGGCGACGTATTGTCGTCCCTGAATGAAGAGGAACGGGTCGAGGTAGTAAAGGCGCTGCCTCCCCGGCTCTCCAGCGCCGCGCTGGTGGAGATGCCCGACGAGACGGTGGCCGAAGAGACCCTCGAGATTCTGGCCGAGGAGGCTCCGGAGACCGCCGGCAGTATCGTCGATGAACTGGCCGACGACGAAGCCGCCGACCTGGTCGGCGGGCTCGACCCCGAAGATCAGGAACGAATCCTCGCCGAGGTTGAGGACCGGGCCGACATCGAAGAGCTGCTGCGCTACGACCCGGAGACTGCCGGCGGTCTGATGACCGCCCAGGTGGTCACCGTGCGGGCCACCGACACCGCCGGTGCGGCGATCGAGTCACTCCGGCGTCAAGCCGAGGAGATCGAGGATTTCAGCCAGGTCTACGTGGTGGACGAGCACAATCACTTGTTAGGAGTCCTCCCGATCAAACGGCTGGTTACCAGCCCCGCCACCCGGGCGGTCCAGGAGTTCATGGACGACACCGAGGTTCGGGTGACGCCGGAGACCGACCAGGAGGAAGTCGCCCGGGTGATCGGCCGCTACAACGTGCCGGCCGTTCCGGTGGTAGATGGCGGGGGTAAACTGCTGGGACAGGTCACCTTCGACGACGTGATCGACGTGGTCGAAGCCGAACAGACCGAGGACCTCCTCAAGTTCGGTGGTACCTCGGCCGACGAAGAGCTGGCGGCGCCCTGGCACGGGGCGGTCCGCAGCCGGCTTCCCTGGCTGCTCACCAACCTCGTCACGGCCTTCGCGGCCGGTGCGGTGGCGACCTACTTCAGCGGCAAGGTCGCCGCGGTTCGGGCGCTGATCTTCTGGATGCCGGTCATTGCCGGTATGGGCGGCAACGGCGGCACCCAGGCGCTGGCGGTCACCGTGCGTCGAGTGGCTCTGGGCCTGGTACCCAGCGGCAAGGCGTTGCCGATTATCGGCAAGGAGATGCTGGCTGGACTGGTGAATGGCGCCGTGAACGGGCTGGCCGCAGGAGCCGTGGCGTTTGCCCTCGGGCATGGAACCAACCTCGGACTGGTGGTCTTCCTGGCGATGACCGGCAACCTCTTCGTGGCCGGGTTTGCCGGCGCGTTTATCCCGCTCCTCCTGAATCGCCTGGGGATCGACCCGGCAATCGCTTCCTCGATCTTCGTCACTACGTTTACGGACGTGTGCGGATACTCGCTCTTGTTTGGATTGGCGGGGGTGCTGCTGGGGGTGTAACGGCCAGGCGGTTAGGCGGCGAGGCGGTTAGTGATTTGACGAACAGTTGATTGTTCGAGTTATCGTTGGTAATGCCTCCCTATGAGCGCTTTGCCGCGTGGCAACATTGCCACCAGCTGGTCTTGGCTATCTACCGGGCAACCGAGACGTGGCCCAAGCATGAACTCTTCGGAGTAACTTCGCAGATCCGGAGAGCCTCCGTTTCTGCTCCCTCAAATATCGCCGAAGGATCAGCCAAGAAGGGTGCGCGGGAGTTCGCCCGATACTTGGACATTGTGAATGGATCCCTGGCCGAGGTCGAGTACTTCTTACGGCTATCGGCAGATCTTGGATATCTCACCCCAGCCCGATCGCAGAAGCTCAATGCTCAACTAAGCGAAGCGGCTAAGTCGGTGTGGGGCTTGTACGCCGCTGTCCGGCGTCGCGCCACGTCGACCTAGCCGCCTAGCCGCCTAGCCGCCTAGCCGCCTGCCCGCTGTTCGCCCGCTCTAAGCCCGCCTACCAGCCCAACACCACCTCAATTCTGCTGTACAGGTACCGTCCGTTGTAACCGAACGGCGAGGCGGCGGCCCAGGGGAAGGTATTGAAATTATCGTTGAAATCCTTGGACGTGCTGCCGTCGGTGTCGACCACTCGGGTCGAGCTGGGCCGGTCGGGGTAAGTGTTGAAGATGTTCTTGGCGCCCAGGGCAATCTTCACCGGGGTGAGCCGGTAGCCCAGCTCCAGATCGAACAGCGTCTTGGCGCCATAGCGCTCGCGGCAGAGATCGCAGAAGCCCGGCTGTGCCGAAGAGAACTTGCCGTAGTACGAGGTCCGCCACAGGGCGTTAAAGCGGCCGGTCTCGAACGTGGTCGTCAGCGTGCCCCGCCAGTCAGGCCGCTCCTCGGTGATGCCGATGTAGGTCACCGTGTCGATCAGACCGGGTTCGGTCGAATTGGCCAGGACCGCGGGCAGCGGATCAATATGGGTGATCTTGTTCTTGGTGTAGTTGACCCCGGCATTGAAGGTCAGGGTGCTCGACTTCACCGGGATCCGCCATTCGGCCGCCAGGTCGATACCGCTGGTCCGGGTATCGAGGCCATTGGTGAAATACTGCAGGCCGTTGATGCCGCTGAATCCATTGGCGGCCAGGATCGCCAGGGTAGTATCATCGTCGAAGGTGGCACCCAGCAGGATCCGGTCGTTGATCTTGATGTTGAAGACGTCGATCGTAAACGTGAAGTTGTCGCGGGGAGTAACCGCGATGCCGCCGCTCAGATTGACCGAGGTTTCTTCCTTGAGCGGCTTGGCTCCCAGCAGCTTCGCGGCCGGATCGTCAACCGGGAAGTTGCCCACTTCGATGAGCTGGCCGGCGACATAGCTGGTGGTCACGTGGCGGAAGTAGCTCTGCGCCAGCGAGGGGGCCCGGAAGCCGGTGCTGGCGGCGCCGCGGATCACCAACTGGCGGCTGGGCTGAACCCGGAGGGCCAGCTTGCCGGTGAGCCGGGAGCCGAAGTCGCTGTAGTGCTCGAAGCGGCTGGCTACGTTGGCCAGGACCTTGGGCGACAGGTTGGTTTCCAGATCGATATAGGCGCCAACATTGCTGCGCTTGTGGTCGCTCTCATCGCTGGGTGAGAACCCGGCGAAGACCGACGAGCCGGCCGGGGCCCGCCCGGCGTCAGGCGAGGTGCTGTCCTGGGCGAAGTGTCCGCCATCCACCCACGAAGCGAACTCACCGGCTTCAACCTTGTACTGCTCCTGCCGGACCGTGCCGCCGATCGCAACGTTCACCGGCGACGGCAGACCCATCGAAATCGGCTTGCTGAAATTCAGGGCACCCAGGTACTCGCGGCGCAGCAGCCGGCCGGCGTAGAAGGACGTCTGATTGGGAATACCGGGATCGTCGCTATTGCCCAGAATGCCGTCGGCGCCCGGGGCACACGCGGTCACCAGGCAGGGCCCCAGTGAGGCGTTGAGGGTATGATCGAGGTTGTAGTCGAACCGGTTCACTCCGTAGGTCCCGCCGAAATCGATGGCCCACCCGCCGGCGCTGGTGCGGACGCCGCTCGCCGCCGAGAAGTCCTCCACTTTAGGATGAAATTCGGGCAAGAAACCGTTGGGGTAAATCTCAGGCCAGTTCCGGTTGCTGTCGGGATAGCGGGAGTATCCGTTACCGGTGCCACGGCGGTGGCTGTAACCGCCGAAGGTGTAGAACTCGCTGGTTCCTCCGGCATTCAAAGGCATCCGGAAGTTGGCGAAGGTCATCGCATCCTTCTCGAGTCCATCGCCCCAGTGCCCGTTCGGCTGTTTGATGCCGTTCCGCTTGATGACCACCGTGCCGTCGCGCGAGTCGACCGAATCGGTGATGCCATTGAGGTCGGCTACGAAAGGATCGGCCCAGGCCCGGTTGGTGGGATCGCGATGCTGATACTCGCCGAACAGGGCCAGCGAGCCCCGGCCGATGCCGAAGCCTACGCCACCATTGATATCGACCGTGGTGCCGTCGTTATCGTAGCCCTTCCCGGTGAAATACTGTCCGCTGCTGGCGGAAAGGAACGGTGAAAACTTGCCATCCTTGATCACCAGGTTCACCACCCCGGCGATCGCGTCGGATCCGTACTGGGCCGAGGCCCCGTCGCGCAGAACCTCGATACGTTCGATTGCGCTGCTGGGCAACGCGTTCAGGTCGACGCCGGTCGACCCCGCGCCCATGCCGTAGGCAAAGGTGTTGAGCACCGCGGTGGTGTGCCGCCGCCAGCCATTCACCAGGACCAGCGTGTGGTCGGGTGAGAGACCCCGAAGGGTGAAGGGGCGGATGATATCGTTGGCGTCGGTGACACTTTGACGGGGGAAGTTCACCGAGGGCGAGAGGGCCTGAAGCACCTGACTGGTCTCGGTCGAACCCTGCTGCTGGATGTCTTCCGCGGTATAGACATCGACCGGGACGGCGAGTTCCTCAGCGGCGGTGTGGCGGCCACGGGAACCGACCACCACGTCGATCGGGGCCAGTTCCACCGGGGAGCGGTTGAGGGAGAAGTTCTGGTCGACCACATCGGCGCCGGCTACCGTCACCGAGGCGCTGCTGGGGACGAATCCGATGGCCCGAACCCGGATGGTCTGGGTTCCCTTGGGAACCCCGCGGATAATGTACCGGCCGCTGGCGCTGGTACTGACCCGCAACCCGGTGTTATCGACCGTGACGATGGCGCCGCCGAGGGCCGACCCGCCGCTATCGGAGACAGTTCCCTGAACTGTTCCGGACTGGGCCACGGCCTGCTGGCTGGTGAAGGCAATGGTGCCAAGCAGGAAAGCCGCCTGGTAGAAACGTCGGACGACGGATCGAAGCATGCCGATCCCTCCGGGTGATATGGATTTGTGCTGGCTTATGTAACAGGAATGTCTAGAGCGAGGTTACGCCGCTCCGGAGGCAGAGTCAAGCCGGGTGGGGGGGACGATGAAGAAAGCCGCCTGCCGGAGCAAAGTCCGACAGACGGCTGAAACGCGGAGCTGATGGAGGGTTGCCGTGACGCTCCGCGGGGAGTAGTCGGCGACGGATCAGCCCTGGTGGGCGATCACCTTGGCGCGAATCTTCTTGTACGCCGCCGCAGGAATCACTTTCTTCGAGACCAGTTCGTTCTTGGCCTTGTAAGGCCGGTTCTTGATGATGGCGTCGGCGTAGGTCTCACCGATGCCGGGCAGTGCAACCAGCTGATCACGGGTCGCGGTGTTCAGGTCAAGCATTTCGACCTTGGTCGCGGCCGGCTTCATCATGGCGGGCTTGGCCGCCGGGGTCTGCGCCGCCGGCTTGGCGGCCGGCTGCTGCTTGGTGGCAGCGGGCGCCGGGGTAGTCGCAGCGCTCTGCGCCGAAGCGGCGGTCACCGCCAGCAAGGCAAGCGCGAGAGCAGTCACAGCAGTCCTACGAATCATTGTCTTCCTCCGTTGGGGTCCGCCGCGGTAGGGGATCACCTCGGCTTCGCCCGGCAGAAGGGCAATCGGTGTGCCGTCTGGAGAGCGGTGTTTTGGACGGAGAATCGGGCCCTGACGAGACAGAGTGGCGCCGACGAGGACAGAGTGGCGTGCCGGATTGTCCTGAACGAGACGGTCGAGACCGACGAGACGGTCAACAAATCGAAAGCAAAAGCCCTCCAGTTCTGGAGGGCTTTCGTGAGGCACATCACTAATTCGACCGTCTCGACCGTCCTGACCGTCTATCTCGCCCCCGGCCGCCACTGCCAGCGCTGAATCATCCGGGTCAGGGTTCGCCGGGAGATGCCCAGAATCCGCGACGAGTCTTCCCGGTTGCCGCCCATCGCAGCCAGCACCCGGAACACGTGACGCCGATCGAGTTCATCCAGGCTGACCAGCTCCACTTCGGCTTCGTCTCCCGCGCCGTTGCTGTTGGCCGCCCCGCCTGGTTCGCCTGTCTCGCCCGACTGACTTGCAGTGGGCTGTCCCCGCACTGACTCCGGCAAGTGCTCCGGTCCGATTACGTCGATCTCAGCCAGCACCAGCGCCCGCTCCAGCACGTTCTCCAGTTCCCGAACGTTGCCCGGCCAGTCGTGGGCCAGGAGGATCGCCTGGGCCGCCGGATCCATCGCCACCGGGCCGCGACTGTGACGGGTGGCCAGGGTGGTAAGGAAGTGATCGATGAGCAGGGGTATGTCCTGGCGCCGCTGGCGCAACGGCGGCAGGTGGACCGTCACCACGTTCAACCGGTAGTAGAGATCCTCGCGGAACTTCCGCTCCTGGACCAGGGCCGGGAGATCGCGGTGGGTCGCGGCGATGATACGCACATCGACCTTGATCGGCTGTTCGGCGCCCACCGGTACTATCTCCTGCTCCTGCAGCACCCGCAGTAGACGGGCCTGAAGACCGGGGGAGATGTCGCCGATTTCATCGAGGAAAACGGTGCCGTGGTCGGCCTCCCGGAAGAGTCCTGGCCGATTGCTCACCGCCCCGGTGAACGCCCCCCGGACGTGACCGAACAGTTCGCTCTCCAGCAGGCCTTCAGCCAGGGCGGAGCAGTTGACTGCCACCATCCGCTTCTCGGCCCGATCGGAGAAACGATGAATGGTCCGGGCCACCAGCTCTTTGCCGGTACCGGTCTCACCGTTGATCAAGATGGTCGCCTGGGTCGGGGCCACCCGGGCCACCTGTTTCATCACCTTGATGATCGAGGGACTATGCCCCACCAGTCCGCCGGTGAGCGTGGGCGAATCGTGGGCGGCACGGGGCAGTCCCACCGATTGCCGCTCGGCCACCTGCTGGCGCCGCTCCAGCGCTCGCGACAAGGTGGTGCGGAGCTCAGCCAGATCGTAAGGCTTGCTGATGAAATCATAGGCGCCCGCCCGGATGGCTTCGGCGGCACCCGCGCCGTCACCAAAGGCCGTAAGCACCAGCACCAGCGCTTCGGGATCGCGCCGGCGAACTTCGTTGAGCAGATCGAGCCCGCTGGCTTCCGGCATCCGCAGATCGGTCAGCACCGCGTCGAACGGTCCATCCTGTTCGACCAGACTCAGCGCTTCCTTGGCCGAGAGCGCCCTGGAGATCTGATACGATTCACGGGCCAGCACCTCGGCCAGCATGCGACAGGCTTCTTCGTCGTCGTCCACCAGCAGGAGACGGGGAATCACTTCGACTTCAGCAGTTCTCGGAGTCATGAGACCTCAAACAGCGGCAGGCTCAGCTGCCAGATGGTGCCCCGATCAGCAGGCACGAATGAAAGTTCGCCCCCCAACGCCCGGGCGAGACGACGGCTCACAGCAAGTCCGAGACCGGTCCCACTTGGCTTCGACGTCACGAAGGGCTGGAACAGTTGGTTCCGGGCTTCATCGGGAAGTCCTGGGCCGTCATCGGCTACTTCTATCATTGCCCGCCCATCCTGGACCGCCGTGGCGATCCTGATCAGGCCGCCTGGAGGCAAGGCTTCGATAGCGTTCTTGAGCAGGTTGAGCAGAATCTGCTCTACCAGGTCGCTATCACTCTGAGCTACCGGACCGGGCCCGTCAGGTCGGGGGGCCAGGGAGGTCCGGACTCCGGCCGCGTCCAGCGAAGGCTCGAGGAACCTGAGCATCCTCTGGGCCAAAGCGTAGAGGTCCACCGGATCAACCGCCGGAGCCGGCCAGCCACCCCGTTCCAGCCGGCCCCGGACGATTTTGGTGACCCGGTCCAGCTGCGCCAGCAGCAGCCCGACCCGTTCCTGGGCCGCCTGATCTCCGCTCACCCGAAGATCCTCTCGCATTAACTGCAGGTGCCCGTTCATGGTATTGAGCGGGGTACCGATTTCGTGGGCAAAGGCCGCTGCGATCTCCTCAGCCTGGGCCAGCCGGTCGTAGCTGCGGGCCCGGTCCTCCAGGGAGAGGAGCCCTGCGCGGGCCTCGCTCTCCCGCTGTCGCTGGACCAGCGCCTCTCGAAGGTCATTGTATCGTCGGGCGACCAGACGAAATTCCGGGGGACCGAGTTCTCTGGCCTCGGGCGAGCCTTCGGCGCCACCGTGAGCGCCGGCCATCGCGCTGGTCAATGATGACAGGGGACGGCCAACCCAGCGAGTGGTCAGCAGGGCCACGCCAACCGCCAGCAGAATGGCGGCCGCCACCGCGAGGAGCAGCGCCCGTTTCCGTTCCGCTTCGGCCCACTCGGCCAGTCTTCCGGTTGACACCGTGACGTGAAGCACGCCAAACAGATCGCGGCCGCCGAGCGGGACCGCGACTTCCTGAGCCGAAGAATCGGTGTTGAACCAGGAGATCGGCCGGCCATCGATGATGGCCTGACGATCGAACGCGGAGGGCACCACATTCACCGTGCTGTCGCTGGCCGCCGCCGGAACCAGCTGGCCGTCTTCAATCACGAAGACGATGGCGGTTTCTTCCGTAATGTGGCGCCGAGACCAGCCGCCGATCCCCACCTGAAGCGCGGTGGGCTCTCCGGTGGGTGCGATGCGAGTGAGATAGGCCGCCAGGGTGACGGCGAGGTCGACCGATTCGGATTCCAGGTCGTCCAACCGGGCTCGTTCGGAGAGACGCAAACCGATTTCGGTGGAACCCACCACCAGCAACACCGCCAGCGCTGCGGTGAGCAGCGCCATCCGGCGGGGAAGGGTGAGCGGTGAGTTCATGATTGATAGGCTATGGGCTAAGGGTTATGGGCTATTACGCCGTTCCCATAGCCTTCAAGCGAACCGTACTTTTCGAGTCGATAGCCCATAGCCTTCAGCCCTTAGCCGCTTTTGTGCCATAACCATCAACCAAGCCTAATGTCCCCTCTCGAGCAATTCCTGAGCGACCACGGACTGGTTGCCCTTCTTCTGCTTGCCACCGTGGAAGGCGATCTCAGCATCGTGGTGGGTGGCGTGCTGGCCCACCTGGGACTGCTGCCGCTTCCCGGGGTAATGGTGGCCGGAGCGACGGGCAACCTGATCGGAGATTTGGTGTGGTTCGCCGTCGGTCGCCGGTTCCGTAGCACCATTCGCGACAGCAAGGTCTATCAAACTGTGGGCCCCCAGATCGAGAAGCTGGCCCGGAAACTGGGACCCTGGCAGCTGCTCGCGGCTCGAGTGGTCTATGGCACTCGTAACATGAGCATGGTGTTCTGGGGCCAGCATCATCTCCCCTTGGGCAGGTTTCTTCTGGTTGATGCATTCGGCTGCGCCCTGGGCGCGGTCGGGTTTGCCCTGGTTGGTTACCTGCTGGGGCATGGTACCACCGCGCTCACCGGCGAAGTCAAACAGGTCGAGCGCTTTCTCCTGATCGCCCTGCTCGGCGGGGCGGCGGTGGTATGGGGAATTACTCGCCTGGCCCGCCGAAAGTTGGGCCACTGAGCCCCGGTCTGAATGGTCTGGGGACGGGCCGGTGGCACCAGCCCCGAAAAGTTGCGTAGCTCGTTCTGCCATGCGAAGTTACCTGCATGAATCTGGCTACACTCCTGGACGATCTCCGCGCCCGGAGGGCCCCGGCCGTCGCCCGGGCCATTTCTGTCGTGGAGAACGCTCGTCCGGGCTTTGAAGAGCTTCTCTCCTCCATTCATCCCCAGCTGGGCCGGGCCCGCCGGATTGGAATTACCGGGCCACCGGGTGCCGGCAAGTCGACCATCACCGAACAGCTGGTTCAGGCCTACCGTCGCCAGGGGCATACCGTGGCGGTGGTAGCAGTCGACCCGACCAGTCCATTTACCGGTGGGGCGCTGCTGGGCGACCGAATACGCATGGAGTCGGTAGCACTCGACCCCGGCGTGTTCATCCGCTCAATGGCTACCCGTGGGTCGCTGGGAGGCCTGGCGACCACTACCCGCGAGGTTTGCGACGTCCTCGATGCCGGTGGCTTCGACCGAATCCTGATCGAGACCGTTGGAGTAGGGCAGTCCGAACTCGACGTCGCTCGCAGCGCCGACACCACCGTGCTCGTACTTGTTCCTGAGTCGGGCGACGGGATTCAGACGCTCAAGTCGGGAATCATGGAGATCGGCGACATCTTCGTGGTCAACAAGGCCGATCGTCCCGGGGCGGACCGGTTGCGCCATGAGATCGACGTGACCTTGGGGATCCGGGCGGGGAATGCGTTCAAGCATATCAAGGCGCATCATGGCATCGGTTTGAAACCACAGAAGGCGGAAGAGCCGGAAAGGGCGGAAGGGGCGGAAAACTCAGCGAAGAGCCGAAGCTCTTCCGCCTCTTCCGCCCATACCGCCCCTTCCGCCTGGCAGCATCCCGTATTGGCCACCATCGCCATGAAGGGCGAAGGCATCCCGGAGCTGGTTAGCGCCATCGACGCCCATTATGTCGAGCTGGAAAAGTCTGGTGGGCTGGCCAATCGGCGACGGAAGCGTTTGTTCGAGCGGGCCCGCGAAGTAGTCGATCGGGCCACCAGGTTGTGGGTCTGGCAGGAAACCAACGCGGAGCAGTTGATCCGCGACCGGCTGGATGAGCTGGCTCAGGGCCGGCTCAGTCCCTATGAAGTGGCCAACGATGTGCTGGACGCCCTCAAGCAAGGGTCTCGCGTATGACGATCTGGGAACCCGATTCGAACATGCGGCAGATGATGACCCGCGTGAGCGAGCAGGAACGTGAACTCGAGCGGCTCCGGGCCGAGGTACAGGCCTGGCGGGAGCAGTTCGGCGGCCACCGGCTGCGGGAGGATGTCGACTTCACCAGTGTTTCCGGTCGGGGCCTGGAGCCGGTCTACACCGCGCTCGACGTTCCGGCTGAGCGAGCCACCCGCGAGGGCCTCCCGGGCGATTACCCCTACACCCGCGGGATCCATCCCACGATGTACCGGGGGAAGCTCTGGACCATGCGGCAGTTCGCCGGATTCGGCACCGCCAGGGATACCAACGAGCGATACAAGTTCTTGTTAGCGCGAGGCCAGACCGGCCTGTCGGTGGCTTTCGATTTTCCCACCCTGATGGGGTATGACTCGGACCATCCGCGCTCCGAGGGTGAGGTCGGCAAGTGTGGGGTGGCGATCTCCTCGCTCAAGGACATGCTGGATCTGTTTGACGGGATACCGCTCGACCAGGTCTCGACCTCGATGACCATCAACGGGCCGGCCGCCATGCTGTTCTGCTTCTACGTGGCCGCGGCCGAACGGCAGGGGGTCGACATTGCCAGGCTGCAGGGGACAATCCAGAATGACATGCTGAAGGAGTATATGGCCCAGCATGCCTGGATCTTCCCGGTGGAGCCGGCCCTCAAGGTCATCGTCGATCTCTTCGAGTGGGCCAGCGGCAATACCCCCAAGTGGAACACCATCTCCATCTCGGGCTACCACATCCGTGAGGCCGGCGCCACGGCCGCCCAGGAGCTGGCGTTCACCCTGGCCAACGGCTTCAGCTACGTGGAGCACGGGATCGCCCGGGGCCTCGACATCGACGCCTTTGCGCCTCGGCTCTCCTTCTTCTGGGACGTCCACAACGACTTCTTCGAAGAAATCGCCAAGATGCGAGCGGCTCGGCGGATCTGGGCCCGCACCATGCGCGAGAAGTACGGGGCCAGGAATCCCCGCAGCTGGCAGATGCGGTTCCATTGCCAGACCGCCGGGGTGACCCTGACCGCTCAGCAGCCCCATAACAACATCGTCCGGGTCGCCTATCAGGGACTGGCCGCGGTGCTGGGGGGGACCCAGTCGCTCCACACCAACGCGCTGGACGAGACTCTCGCGCTTCCCACCGAAGAGTCGGTCCGGATCGCGCTGCGGACTCAGCAGATCCTGGCATACGAGACCGGTATTCCCAATGTGGCCGATCCGCTGGGCGGGTCGTACTACGTGGAGGCGCTGACCGACGGGATGGAACGTGAAGCTGCCGGGCTCTTCGCCGAGATCGAGGCTCAGGGGGGAGTGGTGAAAGCGATCGAGGGGGGCTGGTTCCAGCGCCAGATTGCCCAGTCGGCTTCCCGGTTCCAAACTGAGGTGGAACAGAACCGACGGCTGGTGGTGGGGGTCAATGAGTTTGTGGAAGAAGAGGAACCGCCGGTCGACATCCTCAAGGTGACCGACTCGGCCGAGATCGCCCAGCGCCGGCGGATGGCCGAACTCCGCAGCACCCGGGACCAGGCCAAGGTGGAGGACCGGCTCGACGAGCTGCGCCGAGCCGCGATGGAAGACCGCAACGTGATTCCCGCAATGCTGGAATGCGCCCGGTCCTATTGCACGCTGTTCGAGATCCGCGACGTCCTGGAGAAGGTGTATGGGACGTATCGCGAGCCTGTGTTCTTCTAGAGCGAGGTTCGAGACGGGCTGAAAGCGAAGAGCTAAGAGCTATCGTGACGGACGTCAGGAACAACGTTGAACCTGCTTCTCCGAGTCCATAGCTCTCAGCTTTCAGCTCTCAGCCAACTCGGTACTGTAACTAACGACAAATGCCAAACACCGACATACAAAAACTGCTGGCCCGACTCACCAAACTCCGAACCGACGATCACCGGATCGTCACCTGCTACCTGAAGGTTGAGCCCCGAGACCGGGCCCGCGGCAAGTACCTGATCAAGCTCAAGAATCGGGTGCGTGAAGTGGAGCAGGCTCTGAATGCCATCGATCTTCCCCGCGGAGTCCGCGAGGAGGTCGGCGCCGATCTCCGCCGGATTCAGGAGCAGCTGCGCGAGCCCAAACGCCTGCCCGCCAGTCAGGGTGTGGCGGTCTTCGCCTGTGGACCGCTCAAGCTGTTCGAGATGGTGGGGCTGCCGATTGTGCACCGCTCCCGTCTCGCGGTGGACCGGAGCGCCTTGGTGCGGGAACTGACCGCAGTGGAAGACGAGATCGGCACCCTGCTGACCGTGGTGCTCGATCGCACCTCGGCCAAGATCTTCGAAGTGACGGCCTTTGGGGCCGAAGCGGTCGAAGAAATCACGGCCGACGCGACCCGGGGCAGCCGGTTCCACCCCGACCGGGGAGCGCCCGGCAAAGGCGAGCACACCTGGCACAACCGGATCCGGGAAGAGAAACAGCGTCACTTCGCCAATATTGCCCAGTCGCTGTTCGAGTTGCATCGCCGCCGCCCGGTTCATGGAGTGGTGCTGGCGGGGCCCGGCCGTGAGGCCGGCGCAGTCGCGGCCTTCCTGCACCCATATCTGGCCGAGCGGCTGATGGGGGTAGTGAGTCTCAATCCGAAAGAGGCCCGTACTGCGGTGGTTTATGAAGCGACCCTCGCGGCCCGCAGCGAGTTCGAGCGCGAAGCCGAACGCTCCGTCGCCCACGGCCTGGCCGATGCCGTCGGCTCCGGTTGGGCGGTGAACGGATTGGAAGAAACTCTCAAGGCGCTGGGACGGGGGCAGGTGAGAACCCTGCTGGTCGACGGCGAGGCCCAGGGTGGCGGGTTCCGGGCGTCCAGCGGTCAGTTAGGCGTGACCGAGCGGGATCTCCGGGGTGAGAAAGATGTGGTCCCGGTGCTCGATGTGGTGGACGACGCAATCGAAGAGGCGCTGCGTCAGCGCATCGAGGTCGAGGTGCTGTACGACGAGAAGGCCCGGGACTCGGTGGACGGTCTGGCCGGATTGCTGCGGTTCCGGTGAGCCTTCGCGCGGTTCTGTTCGACGCCGGCAACACCCTGGTCCATCTCGACTACTCCCGGCTCGCCCACCGGGTCGCCAGTGTGACCGGCTACCCGCTGACCGGTGAAGGCCTGCGGGCCAAGTCGGGCGAGGCGGCGTTGCTGATGGAACGGGCCAATGCCACCGACCGGGAGCGGGCCTCCCGCTATCTGGAGCAGCTCTTCCTTCTGAATGGGGTGCCCCAGTCGGAGATCGGCCTGGTGCGCGACACCCTGCTGGCGCTGCACCGGGAAAAGCATCTCTGGAGCGGTGTGGAGCCGGCGATCGCTCCCTCGCTCGATCGCCTGCTGGCAGCCGGTGTAAGGCTGGGAGTGGTTTCCAACAGTGATGGCCGAGCCGATGAGGCGCTGATCGCGGCCGAGATTCGCGATCGCTTCGAGTTCGTGGTCGATTCGCAGCTGGTGGGGTTCGAGAAGCCGGATCCGCGGATCTTCGATTTCGCCTTCAAACAATTCGGATTCGGGCCCGAAGACGTCACCTATGTCGGTGATCTGTACGAAGTCGATGTAGTGGGAGCCCGGAACGCCGGCATGGATGCCATTCTGCTCGACCCGCTGGGGAAACACCGGGGCAGGGATGTACGTACCGCGGCCAACGTGAAGGAGGCAGTCCAGCTCCTGATGGCCGCCTCAGACACACACTCAGAAACCACTCATGGCCGCTCTCGATAAGAAGCCCCTGGCCCACCCGATCCGGGTGCTGGTAGCCAAGCCCGGACTCGATGGACACGACCGCGGTGCCAAGGTGGTAGCCGCAGCCCTGCGGGACGCCGGAATGGAAGTGATCTATACCGGGCTGCATCAGACCCCGGAGATGATCGCTACCGCGGCGATCCAGGAGGATGTGGATGTGGTTGGGCTCTCGATTCTCTCCGGGGCCCACATGACCCTGTTCCCTCGAGTGCGGAAACTGCTCGATGAAGCCGGACGGTCAGACATCCTCCTGACCGGGGGCGGCATCATTCCACTGGACGACATGCAGGAACTCGAACGTCAGGGCACCGGGAAGCTCTTTGGCCCGGGCACGCCGACCACCGACCTGATCAGTTACATCGAATCGTGGGCGGCCGAGCGCCAGTGACCGCCACGACTCCAGCTCGCCCTCCAAGGCTTCGGACCCTCACCGACGAATATCTTGCCCTTGCCGCCAAACTGCGGGAGGGCGGCGGCCCCAAACGGGTCGCCAAGATGCACGAAAAGGGGCAGCTCAGCCCCCGCGAGCGACTCACCGCACTGCTCGATCCGGGAGCCCCCTGGCTCGAACTGGGTCTGCTGGTCGCTTACGACCAGTATGACGGCCAGGCCCCGGGCGCGGGGGTGATTACCGGGCTCGGCGTGGTCGAGGGCCGCGAGTGCATAATCGTCGCTAACGATTCCACGGTAAAAGCCGGCTCCTGGTGGCCCGAGACGATCAAGAAGATCCTCCGGGCTCAGGAAGTCGCCATGCGGCAGCGGATCCCCATCATCTATCTGGTCGACTCGGCGGGAGTAAACCTTCCGTATCAGGGTGGAGTGTTCCCGGGGCAGTACGGCGCGGCGCGAATCTTCTATTACAACTCACTGATGCGGCGCTATCTGAATGTCCCGCAGATCAGCGCCGTGATGGGCAGCTGCATCGCCGGCGGAGCGTACCTGCCGGCGCTCTCCGACGTGATCTTCATGGTCGAAGGGACCAGCTTCATGGGACTGGGCGGCCCTAACCTGGTAAAGGGAGCCACCGGTCAGACGGTCGACGCCGAGACTCTGGGCGGCGCCAAGATGCATACGGCGCTCTCGGCCGTGGCCCACTATCGGGCCAGCAGCGACCGCGAGTGTGTGACCATGATCCGGGGCTATGTGGCCAGACTGCCCCGAGTCCCCGGCGTCATGCACCGGGTGGAAGCCTCTGTGCCCCCGGCTCGGCCAGTGACCGATCTCTACGATGTTCTCCCAGTTGACCATCGGATGTCTTACGACGTACATGCGCTCTTGTCGTGCATCCTGGATGGCGGGAAGTTGGAGGAGTTCCAGCCCGAGATCGCCAGGGAACTGCTCTGCGGGCATGCCCGGATCGAAGGGCACCCGGTCGCGGTGATCGCCAACGCCCGGCAGGTCATCAAGGGCAAGGCCGGGCAGATGCCCCGGCTCGGCGGCATCATCTACACCGAGAGCGCCGAGAAGGCGGCCTACTTCATTGAGAACGCCAGCCGGGAGAAGCTGCCGATTCTCTTTGTGCAGGACGTCAGCGGCTTCATGGTCGGCCCCGATGCGGAACAATCCGGGATCATCCGGGCCGGGGCCCGGTTCGTCGAGGCGATGTCGACCGCGACCGTACCGAAGATCGTGTTGACGGTCAATCACGCCTCTGGCGCCGGCTACTATGCCATGGCCGGTCAGGGTTTCGATCCTGACTTTGTGCTCAGCTGGCCCACCGGCCGGATGGCGGTGATGGAAGGCGAGGCTGCGGTGGAGGCGGTGCATGGGGTGGAACTGGCCAAGGCCCGGGCCGAGAAACGTGAGCCCTCCAAAGAAGTGAAGGCCTCGGCCGATGCGATGCGGGCCGACTACGAGCATCAGCTGGACGCCAAGTACGCCGCCGCCCGCGGGTTTGTCGATGCAATCGTGACCGCGGAAGAAACCCGGGACTATCTTGCGCTCCTGCTCCGCACGACCAGCAATTTCGCCGGACCACACATCGGCCCCTTCATCCTGCCGCAGATCTAGCGATGTCAGCCGGTAAACAGGATTGAAAGGATCAAAGGGATTTATCAGCCCCCTGGCTACGAAACCCATGTCCTCATCTGCGATCAATCCTTCTGATCTGTTTCATCCTGTTCCCTTGCGTGTAGCGGGGCACGTGTTACTGGGTCTTGTCCTGTTTGCCTGCGGCGGTTCGACCAGTCCCATACCGAGTCCGGCACCGAAGACCGACTCACCAGCACCGATAGCTGCTGCTCCGGATGCAACGGCC
>CAZOES010000014.1:0-47754 GCA_964578865.1 uncultured Gemmatimonadaceae bacterium | reverse complement strand
GATTTCACAGATTGGGCCACAGATTTCACAGATTGGGCCACAGATTTCACAGATTTTAGGCTCAGCGCTACAGCGAGATTCGTCTAAACTGGAGGCTGGAACCTCCAAAATTGATCAAGAGCCCTCGCGAGAGGCCGCTGGCACGCAGGTAGTTGATGACCTGCGCCAAGTCAGCGGGGCGGGCTATAGGGACAGCCTTCAGTTCGACAAGAATGCTCCCGAAGCAAACAAAATCCGCACGAAAGGATCTGGGTAAGCGGCTCTGTTTATAGAACACCGCCAGTGGAACCTCAGATTCGAACTCGATTCTGCGCGCCTTCAGCTCACGACACATCGACACCCGGTAGACCGCCTCGAGAAACCCGGGCCCAAGTTGTCGATGCACCTCCATGGCCGCGCCAATAATCGCATAGGTCCTGGGGTCAGCTTCCGGTCCGAATTTCGCCATCCATCAACATGCAGTTCACTCACGCCAAGGTGATCATCAAAGAACCAGGGGGCGTTGCGGAAAGACTCGCAACCCCCGAGTTCCAATCTGTGAAATCTGCCCTGAAATCCGTGAAATCTGCGGCGTGCAAGTCCCCCAGGTTGACGCATCCCCCGGCATCTTCCACTCGCTGAGGCGATGATGCGACCGGTATTCGGCTTTGCCCTGTTGACGTCGTTGGTGCTGGTGCCTGCCTGCAACCAGATGGCATTGAAGCGTGACGCCCTGCAAGAAAAGGACATGAAGTCCGAAGCCGGATTGTACCGGGAGAATGAAGCCAAGACGGTCGGGATCGTGGCCGATGCGGCCGCCCCCTCAACCGTGCCTGCCGAACAGAATCTCCGGCTGGGCGACGCCTTCACCCCGGTACGGGGCTCTTCCAGTGCCATGATCATCCGGACCGGAACGGCCAGCCTCGGGGTCGACTCCCTGGAAACCGCGATCAATCGGGTTCGTGCCCTGGCCAATCAGGTTGGTGGCTACCTCGCCAACACCGAGATCCAGGCGGTACAGGGTGGAGTTCGCAGTGCCACCATCGAAATCAGGGTGCCGTCCGAGCGGTTCGACCTGCTGGTGAACGGTCTCAGCCCACTCGGTAAGCTCGAACATGTGAGTGTTTCGGCCCAGGATGTGGGGGAGGAATACACCGACATCTCCGCCCGGGTCATCAATGGCCGAAAGCTGGAGAATCGCCTTATCGAACTGATCGCCACCCGGACCGGTAAGCTGAGCGACGTGCTGGAGATCGAGCGGGAGCTGGCCCGGGTCCGGGAAGAGATTGAGCGGATGGAAGGGCGACTGCGCTATCTGGAAGCCCATTCGGCCGTCAGCTCGATGAGTATTTCGATTCATGAGCCCCCGCCGGTGGTCGGCGACGTCGGGACCTTCGCCGTGCTGGCCGAGGCGTTCCGTCAGGCCTGGCGCAACTCGGTGAGCTTTACTGCGGCTGGGATTGCGGCGATGGGGACCTTGCTGCCGGTGGCGCTGCTGGGGCTGCTGGGCGTGGTGGCGATCCGAAAGGCCTGGCGGCGCCGGCTGGCGTAGGAGGACCTAAGGAGGGATTGGGGATCAGGGGTCGGGGATCGGGGACCAGTCGGAAGATCCCAGATCCCCGATCCCCGTTCCAACTCCCCTTCGCTTCACCCCTCCGACTTGAGAGTCTTGCAGCTCTCCACAAATGCCCGCACCGCCGGTGACACCGGGCCCATTCCAGTACAGAGTGCCAGCGAGTAGGTCGGGACGCTGCCTGACAGCTCCCGGAATCGCACCCGGGGAAAACGATAGCGGCCGACGCAGGACGGGGCGATGGTCACACCCATTCCAGCCGCGACCAGACTGATGGCCGCCTGCCACGACCCCGCCTCCTGAACAATCTGCGGCGTCACGCCGGCTGCCTGGCAATCGCGCATCATCCGGTCGTACATGCCCGGCGCCGACCAGCGGGGGACCGAGACGAACGGTTCCCGGGCCAGGTCGCGGAGCCGGAGCCTGCGCGACCGGGCCAGGGGATGATCGCTGGGAACCACCGCACAGTAGGGCTCACTCCAGGTCTGGTGGAGTCGGAGGTCGGACTCCAGCACCGGCTCGCTCAGAAACCCGATATCGAAATCCCCCTGCCGCAGCTGGGCCGCTCCCGGCATGGTGGAAATCTCCCGCAACGACAAGCGCACACCCGGATAGGCAGCCCGGAAGATCTTCAGCAGATCGGGCACCACCATGAGCATTCCGATCATCGCGTAGCCGATCTCGAGAGTGCCCAGCTCGCCCCGGCCCAGGGCCCGGATCTGGCTCACGCCGCGGCGGAGCTCGCCCAAAGACTTCCGGGCCGATTCAAGGAAGGCCACACCGGCCTCGGTCAGGGCGACCCGCCGACTGGTGCGGAGAAACAAGGGGGACCCGACCGACTCTTCCAGCAACCGGATCTTGTGGCTGAGAAAGGGCTGGGCAATGCCTAACCGGGCGGCGGCGCGCCCGAAATGCAGCTCCTCGGCAAGCAAAACGAAGTAGCGGATGGCAGTTACGCCCAAGCGGTCAACGATATCCATATCATTATTGATACATAGAAACTCAGTATTGGACAATGATCGGTGTTGCGCGCTATGCTTGAGACTCGCCGGGACTGCCGGCGGTTTCCCTGGCGATTCGGAGCGTGCACTACCGTGGCTAACAACTCGACACCCCCCCGCCCCAGCCGGTTCGGCCCCAGCCTGCGCATCGGTCTCGCCATGCTTATTGGCATCGGCCTCGGGGTGGCCTTCCCTGATGGGGCCGGGAATCACGGTTTCCGGGCGACCGACCTGCAAGTGCTCTCGACCCTGTTCCTGCGCGGGATCGCCATGACCATCGTGCCTCTGTTGTTCGCGACCCTGGTAGTGGGCATCGCGGGCCACGGCGACGACTTGAAGCGCACTGGGCGGCTGGCCCTGCGATCGCTGCTGTACTTCGAAGTGGTAACCACCCTGGCTCTGGTAGTGGGTCTGGTGACTGTGAACCTGGTCCGGCCCGGAGTCGGGGTGAACCTGAATCAGGGGGACACTGCTGCGTCGGTGGCACCGACGGGCTCGGCCCCGACCTTTGTTGGCGTGCTGGAGCACAGCGTGCCCCGGAGCGTCTTCGAGGCTGCATCGGCCAACGACTCCCTGCCTCTGGTGGTGTTCGCCATCGGCTTCGCCGCGGCGCTCTCGCAAGTGGGTGGGATTCCCCGGAAGATCCTGCTGCTCTGCTTCGAGGGGCTCAGCCAGACGATGTTCCGGTTGGTAAACATCGTGATGTATCTCGCCCCAATCGGTGTCGGGGCAGCCATCGCGGTGACGGTAGGCCGCAGCGGGCTGGCCTCACTGGCGCGTCTCGGGGTGCTGGTACTCACACTCTACGGTGCGTTGATCGCCTTTGCCCTCCTGGTTCTGCTGCCTATTGCGCTGGTCTGGAAGGTGCCGCTTCGCCGCTTCTGGGCCGCCACCCGGGAGCCGTGGCTGCTGGCCTTCTCGACGGCCTCCTCCGAGACAGCCTTTCCCCTCGCCCTCAAGAATCTCGAGCGGCTGGGAGTCCCTCGCCGGATTGCGTCCTTCGTACTGCCGGCCGGCTACACCTTCAACATGGATGGGACCACGTTGTACCTCTCGCTGGCCACAGTGTTCGTGGCCCAGGCGGCGGGTGTGTCGATGCCGCTGTCGCAACAGATCATGGTGATGCTCACCCTGATGTTCACCAGCAAGGGTCTCGCCGCCGTGCCCCGTGCTTCGCTGGTAATCCTGGCCGGCACCCTGGCCCAGTTCGGCCTACCGCTCGAAGGTCTCGCGGTAATCCTCGGGGTGGATGCCCTGATGGATATGGCGCGCACCTCACTCAACGTGGTGGGCAACTGTCTCGCCGCGGTGGTGATGGCCCGCTGGGAAGGTGAGTTCGAGAGCGGCGGGCCGGTTCCCTCAATGGTCGCCGTCGGCAGCGCGGAGTCCAGCCTCTAATGTCGCGTCGGATTGCCCGCCTCGGATTAACCCAGTTCGACCAGGCGCTCCCCGGCCTGGTGGCGCTGCTGACCGAACTGGTCAACCGCGGCGCCTCGCTGGGCTTCGTGCCGCCGGCCCGAGAGCTCGACTGCCGGAACTACTGGTCGGAGGTCCGGGCCGAGCTTCAGACCGAGACCCGACTCGTCTTTGGGGCCTGGGTGAATGACCAGTTGGCCGGTTCCTGCCAGCTGGCGCTGCCCCGCTGGCCCAACGCACGGCACCGTGCCGAAGTGCACAAGGTCATGGTGGCTACTCGATTTCAGGGACAAGGGATCGGTCGCGCGATGCTGGATGCAGTGCATCACACGGCACTGAAGTGGGGCCGTTCGCTGCTCCTGCTGAGCGCCCGCCAGGGTGATCGGGCTGAGTTGTTTTATCGAGCCTTGGGCTATCAGGAGATTGGAGTAGTTCCCGGGTACAGCCTGGGCCCTGAAGGAGAGACCTACAGCAACGTGATGATGTACCTGAGGCTGGGCGGGGGGACAGCAAAGATCAGGGATCAGCGGTCCGACATGGCCAGATTACATTCTGGGAGATCGTTGATCCCTGACCCCTGACCTTCTTCTCCATGCCCGTACATCTCCTGGCCATCGCAGCCCACCGCGACGACGTCGAACTCACCTGTGCCGGTACCCTGCTGAAAGCGAAAGACGCGGGATACTCCACCGGGATCGTGGACCTGACCGCGGGGGAGAGCGGGACCCTGGGAAGCGCAACTCTCCGGGGCCAGGAAGCTGAGAAGGCTGCTCAGATTCTCGGGGTCACCGAACGGCTCAACGCCGGGTTGCCCGACGCCTATCTCCAGAACACCGACGAGACTCGCAAGGTTGTGGTCGAACTGATCCGCCACTTTGCGCCCCGGGTGGTGATCCTGCCCTTCCCCGTCGGCCGTCACCCCGATCACCGCATCGCCTCTGAGCTGGGCCGAGACGCCTGTTTCCTTTCCGGGCTGGCGCGCTACAAAGCCGGCGGCTCGGCCCACCGGCCTCACAAGATTTTGTATGCATTGGCCTACCGGGAGGATCCGGTCAAACCGACGTTTGTAGTGGACATCACCACCCAGTTTGCCCGCAAGATGGATTCAATCCGCTGCTACTCCAGCCAGTTTGATGGGGCCAAGAATGCGGGGGAGATCTTCCCCACCGGTCAGGACCTCTACTCGCTGGTGGAAACCCAGAACGCCCACTATGGCTCGCTGATCCGCACCCGCTACGGCGAGCCGTTCTACACCGACGAGACGTTGAAGGTCGACGACATCGTCGCTTTGGAGGGGCAGAGTATGTAAAGCCGTTCCTCGTTCCTCGTTCCGGGTTCCCCGCGGGTGGCTGCTGCGGGGAACGGGGAACGGGGAACGATGCTATTTTCCGACCAATGCAGGATACCCTGATCTACCTCGACCATGCCGCCACCACCCCGGTTCGCCCCGAGGTGCGGGAGGCCATGCTGCCCTATCTCGGCGGGGACTTGTTCGGCAATCCCTCGAGCGGGCACCGGCATGGCCGCGCGGTTCGGGCCGGGGTCGAGCAGGCTCGGCGCCAGGTCGCGGAGGCATTGGGAGTGGCACCTCCAGAGGTGGTATTCACCTCAGGCGGCACCGAAGCCGACAACCTCGCCGTGATCGGCGCAGCGCTGCACAGCAGGTCGCTCAACCGGCCGATGGTCGCCGCCGTGGCCGCCAGCGAGCACAAGGCGATCCTCGCCTCGGCGCACGAGGTGGAGCACCTGGGTGGCGAGGCGATTATTCTCGCGGTCGACCCCGATGGTCTGCTCGACCTCGATGCCCTCGAGGCCGCCCTGCGGCGTCAACCGGCCGTTGTGTCGGTGATGTGGGTGAACAATGAGACCGGTGTGATCCAGCCGATCGCCGAGATCGCGGCCCGCTGCCACGCTGCAGGAGTACAGTTTCACAGCGATCTGGTACCGGCATTCGGGAAGGTGCCGCTCGACCTCGCTCCGCTGGATCTCGCCTCGGTATCGGCCCACAAGATCGGTGGCCCCAAGGGTGTCGGCGCCCTGATCGTCCGTGAAGGAGCGGCGATCGAGCCGTTGCAGCACGGGGGGAGCCAGCAGCGGGCAGTTCGGCCGGGGACCGAGAATGTCGCCGGGATCATCGGAATGGGATGCGCCGCAGCGCTGGCTTCCCAAGAGCGAGTGGAGGAGCAGGGTCGCCTCACCCTGCTACGGGAGGACTTGCTGGCCCGGATCCGTGCGACAATTCCGGATGTACATGTCACCGGGGAGAAGGCGCCCCGGGCGCCTCACATTCTCAACCTGCAGCTCCCCGGAGTAGAAGTAGACGCCCTGCTGGCCCAGCTCGATCTGGCGGGAGTGGCGGCCTCGAGCGGCTCGGCGTGTACCACCGGAAGCGTAGAGCCGTCCCACGTGCTCACCGCGATGCGGGTTCCCCGGGATCGGGCCGTCGCGGCCATCCGGCTCAGCCTGGGCCGAACCACTACAGCGCAAGAGATCGAGCGTGCGGCAGCGGTGCTGACGCATGAAGTCGCCAGGAGTCGCAAGCTGGCGCTGGCGCTGGGGAGGGCTTGATGAGCCGGGGCCGAGTGCTGGTTGCGATGTCCGGCGGAGTCGACAGTTCGGTTGCGGCGGCGGCATTGGTCGAGCAGGGATACGACGTAGTCGGCGCGACCATGAAACTGTTCTGCTACGGCGAGAGCGTCCCTAACCGGCCCTGCTGCTCGCTCGATTCGATCAACGACGCTCGAGATGTAGCCGCCAAGCTGGGGATCCCCCACTACGTCCTCAATCTCGAGGATCGGTTCAATCTCCACGTCATTCAGAACTTCGTGTCGGAGTATAGCCGGGGACGCACCCCGATTCCCTGCGTGCGCTGCAATTCGTTCACCAAGTTCCGAGACTTGCTGGCGCATGCCGAGGCGATGGATTGCACCATGATCGCCACCGGGCACTATGCCAACGCCCGGGACGGGAAGCTTTACCGCGGGGCCGATCCCAACAAGGATCAGAGTTACTTCCTCTGGGGCATCGATCGCGCTGTGGTCGAGCGGATGCTGACCCCCGTCGGCGGGCTGACCAAGGCCGAGACTCGCAGCATCGCCAGGAAGCTGGGACTGATCACTGCGGACAAGCCGGAGTCAGTGGAAATCTGCTTTGTCCCCGATGACAACTACGTCGGGGTGCTGGAGAAGCATCTGCCCCACAACGCCCCTGCTCTTACACCCGGTCCCCTGGTCAGCGTCACCGGTGAGTCACTGGGCACTCACGACGGCTTTGCCCGCTACACCATCGGCCAGCGAAAGGGCTTGCCCGGCGGAGCCAGCGAGCCGCGTTACGTCGTGGCGATTCGCCCTGAGTCCCGGGAGGTGGTTGTGGGCGGGATAGACGATCTGCTGGGTCACCGGGCGACCCTCGAAGAGCTGAACTGGCTGGCCGACCCACTGCGGGAGGGGGACAGCTGCGAAGTGCAGGTTCGCTATCGCTCCACGGCGGTTCCGGCCACGGTGGTCGGCTCGGCTGAGGATCGGCTGGAGCTGGTTCTGGCGAGCCCGGTTCGGGCCATCACGCCGGGGCAGTCCGGCGTGCTCTACACTCACGAGGGACAGGTACTCGGCGGCGGAGTCATCAGCTGATGAAAAACTGGATTGCAGTACTGGCCGCCGGCCTGCTGGCGGCGGGTTCGGCCTCTGCGCAGGATAAGCATCCTCTCAGCATCGAAGAATTCATTACCACACCGATCGTCGGGGACCCGCAGCCTTCTCCCAAGGGAGACATGGTCGCGTACACGGTCTCCACCCCTTCCCTTCAGGATGACCGGAACATCAGCCGAGTCTGGGTGATCTGGGTGGCGACGGGAGAGACCTGGCAGGTCCCGGCGGCGGAGGGGAGCGACCGGGCTCCGCGCTGGGCGCCCGACGGGAGCACGCTGACGTTCATCTCTTCCCGTGAAGGGGGGAGCCAGCTCTGGCGGATCGAGCCGAAAGGCGGCAGCGCCACCAAGCTGACTTCCTTCTCAGACGGGATCGGAGACTACCTCTGGGGACCGGATGGCAAGGCGATCTACTTCTGGACCGATGTCCAATGGGGCGATTCCAGCGAAGTCGCCCGAAGAGGCGGAATCTACCCCACCAAAGCCAAGATCTGGACCGATCTCTTCTTTCGGCACTGGAATGAATGGCGACTGGGGGTACGGTCGCATCTGTTCCAGCTCTACCTGGAAGAGGGATCAATCACCGACATCACCCCGATCGACCGGGACGTGCCGCCACTCGCGCTCGGCGGTCGGGATATTGCCGTGTCACCCGATGGGAAGACTGTGGCTCTGGTCTACAACCCGGACACAGCCCTGGCATTCAGCACCAACAACGATGTGTTCGAGATGGAGAGCGATGGGGGCGATCGCCGGCCGATAACGGCAAGGGCGGGCAACGACAACTCGCCCCAGTATTCCCCCGACGGCCGGTACGTCTCCTATCTCTCGATGGCAACGCCGGGGTTCGAAGCCGATCGCCAGCAGTTGATGCTGGTCGACCGTGAGGGCGGAAAGCAGATCTCGCTCACCCCGACCTGGTCGCTCAGCATTGCCGATCAGCGCTGGTTCCCCAACTCCGGCGCCATCCTGGCCGAGGTAGAGGAGGGAGGGGGCCATAGTCTCTATCGCATCGAAGTTCCGTCGGGGAAGTTCACCAGAATCCTCAGCGGCGGGACCATCACCGCCGCCCAGTTTCTTGCCGGCGATCGACTGGTGTTCCTGCGTCAGTGGGCCAACCGTGCCGCCGAGGTCTATACCGCCACCGTCGACGGTCGCGACGTCAAGCCGCTCACCCATGTCAACGATGTCCGCTTTGCCACCCTGGATCTGCCGCCGGCCGAGAACTTTGGATTCGTAGGAGCCCGGGGTGATTCGGTGTTCGGCTGGCTGGTGAAGCCTCCCAATTTCGACCCCAGGAAGCGCTATCCACTGATCTACCTGATCCACGGCGGCCCGCAGGGCTCCTGGCTCGACAATTGGCATGCCCGCTGGAACTACGCGATGTTCGCCGCGAGGGGATACGCAGTGGCCGGGGTGAACTTCCACGGGTCCACCGGCTACGGACAGCGATTCACCAACAGTATCAGCCGGAACTGGGGCAGCCTGCCCTACACCGATTTGATGCTGGGGCTCAATCACCTGACCCGCCTGCCGTGGATCGACAGCACCCGAATGGCCGCGGCCGGCGGCTCGTATGGCGGGTACATGGTCTACTGGATGGCCGGGCACACCAAACGATTCAAGACGCTGATCGCGCACGACGGGATCTACAATCCGCTCAGCATGAGTGGCACAACGGAAGAACAGTGGTTCACCAGCTGGGAATTTGGGGGGCCCCCGGACACTCCCGCCGCCCGGGCAATTATGGAGCGGTGGTCCCCGGCGAACTATGCCAGGAATTGGTCCACCCCGATGCTGATCGTGCACAGCCAGAATGATTTCCGGGTGGATATTTCCGAAGGGCTGCAGGCCTTTTCGAATCTGCGCGTGAGGAAGATCCCGTCGAAGTTCCTGTACTTCCCTGACGAGGACCATTTCGTGACCCGGCCGAGGAATCGCCGGATCTGGTGGGGAACCCTGCTGGACTGGACCGACCAGTATCTCCAACGAGGATCGTGATGCGTTCGCGTTCGCTGTTCATCCGCTGGCTGATCAACACCCTGGCGATCTATGTGGCGGTACAGGTCGTCCCCGGGGTTCACTATGAAGGCGGACCGGTCAACTTCCTGATCGTGGCACTGCTGTTCGGGCTGGTGAATGCGTTCGTGCGCCCGTTGTTGACGGTGATGACCTGTCCGCTGGTGATGCTCACGTTGGGTCTCTTTCTCTTCGTGATCAACGCTCTGATGCTGCTGCTGACCGGCTGGCTCTCGACCCAGTTCGATCTCGGGTTCCGGGTCGAAGGGTTCTGGCCCGCATTCTGGGCCGGGCTTCTCATCGGACTGGTCAGTCTGTTCCTTTCCATCGTGGTCGGGGAAAAAGAAGTGAAGGTGGTGCGGCCCTGAGACCGTGTGGAACTCGTTGCCGACCAGCACGTTACGCGGCTGTTACAATCGGACTGGCCGGGTTCGGCTGAGGGGCTAGATTGACGGTGTGACCGACGTCGCCGCCTCACCCGCCGCTGAGACCTCCAGGCCGCCTGCCCCGCAGGCGGCTGATCTTTCCAGCCCCGAGCTCTATCTCAACCGCGAGCTCTCCTGGCTGGAGTTCAACCGGCGGGTGCTGCACGAAGCCCAGGATCCCCGCACCCCGCTGCTCGAGCGGCTCAAGTTCCTCGGGATCTTCAGCTCCAACCTCGACGAGTTCTTCCAGATCCGGGTGGCCGGTCTCAAGGACCAGCTCGCCGCAGGCTACAGTGAGCGCACTCCCGATGGCATGACCCCGGAGGAGCAGCTTCGGCGGGCCTCCGCCATTGTGCGGGAAATGGTTACCCAGCACGCTCGCTGCCTGCACGATGAAGTGCTCCCCGGGCTGGCAGCCAACGGGGTGAAGATTCTCGATATCGCCGACGTGTCTCCGGCGGAGCGGGCCAATCTCGACCGCTACTTCCGCGACAACGTGTTTCCGGTCCTCACGCCGTTGGCGGTCGATCCGGCCCATCCCTTCCCCTACATCTCGAACCTCAGCCTCTCGCTGGCGGTGAATCTCCGCTCGGCGGAAGGAGAAGAGCGCTTCGCCCGGGTCAAGGTGCCCAAGATCCTGCCGCGGTGGGTGCCAGTCGAAGGCAACTTCCGCTGGGTCCCGCTGGAGCAGGTCATCGCCGCCAATGTCGAAGCGCTCTTTCCCGGTATCGAGATCCTGGGCTGCTACACCTTCAGAATTACCCGGAACACCGACTTTGAAGTCGATCACGACGAAGCCGAAGACCTGTTGAGCACCATTCAGGAAGTAGTGCGCAACCGTCGGTTCGGGGCGGTGGTGCGGCTGGAGATCGGGCCCCACCTGCCTCAGTCGATCCGGGAAGTGTTGATCGCCGAATTCAACGCGGCCCAGGATGCCGAGGCCGCTCCGCTGGGTCCGGAGGATGTGTACGAAGTGCCGGGGATGCTGGACACCGCCGACCTCATGGCTCTGTCCTCGATCGACGTGCCGGCCCTGCGAGACCCGCCTCATCATCCGGTGACGCCGGCGCGGCTGGCCTCGGGCCGCAACATGTTCGAGGTGATCCGGGAAGGCGATCTGCTGGTGCATCACCCCTACGAGAGCTTCACCGCGTCGGTCGAGCGTTTCATTCAGACCGCAGTGGACGATCCCGATGTGGTGGCCATCAAGCTGACGCTTTATCGCACCGGCGGTGACTCTTCGATTGCGCGCCTGCTGTCCCATGCCGCCGAACGGGGCAAGCAGGTGGCGGTTCTGATCGAGCTGCAGGCCCGGTTCGACGAGGAGAACAACATCCGCTGGGCTCAGCGGCTGGAAGATGTCGGGGTGCACGTGAGCTATGGCGTGGCTGGGCTCAAGACCCACGCCAAGGTGATGCTGGTGGTGCGCCGGGAAGGCGACACCATGCGCCGTTACGTACATATGGGAACCGGCAACTACCACCCCCGGACCGCCAGGCTTTACACCGACTTTGGATTATTCACTACCAGCCCTGAGCTGGGCGCCGATCTCACCGATCTCTTCAACGTCCTCACCGGGTTCGCCTCACCGCCGCAGTACCGCAAGCTGATTGTGGCGCCCCGGCACATGCGGGACCGGTTCATCGCCATGATCCGGCGCGAAGCCGATCATGCCCGGGAAGGGCGTCCGGCAAGCATCGTGGCCAAGATGAACGCCCTGGTCGATCCGGCAATCATCCGGGCGCTGTATGAAGCGTCCCAGGCCGGCGTCCACATCGATCTCATCGTGCGGGGGATCTGCTGTCTTCGCCCCGGGGTGCCCGGTGTCAGCGATCGGATCCGGGTGATCAGCATCGTGGGGAGATTCCTGGAGCACAGCCGGGCCTTCTGCTTCCAGAATGGTGGAAGCGAGGAGGTCTACATCGGGTCGGCCGACTGGATGCCGCGAAACCTGGAACGGAGAATCGAAGCGGTAACCCCGGTGGAGGATCCGACCCATCGCGCAGCCATTCGCGACCTGCTGGGCCAGATGTGGCAGGATAACCGGCAGGCGTGGGATCTTGCTTCGACCGGTGGCTACACTCAGCGCCAGCCCGGCGAGACCGAGCTGGCGACCCATCGATTGCTGGTGGATTCGTATCGAGGAGAGCCGGGGGCGAAGACCGGCGAGTTCCAGGCAGCGACCCGCTAGTACTGCATCCCACCCGCTTCGGCGAACTTCTTGAGCAGCTCCTGCTGCTCCTCCGTCAGTTTCTCGGGAATCTGCACATCAACCGCGACCAGCTGGTCGCCCTGCTTGCCGCCTTTCTCGATTCCCAATCCCTTCACCCGGAACTTGCGACCCGGCTGAGTCCCCGGCGGGATCTTGAGGACCACCTTCTTGCCGTCCAGGGTCCGCACCCGCAGACGGGTGCCGAAGACGGCCTGGGCCAAGTTGATGGGCACCTCACAGACCAGATCGAGTCCGTCCCGCTTGAAGAAGCGGTCCGGCTGCACCTGGAAGACGATCACCATGTCCTCGACCGGGGCACCGGGGGTTCCCGATTTCCCCTGACCTCGGAGACGTACCTTGGCGCCGCTTTCGGTGCCGGCCGGCACCGTGATCAAGACTTCGCGCTCGGTCCGGGTCTCACCCGCGCCACCACAGGTGGGGCACGGAGTTGAGGGGATCTTCCCCCGGCCGCGGCACTGAGGACAGGGACGACTCACCGCGAATCCGCCTTGGCCGAACTGCACCGTGCCGCGGCCATGACATTCCGGGCAGGTAGTGATCTTGGCACCGGCCGCCGCTCCACTCCCGGCGCAGGTGGGGCAGGTTTCGGTGACCGGCAGGCGCACCGGCACCTTGCCGCCGAGCGCCGCGACACGGAAGGGGATCTCGACGACGGTTTCCACCTCGGGAGCGGCCGCAGTTTCATCCCGGCGTCCCCGCCCGAAGATGGACGAAAAGATGTCGCCCAGGCCGCCGAATCCACCCAGATCAGAAAAATCGATATCGGGCTCGGCTGAGGCCGAGCCGCCTGGCCGTGAGCTGGTTCCACCCCGCCGGAAGCCGCCTCCATCGAACGCGCCCAACCGGCGCATCTGATCGTACTGCTTCCGCTTGTCAGCGTCGGACAGCACGTTGTGCGCCTCCGAGATTTCCTTAAAGCGCTCGGCGGCCTGGGCGTTGTTCGGATTGGCGTCGGGGTGGTGCTGCTTCGCCAGCTTCCGGTAGGCCTTCTTGATCTCGTCGGGAGTGGCCGAGTCGGGCACTCCGAGGACCTGATAGAAGTCCTTGGCCACTTTAGGCGTGTCCCTCGGAAGAGTAGACCTGGACCCGGGCCGGGCGGATCAGAACTCCCTTGAATCGGTAGCCCGACTGAAAGGTTGCGCTCACGGTGTGGTCCTTGGCCGGCTCCGGTGGTGGAAGTACCGAGACCGCTTCGTGAAAAGCCGGGTCGAACGGCTGACCGGCTGGATCGATCCGCTCGAGACCGGCAGCTTCGAGCTCCTTACGGAGCTTCTTGTCGATCAGGGTCAGTCCCTGCTGCACCACGTCGCCCGAACCGTCCTGGGCCGCGCCGGCGCTGACCCGTTCGAGGTCGTCGAGTACATCCAAAAGCTTCGCTGCGAGCGCAGCCTGAGCTCGATCGCTCAGCTCCACTCGCTCCTTGGCAGTTCGTCTCCTGAAATTGTCGAATTCCGCAGCCAGCCGGAGATGACGGTCTTTGAGCTCTGCGTTCTCCTGATCCAGCCGCTTGATAGCTTCAGTCGGAGGCTCAACCGGGAGGCCGGAATGGGACCCCGCCGCTCCGGCATCTCCGGTGGCGGCTGGTGCCCCATCGTCGCTCAACCCATTTGGCCCAAGCTTTGATTTATCAACCACTTGCCACATTCCCCCAAGATGTAAGAGGGGAAAGATAACAGCAGGCGGTATGCCGGGGGATAGGGTCAGATTGGCAGGAATGGGATTGGCAGCGGAGGCATGACGGGCGTAACCTGGTCGCCCCCACGGAGAACTTCGCGAGAGCTATGGTTCGTGGACGGATGGCGATTCGTGTTTGATCGGGTGTCAGTCCGTTACCTGCCGATCCAGTCATCGCCGGGGGACGCGGACTCTGCGGCAATCGCCGGCGCCTTTGCCGCTTCCCAGAAGGCCTACGCCGCAGCCGCAAAGGAGCTGCTCCTCCCCGAGCAACTTCCCGAGGGGATCCTCAACAACTTCGGTTACCGGATGCTGGGAAGGGGTAAGACCTGGTGGGCGCTGAGGTCTTCCGGCAAAATGTCGACTGGCACCCGGGATCGGTGAACGTATTCGAAGGCTATGCCGGTTGACGGCTGCGGGAGCGCAGTGACTGAAAGGAAGGCTAGCTGCTTCGGAGCAGTTCCAGCCGGAGCTTGTTGAGTGCCACCTGCGCAGCACGACCACGGATCTCGGCGCGATCTCCCGCGAAAGTCGCGCGGGTGACAGTAACCTGATCGCCTACTGCGATCGCGATGAACACCAGGCCAACCGGCTTCTCCGGTGTGCCACCGCCGGGCCCCGCGATGCCGGTGATCGCAATGCCGGCCTGGGCATTCAACCGTTTGAGCGCGCCCCGAATCATCGCGGCTGAGACCGGGTCACTCACCGCGCCATGCTCCTTGAGCATCGCGGCTGGCACATCCAGCAGTGATTGCTTCACCGAGTTGTCATAGGCGATCACCCCACCAAGAAACACATCGGAGCTTCCCGGGATCTCGGTGAGCCGAGCCCCTACCCCGCCGCCAGTGCACGACTCGGCGGTGGCGAGCTTCAAGCCACGCCGGCGGGCTGCTTCCAGCACCACGGCCGCCAGGTCGACGTCGTTCTCGCCATAGATCCATTCGTCGGCCCGGGACCGGATCTCGTTGATGCCGGCCGCCAGCTTCGCGTCAGCCTCGTCGGCCGGGAGATTCCACGCCGTCAAACGCAGATCGACTCCCAGAATGCTCGGCAAGTATGCCAGGGAGAGCGGAGCAACGATCTCCTCCATCCCGGAAATCCGCTCCGCCAGAGTGGACTCCGGTACACCGGTGGTGCGCACCGCGCGGGAGCGAATCACCCGGTTACCGGTCCGACCGGCGAGACGGGGCAGCACCTCGTGATGCAGCAAGCCTCGCATCTCCGACGGCACGCCCGGCAGCAGAATGGCCAGGCCGAGCTTGCCTTCGAGCCAGAGCCCAGGGGCAGTACCCCAGCGGTTATTGAGCACGGTTGCGCCCCGGGGCACCTCGGCCTGAGAGCGGTTTTTCTCGGAGGGTTTGCGACCAAAGCGGGCGAATCGTTCGACCAGATTATCCCACAGATAGTCGTGGTACTCGAGGGGCATCTCGAACAGCTCGGCTACCAGCTTCTTGGTGATGTCGTCCGCGGTGGGACCGAGTCCGCCGGTGCAGATCACTGTGCCGGTACGATTCAGGGCTTCGAGAACTCCTGACCTGATGGCCTCGGGCGTGTCACTGACGGAGGTGCGCCGGACCACCTCCAGACCGGCGGCGCCCAGCGCCCGGCCCATCTCGGCGGAGTTGGTGTCGATGGTGAAACCGAGCAGGATCTCGGTACCGATAGTGAGGAGTTCGACAGGCATGATTCGATCGCCGTGAGCCGTGAGCCGTGAGCCGTGAGCCGTGAGCCGTGAGCGATCCAAGATAAGCGTCTGGGAGGGGGGCGAGCGCAGGAGCAGCTAAAGGCTAATGGCTAATGGCCCTTGAAGAGCGTCCGGTACCGATACATGTAGACGACGAAGGAGTAGACAGTCAACGCCGTCGCCAAGGCGAGGGTCACAGCCACAACACTGCCATGGAACTGGTTCCAGTACTCGGCAAAGCGATTGTGTTCCCACCCCATAGGCTTGCGGGCATCCCGGAAGGTGAACCAGAGGAAGGTGGCGCCGATGTAGATATTCTGAATGGTCGCTTTGAGCTTGCCGGCGCCGGCGGCGGGGATGACGATCCCTTTGCGGTTGGCCCACCAGCGGAACCCGGTCATCGCCACTTCCCGCCCGATCAGGAGCAGGCAGACCCAGAGGGGAATGCTGCCCCACACCGGGATATCGTAAAGATTGTGCCGGGTGCGGGAGATCCAGTAGATCGGAATGATGGTGGCGAAGAGGAGCAGCTTATCGGCCAGCGGGTCCAGCAGTTTCCCCAGATCGGTGACCAGATTGCGGGAGCGGGCCAGGTAACCATCGACGACATCGGTAATGGCCGCAAACAGAAAGATCCCGAAGCAGATCAGCTTGGGCCAGTAGCCATCAATGAAGGGAAGTAATGCAATGACCGGAGTGAGACAGATCCGGATCAGGGTGAGGATGTTGGGCAAATTCCACATAGTACCGAGTACCGAGTACCGAGACTTGGATGCCGTTGATGGGGAGGGGTGCGGCTCCTGTTGGGAAGCTACTCGAAACCCGGTACCCGGTACTTATGATCCCAGACTCTTCAACACGAGCTTGGACACTGCCTTCAGGGTATCAAACACCCCTTCGCCCGTCATGGCAACCGCTTCGAAATAGGGAGCCCGCTCGACCCACTGGCCGTCGATCTGTTCAACCAGGTTCTCTCCCTCGTGATAGCTGTCGGGAGTGACTTTCTGCCGGGCCGCATCTTCCACCGGCCAGCCGGGGTTGAGGGCAGCCTGGAGCTCGCGGATGGTGGCGGCGTTGGGGAGATCGCGCTTGTTGTACTGAATCAGGAACGGAATGGTGGTGAGGTTGTAGCCGTGCTGGGCCATGTTGTCGTAGAGATTCTGCATGGATTCGATATTGGCTTCCATGCGTTCGATCTGGCTGTCGGCCACGAACACCACCCCATCGACGCCCTTGAGGATCAGCTTGCGGGAGGCGTTGTAATAGACCTGGCCCGGGACGGTGTAGAGGTGGAACCGGGTCTTGAAGCCGCGAATGGTTCCCAGATCAACCGGGAGGAAATCGAAGAACAAGGTCCGCTCGGTCTCGGTGGCAAGCGAGATCAACTTGCCCCGGGAATTGGGAGAGACCTTGTTGTAGACGAACTCGAGGTTCGTCGTTTTGCCGCCGAGGCCTGGACCGTAGTAGACCAACTTGCAGTTGATCTCTCGGGAGGCGTAGTTGATCATCGACATCGCTGATTATTCTCCCTCAGGCCCCGAATAGCTTGTCGATCTCATCCTCAGCCTCATCCATGAAACCGGTTTCGACCTGGGACTGACCGGTGTTTCCGCGGGTGAACATCTCCTCGAAGACGTGCCGCAGCTCCCCCACCGTCGGACGGACCCGCAATTTCACCAATCCCAGCGTCGTGCGGTTGTCGAACAACACGACCAGAATGACCCGGCGGGCAATGTCCGCCAGATACATCGATTCTTTCTCACCCTGGTGAAACAGGCTGCCGAATTCCGGCTCGCCGATCATCCGGGCCAGCTGGTCGTTGGCGCTGAAGTCGGCGGCCGTAAGCGAGGCGAAAGCCGTGGGGTCGAAGGAGGGTTCCTCGCCGACCACCGCGACCATCTGACCGGTGCGGTCGACGATCATCCCGGTCCTGGCGTTCGACTCGCGCAGGAAATCGGACAGGATGACGTGAATCCGGTTGGAGTCCTCTTCTCGAAATGACCAGCTGGATGCACCAGGAGGCATCAGGTCCCCGTGTTTAGCCGAGCGCCGCTTCCAAGCGCCGGACGATACCCTTGGCCCGCCGCCGGAGCACCGGATGGCGCTCCCACTCGAGATAATCTCTCAGCAATCGCACCGTCTCCACGCCCCGTTGCGACCGCAGGGCCGATAACGCAGCCAGCCGGCGAAGGGGCCGGGAGCTGAACAGGTCGGAGCGGTGGTGCTGAATCCGCTCCTGGGTGACGACCCAGCCAAGCGTGACACCGGCCGCGATTCCCAGCAACACCGCCAAGCGACGCACCATCAACCGATCTCCTGCCGGGCAGTGAGTGCGTGGGCCAGGGTGACGCCGTCGACGTATTCCAGATCCCCGCCCACCGGCAGTCCTCGGGCCAGCCGAGTCACCTTCACGCCTTTGCCGCCCAGCATCTGCTGCACGTAGGTGGCGGTAACTTCGCCTTCCATGGAGGGGTTGGTGGCGAGGATGATCTCGCGCACCCCGCCGGCTTCGACCCGGGCCTGCAGGCGATCGAGCCGGAGCGATTCCGGCCCTATCCCGCTCAGCGGATCGATCCGCCCTCCGAGCACATGGTACTGCCCGCGATACTCGCCGGATTTCTCGAGGATCGTCACGGCCGACGGTTCCTCGACGACACAGATGAGACCGGCATCTCGCCGGGGATCCAGACAGACATCGCAACGCTCACCTTCGGCGAGGTTGCCGCAAACGACGCAGGGGCGGACCTTCTCGGCCACCGAGACCAGCGCCTGAGCCAACCGCGCGAGCCGGTCGCCCGGCTGCTGCACCAGATGGTACGCCAGCCGTTGCGCCGTCTTCCGGCCGATCCCAGGGAGCCTGGCGAGCTCAGTCACCAGGTCTTCGAGCGCGGCCACAAACCTTAGAGGGGAGGGTTCAGCGGCAGGGGGCCCATGCGCCGGACTTCCTGCTGCAACGCCTCCGCCGCACGTCTCTGGCCCTCGGCGATGGCACCGAGGATCAAGTCAGCCAACAGGTCAGCATCCCGGCCCTCGAACACTTCGGGATCGAGATCGAGGGACCGAACCGCCCCTTTCCCATCCACGGTAACCCGAATCAGCCCGCCACCCGCCTGGGCTTCATATGACTTATCGGCCAGATCATGCTGGAGCTGTTGTAACCGCCCCTGCACCTGCTGGCTGAACTGGAACAACTGGGGCCAATCTGCCATACCCAAAATATCGCTAAGTCCCTGCAGAGTCAGAAGAAAGTAGGTGTCCAGAGGGGCGGATGCAACCACCCTGCCAGCTACTCCAGAACCTCAAGATCGAGCGACTCGGCGGCCGCTTCCAGGGCCGGATCCCGGGTTTTAAGGACCTTGAGTCGCTCGGCCCTGGCCTCCGATTCGGAGAGCCGGCGCCGGATCGGGGGAGCCGCTGCAGTATCGGCATCCCCCTGGGTCACCGAAATAGTGATGGGCCGTCCAGCGGCGTCGCTCAGCAGTTTTTCGACCGCGGAACGCTGATGTCCCAGCGCCTCGACGTGAATTGGATTGTTGTCATTCAAGGCCAGGGTGACCACCGACCCGGAGATCCCGGCGGGCCGGGCGGCATTAACGGCCTCGCCGAGGAACCGGCTCTGGTCCCTGGCGACCTGGGTCAGGTCAGGCCAGGCGGCGGTGAGGGATTCGAGGGTCAGTTCGCCGACGATACGAGCTGGTCGGGCGGTCGGGCGGTCAGGCGAGTCGGAAGGGCGGACGGGCGGAAGGGCGGAAGGCCCGTCAGCACCGACCACGGGTCGCTTGGCAAGAGCAGGAAACTCCGCCGTTCGTGCGATTGGGGCAGATCCAGTGATGCGCTGCACCGCTTCAGGCGGCCCATCCTTCCGCCCTTCCGCCATTCCGCCCTTCCGCCCACCGCCAGCTCCCCCCAGCACCGATGCCAGGTCCACCGTCCGGTCCATCATCGCCCAGCGAAGCAGCAGGGTCTCGACTCCCAAACGAGGGCTGCCGCTCTTGCGGAGCGCCGGCTCGACCTCGGCCAGGAGTTTGAGCATCCGGAGCAGATCGCCGGCCTCCAACCGGTCGAGATGCTGTTCCAGGCTCTGCCGCATGACTTCGGTGAGATTCTCCGGCCTGGCGCCGACTTTAAGCATCAGCATCGCGCGGAGCACTTCACCGGCCTGGCCCAGGAACTCGATCAGGTCGACGCCGGCATCTTCCAGCCGGTCGACCAGGACAAAGACGCCGGCCGGATCCTGAGCGACCAGCAAATTGAGCAGCTCGCCGTAGATCTCGTCAGCCACCAGGCCGAGGATTTCGCGGACCCGCTCGGCCGTCACCCTCCCTTCGCCAAAGGAGAGGCACTGGTCCAAAACCGAGAGCGCGTCCCGCATGCCGCCGTCGGCCTGGCGGGCGATCAGGGTCAGCGCGTCTTCATCGGCTTCGATCTGCTCGGCGGCGAGAACGCCTTTGAGCCGCTCACGGATCGCCGGGGCACCAATCCGGCGGAAGTCGAACCGCTGGAGCCGGGAGAGAACTGGGGCCGCGGTCTGAGCGATCTTCTGCGGTTCCGTGGTGGCGAAGACGAACACCACACCCGGAGGGGGCTCTTCCAGGATCTTGAGCAGCGCATTCCACGCCTCCCGGGTGAGCATGTGGGCTTCGTCGACGATGTAGACCTTGTGGTGCCCCTCGCGGGAAGCGGCATACATGGCCCGTTCGCGCAGCTCGCGGGCATCGTCCACCCCGCGGTTCGACGCGGCGTCAATTTCGACCACGTCGAGCCCGGCACCACCGGTCCAGATCCGAAGGCAGCTCTCGCATTCCCCGCAGGGCTCCCCGGCCGGCTCCGTCTGGCCTTTGCGCTCGCAGTTGAGCGCCATGGCCAGAATGCGGGCCGCGGTGGTCTTGCCCACTCCGCGAGGCCCGGTGAGGAGATAGCCGTGACCCACCCGATTCTTGACGACGGCGCCGCGGAGAACGCTGGCGACGTGATCCTGAACCAGCAGATCGGCGAAGCGACGAGGACGGTACTTCCGGGCGAGTGCCAGGGCCATGCGGGAAGGTAGCCGAGGGGGTGCAGCGGGTGGAGGGTCGGAAAAGAAGAGTGCCCCAGGCACCCCGAAGCGACACTGGACATCGCTTAGCGCTGCTACCGGCGAGGTCCTGACGCGGTTCGCGCGCCAGCGCCCTTCGGACCTGAGGCACCGAGAAGATAACGGCGGGTCGACCCCCGGGCAAACGCCGGACGGTGACCGGCACCACTTGCCGCCCGGTTCCGGGCTGGTCATCCTCCAGTCACTCAAATTGGAGACATGCAATGCTCGATGCGGCGGCGCTGGAAGCGCGGGGCGCCTTCGTCGAATACCGCGGGGCAAGGATGCTGGTAGTCGATGCCTCGGGCCTGAAAGAACTGGATGACTTCATAGCGATGATCGGCCGCTTCGAGGCCCTGATTACCGGGGAACCCAGAGGGTCGGTCCGGGTGGTAATGCAGGTGAAGGGACTGCAGTTCGATCGCAAGAGCGCCGCCGCGATCAAAGGAGTGTTCGTCCGGGTGCAGCCCTGGATCAAGGCGTCCTGCCTGGTCGGGGTCAGCGGGCTGCAGAAGGTGCTGCTGCAGGTGCTCAATCAAGTGGCAAAACGGGAGCGGCCGCTGTTCGACACCGTGGACCAGGCCAAGGAGTGGCTCGCTACCCAGTAATCGCGTCGGCCGATCGCCCGACTTCCCGCCGGAGCCCTTCATGCTGGTCATTCAGGTAGAAGCCGCCTCCATGCACCTCACCTCGCTCGATTGGGCCATCGTTCTTACCTCGGTGGTGATCTCCTTCATTCCGGCGCTGGTGCTGGCCCGCCGGGCCGGATCGAGTACCGCGGAGTTCTTCACCTCCGGCCGGGCCGCACCCTGGTGGCTGATCGGCGTGTCGATGGTGGCCACGACCTTCAGCACCGACACCCCCAACCTGGTCACCAACCTGATCCGGGAAAAAGGCGTCGCTAACAACTGGGCCTGGTGGTCCTTCCTGCTGACCGGCATGGCGACGGTCTTCTTCTATGCCCGGCTCTGGCGCCGCAGCGGGGTCCTGACCGATCTGGAATTCTACGAATTACGCTACTCCGGAAAGCCGGCCACCCTGGTCCGCGGCTTCCGGGCGATTTATCTCGGGCTCTTTTTCAACTGCGTGATCATGGCGAGCGTGAATCTGGCCGCCGCCAAGATCGCCAACGTGGTGCTGGGCTGGCCCCTACTTCAGACTCTGGCCATCTGTGCCGGAATCAACGTGCTGTTCGCGGCCACCTCGGGCCTCTGGGGTGTGCTGGTCACCGACTTCATTCAGTTTGGCATCGCGATGACCGGGGCAATCGCCCTGGCGATCTTCTCCCTGAAGCAGCCGGAAATCGGGGGACTGAGCGGGCTGCTGGCCAAAACCAGCCCCAGCACCCTCAACCTGCTTCCTGATTTCGGCGACTGGAGTCTGACCCTCTCGGTGCTGATCATCCCGCTCACGGTCCAGTGGTGGTCGGTCTGGTACCCGGGCGCCGAACCTGGGGGCGGGAGCTACATCGCCCAGCGAATGCTCGCTGCCAGGAGCGAACGGGATGCCCTGAGCGGCACGCTCTTCTTCAACGTGGCGCACTACGCCATTCGCAGCTGGCCCTGGATCCTGGTGGCGCTGTGCTCCATGATCATCTTCCCCTCCCTGGATGACATCGCCCGGACCTTCCCCTATGTCGACCCGAAGCTGATCGGCCACGACATGGCCTACCCCGCCATGCTCAAGTTCCTGCCCGCGGGGTTCCTCGGGGTGATGATCGCCGGCATGCTGGCAGCCTACGTCTCGACCATTTCAACCCATCTCAACTGGGGCACCTCATATCTGGTGCATGACTTCTACCGGCGCTTCTTCGAACCGGGAGAAGACGAGCGGCATTACGTCATGGTCGGGCGGATCGTGACCGCTGTGTTGATGCTGATTGCGACCGGCTTCACCCTGGTCCTCGACAGCGCTCGTCAGGCGTTCGACCTGATGCTCTCGGTCGGGGCCGGCACCGGATTACTGTATCTCCTGCGCTGGTTCTGGTGGCGGGTCAACGCCTGGTCCGAGATCGCCGCGATGGTGACCAGCTTCGCGGTTGCGCTCGGGTTCTTCTTCGCCGGCAAGGCCGGCATGGTCGTGCCGACCCACATCGCGCTGATCGCTGGAGTTGTGATTACGACTATCGTGTGGGTGCTCACCGCACTGCTCACCGAGCCGACCGACCGGTCGCAGCTGGTCGAGTTCTACCGCCAGGTCCGGCCTGCCGGAGCAGGCTGGGGAACCATCCCGGCCGAAGCCGGGGTGGGACCCTCTCCTGACAGCCTGGCCCAATCACTGCTGGGCTGGGTCCTGGGAATCGCCTTCGTCTATTCGGCCCTATTCGGTACCGGCAGCTTTCTCTATGGACGGACCGGTCCCGCCGTCATGTGGGGGGCAATCTTCGTGGTGAGTGGAGTGTGGTTGCTGCGGCTGGTACCGAGGATGTGGGCAAAGACGTGAAATGTGAAAAGTGAAAAGTCATTCGCAGTTTCACGTTTCACTTTTCACGTTTCACGCTCTTCTCAAGAGAATCCCGACTTTCTTCTAACGCCGCCACCAGCGCAAACTGCGCTCTGGCCCGATCGAGATTCTGTCTCGGTCGGGCAGCTTGGTAGTAGCGATCCCCGTCCAGATAGTCGGTGAGAAACCGGACGCCCTGCTCGTAGCTGAGCAGGATACCGGCGAAGACCAGCAGCCGGCGTTCGGTCTCGGTCAGGACGTCCCGGCAGCCGTCCAGGTACCCCCGCAGCAGGGCTTCCACTACCGGCGTCGAGACACTGATGCGGGAAATATCCGGCTCGTCTTCGTCGGTGGGCGATGCCATGGATCGGATCAGATCGCCGACGTCGTACAAGAGGGTCCCCGGCATCACGGTATCGAGATCGATGACCGCGAGAGCTCGACTGCTGGACTGATCGAACAGGACGTTGGCGATCTTGGCATCATTGTGGACCACTCGCCGCGGCAACTCTCCTGACTGGATCAACGGCGGAATCACTCCGGCATACCCTGCGCGCTCGGCGACGAACCGTAGCTCGGCCTCGACCTGCCCCGCCCGGGCCCCCTTCACCTCGACCGCTCGCTGCAGCGCGCCCAATCGCCCGAAGGTGTCGTGAAAACCGGGAATGGTCTCGGCCAGCGGTGGACCGGAATAATCCGACAGGAGGCGCTGGAAGAGACCGAATGCCCTCCCTGCCTCGGCGGCTACCTCAGGCGAGTCAGCCCGCTGGAAGGTGCGCGTGTTCTCGAGGTAGTGGAGTACCCGCCACCAGGCACCGTCGGCACCCTGGACTCCTGGTCGCCCATCCAGACTTCGAGAGACCCGCAAAACCAGGCGGGGTTCGTCGAGCCCCATCCGCCTGGCGGCGGATTCAAGATGGTCGCAGACCGCTGCGACATTGTCGATCACCAGTTTGCCGTTGGGAAAGACCTGGGGATTGATTCGCTGCAGCAGCCACGCTCCGGCGCGCCACGTCCCGTTGATGTGCCCGCCGTCGACGGGAACCAGGGGCACATGCTCCAAGCCGAACTGAGCCAGGATCGGTGCGAACTCGGAAGGACTCAAAGGGAGGGAGGATATTCTCCGGCGTCGACCAGCTCCTGCAGAAAACTCTCGACCCGCTGGCGATCGCCCGGATGAGTCATGCCGGTCCAGCGACTCTCAGTCGGAATCACCTTCACACTGACGGCACCCTCGGAGATCATCTCCTGAATCGCCTCGGGGAGATAGTACTCGGCCCGGGGACCGGGTCTGCGGGCCAGAAAGGCCTCGAACCCGCGCTCGAGCTGAGGGAAGACTGCCGCCGTCAAACCCCAGAGGTTCATCGAGACCAGTGCATCGGCCGCGACAATGCGCGGCTCGGAGTCGACTTCGCCGCGGAATCTCCCGGCCGAGGCTTCGCTCAGGTTCTTCACTTCAACGATTCGGGTGAGGTATCCCCGACGATCCTGCTCCAGTGTAGCACGGTTGACCCCGCCTTCAATGCTGGCGGTCTGCTCCAGCCGATAGCCCATGACCGCGCAGACTTCCTGTGGATTGGGAGCCCGGAGAAAGTTAGCGACCTCACTCAGTGCTTCCCGACCGTAGAAATCATCGGCGTTGAGGACGGCAAAAGAACCGGGCACTTCAGTACGCGCCGCCAACACCGCCTGACCGGTCCCCCATGGCTTGGTGCGATCGGAAGGAACCGCAAAGCCGGAGGGTATGTCATCCATCCGCTGAGTTACCGTCGCAATGGTCATCCGGTTCCGGTATCGCTGCCCGATCAGCTTCTCGAACGCTTCCCTCATTTCCGGGCGAATCACAAACACCACCCGGTCGAACCCGGCCCGCTCGGCGTCGAACACCGAATAGTCCATCAGGGTAGCCCCGCCGGGCCCCACCGCCTCGAGCTGTTTGAGCCCTCCGAAGCGGCTGCCCAGACCGGCGGCCAGCACGACCAGGGTGAGCGTCACCGATTGGCGCCGAAGAGCACGGCGTTAGTCAGCAACCTGGACGGGCCTCGCCAGAACCCGCGATATACCGGATTCTCCGCGAACAGAATGACCGAGCCGTTCCCCGAGCTTTCCACCGCGGCCCAGACCGAGTTCTTGAGATGCTTCTCGGTATTCTCCGGCCAGGTGAATCCTGACAAGGTGAGATCGGCACCGGTGAACACCACCGGGTTGGCTCCCTTTTCCGACGGCTTGAGCAGGTTGTCAGTCTCCAGGAAAACCGGGATCTGGTCCTTCTCGTAGCCGCCGGTAAGCCAGTGGGTCCGGTCGAGGGTGGCCCGGAAAATCGAACCCGGAATGAATTCAGGCTTGGTGCCGCCCGAGGCGGAAGGCGAGATCAGCGGCGGCGCCGGCTTCATCCCGTCGGTCAGCGTGGTGTCCTTGGGGGCATTCGAATCGGGGGCAAAGGCCTTCACCGTGGTGAGCTCCAGTTCCTTGCGGCCGAGCAGGCTCACCGCGCCGCCAAAGCCGATCACCGCGCCGCCATCCTGGACCCAGGTCTTGAGTCGGGTGGCCCCGCCCTCACCCAGCTCTCGCCACATCCGGCCGGATGAGCCATCGGGGATGATCAGCACGCTGTAATCATTGAGAGTGCCGCCGTCGATATCCTTCAGATTGATCGGCACCACCGGAACCCCCAGCTCCCGCTCGAAGTAGAACCAGACCGAGCCGAACGCCGTTTGATCGATCCCATCGCCGGCCGCGAGCAGGATTCTGGGCGACTTGAGCGATACCACTTCCTCGCTGCCGACCCCAATCTGCCCGGTGTCCGGAAAGGCCGACTGCACCGCCACCACTCGGGCGCCGGTCTCCCGGGCCAGCTGGACGATCCGCTCGTGGACATTGGCCGGGTTGCGCTGTAGACGCACCACAAAAGTCGAGCGCGGGTAAGAGACTCCGTCGGCCATCAAAGCTCGCGTGGCGGAGGCCACCTTGTAGCCCTCGCGGAGCAGCCGCATGGCAAGCCGGGCGGAGGCTTCGCTCTCATTGGTGAAGAGGTAGGCAGATTGGGCCCGAGAGGGTGCCGCCGGTGCCCGCAGCGAATCCCCCGGTCCCACCAGGCTGCCGGTCACTGCCGTCACATCGTCGGTCCACCAGGCATCGAGACCCAGAGTGTACGGCAACGACCAGGCGGTCACGTCGTAGAACTCGTACCCTTCCTTGTCGGCGTTGTCGCCGCGTAACTGATTCCGTTTATAGGCCGCCAGCTGTTTCCTGACGAACCCGGAATCGAAGACCGCGCGCGGTTCCAGCATGGTGGTAGCAAGGCGGGCCTCCGGCTGATTGAGATCAACCACGTAGCTCCCGGCCGGGAAGGTGCGTTTGGCAACAGCCCCACCCATGTACGAGTTGGCCTTGAGCGTGGTGTATGGCTGGGCCAGACGGGTGACTTCGATTTCCTCTGAAGCCAGCCGGCGGGCCAACCAGAGAGCCCGGCCCGAGTCGGCCCCGGTGAACACGATGCGCTTGAGCGGCCGCTTCTGGGCCTCGGCCATCCCGGTGGCATGGAAATCGTAGAAGTCCCGCAACCGCTCGGCCCGGTTCTTACCGGCGTACTCGAGGGTGGCAAGCGAGGCACCGTAGTGATGGGCGATTGCCATCTCGAAGGTGGTGTAGCTCCCGTCGCTCTTCCGCTTTTTGAGCTCGGGACCGCCATCGGTCTCGTAGGTCATCCCCAGCCCGCCGCGCATGGTGGGCCACATGTCGATGTAACCGGGATAGAAGAAGTCGAACACATCGCGCACGTAATATTGCCAGCCACGCTTATCGAACGCCTGGGCATTGTTCCGTCCGAACCGCTCAAACCATTCGTAGGTCTTGGCCGGCAGATTCTGGTTGTGGGCCTCGGCCACCGGCGGGAAGAAGTACTGCGAAGTGGTGCTGTGGAGATCGCACACCACCTGGGGCCGCCAGCGGACGTACACCGACGCCAGCGCTTTGGTCTCCAGCTGCGACTGGGCCAGTACATCCCGGTTCATGTCGAAGCGATAGTGATTGAACCGGCCCCAGATGGCCCACGGCTCGGTCTGCTCCACCGCGTTGGGATCGTCGCTCCCCACCGCAATGGAGTTGGACCACGCGGCGAACCGCTCGTGGCCATCGGGGTTCTGCGAAGGGTTGATCAGAACCACCACGTTCTTGAGCATCTCGAGAGTGGCGGGTTCGTCCGATGCGACCAGCTGGTAGACCGTTTCCATCGAGGCCTCGAACCCGGCCGGCTCGTTCCCGTGGACCGAGTGGGTGAGCAGCACGGTGACCGGAGTCCGCTCGGCTAACGAGCGGGCCTCACTCGCGCTGGTCTTCCGGGGATCGGCCAGCCTGGCCAGGTTGGCTCTGATCTCGTCCAGCCGGGCAATGTTCTCCGGCGCCGAGATGATCAGCAGCCGCATCACCTTCCCCTCCGCCGTCTTCCCGATGACTTCGGTGCGGACCCGGTCGGAGCCTTCGATCAACTTGTCGAAGACCTGCTGCTGCTGGTGGTACATCGTGTGTTGCGATCCGATGCGATAGCCCAGCAGCGATTCGGGGCGGGGCACCTGGGTGCGATAAGGCCCACGAGAGTAGAAGTCGAACTCCTGAGCCGAGAGCAGACCGGGAGTCAGCAGAAGGAGGGCGAACAGGCTGAGACGCATGGGATAGTCAGAGAGATTGAGAAGAGGATTCACGAAACACCGGACCGGGCACCGGGTCTTCTGCCGCAGCACGTTTCTGACGGCCCAGCAGATCCCAGGTTTCGCCCACCACCGCCCCGACCAGAAAGACCAGCGCGGTGTAATACATCCACACGACAAACAGCAGCGCGGCCGCGGTGCTGGCATCGGCCGAGAAGCGGTTCACCACCGCCATGTGGACCAGATACCAGCCATAGAGCCGCTTGGCGACTTCGAACAGCAGGGCCACGAACACCGCGCCGGCCAACGCCGCCACTCGAGGCAACCGCTGGGGCGAGGCATGACGGTAGACCAGGTAGAAGAGCGAGACCCCGAACGCGAAGGTGGTGAACTGGGTCAGAATCTGCCCCAGACCGGTTACGAAGAAATTGAGCAGCGGGATGGAGGCCCCCAGCGCATCGGCCCGGGAGTAGAACACCTTGAGTACCGCACCCAGGCCGGCATTTACGGTCAGCAGCGCGATGGTAAGGAGTACCATCATCATGTCGCGCAACTTCCCGGTCAGGTACGACAGCACGAAGTGCCGGGCGCCCCGTTTGGGAACATCGTACACCAGCGTCAGGGATGTCCTGATCGACGCAAAGAGGCGGGTGGCAAACCAGACGAACAGCGGCAGCGCGAAGTAGGAGACCGTCGCCCGGGCCCTGGTAAACCCCACCAGAAACTTCTCGATCCCGACGAAAGGCCCCGCGCCGTTGATATCGGCGTTGCGGGGCACGAATCGTTGAAACAGCTGATGCAGGTCCTGAGCGCTGGAGCCGGAAGAGAGCTGAGCCACGTGGGTCAGCCCGACCAGCAGCAGCAGCAGAAACGGGATGGCGGCCAGCAGACCGTCGAAGGTCAGCGCGCTGGCCAGGAACGGAATGTTATGCCGATCGGCCTGATGCAGGACGCGCTGAACGAACGCCAGCCCGGCGCGGGTTCGCGCGGCCAGCGTCGCCCGGATCAGGCGACCGGCTCCTCTTCCTCACCGGCGCTGGCGGTGGTCCGGCGCCGCGCCCGGGCTTCGGCCAGCCGGCGTTCGAGATCGGAGCGGACTTCTTCCCGCTCTTCCCGCCGGCTCTTGCGGGGCCGGTCACTCGACATCCGCTCCGACAACTCGCCCACTTTCTCTTCGGCCAGGGCCCGCGCCTTGCGGAGCCGGCGGCGGAGTCCCCGGCGGGTCTCTTCCCCGCTCTGGGGGGCGAAGAGAAGCCCGACCGCCAACCCGACCAGCGCTCCGAACAACATCGGGCGGATGCTGCCCTCGCCCCGTTCCACGTAAACCACTTCCCGCTCTTCCTCGCGCGCCATCTTACTCTCCCGCTTCTGCGTCATCCACCGCGGTCACCAGCGCGCGCTGGAGCGACGCGTGGGCCTGGTAGGGCGCCTTGATGTATTTCTGCACGAGCGGCGCGGTATTGGTCACCTGCAGCTGCTCGAACAGGAAATCGAAGGTTTTCTCCAGCTCGGCCGCGATGGCCGCCCGGGTTGCCGGCGGCAGCGACCACACCTCCCGCTTGAAGGGGCCGATGGCCTTCTTGCGGGCTTTGTAATAGAACTGCTCCGGGCTGTCGCCCGCCTTCCGCTCGCTCTCGGCATTGGTATCGAGCCAGCGGTACATCTTCTCCCGCAGATCAGCCGGCAGCGCCGGGCTGTCGAACACGATACTCTGGAAATTGGTGGCCAGGTGGATCTCGGCGGTTTCCAGCCGGGGGAAATTGCCGAACGCGTCGGGCGGCAGGGTGCTGGCACCATGCTGAACCGCGCCCGACATCCCGTAACTCTCCCGGGCCGACTTGGAGAGCGCGGCCAGCGCATCGAGGTCGAGCTTCACCTTGGCGATGGTGCCGTCGGGCAGCACTACGCCGCCGTGACTGGTACCGGTCTGCACCGAGATCTTGGAGATCCCTTCGATGTTGCCGTACTTCTTGATCTCCTTGTTGTAGCCCTCCATGAAGGCGTCCAGCTCTTCCACCGTGCTGTTCTTGTGTCCCACTTCACCGATTTCGGCGCCCACCGATACCGAGATCCCCTCCGGCTCCCGGTCGCGAATGAAATGAGTGATCTCGGCGGCATGCTCATAGTTGAGCCGCTGCTGCTCGAGCAGAGTGGGCTTGGAGAGATCGACCAGGGTGGACGTGTCCACGTCGATGTTGTAGAACCCGGCCCCGATCTCCTCGGCGATAAGCTTCTTCACCTCGCCGACTTCTTCCTTGGGGTTGCCCTGATACTTCTTGGCGTTGACCTGGCAATGGTCTCCCTGAATGAAGATCGGGAGAGTCCATCCTTCTTTGAGCGCCGCGGCGATAATCACCGAGACATACTCCGCGGGACGCTGATCGGTGTAGGCGATTTCCGAGCGGGCAATCTCGAGGAGAATGGCTCCGCCGTTTCGCTTCATCGCGGACCGGAAGATGGCCCGGGCGGTATCGTAGGCCAGCATCCGGACGTTGATCGCCGGCACGGTGAAGCCACCGCACTCGCCCCGACCCCGGGCGAAATAGATCGGTCCAATTGAAGCGGGCCGGGCTCCGGTGGCCTGTCCCAGTTCCCACAACAGCCAGCGGGCCGCGTCCTTCTCCGCGGTGCCCCCGAAGACCGCCTGCCAGACCAATTTGTCGGTTGCGTCCGACTTGAGACGGGAAGGATCGGTCACCTTCACGGCATCGCCCTGCTGCTGAACCGCGCCGCCGTACAAGCCGATGAGCTGGGCTCGGTGATCGGTCATAAGTGCCTGTCCGCTTGAGAGTTACCAAATCAACTGTGAATCCAATGTAGGCCCCGGGCGACGAGGCGTCAAACCACATCGCCACCCGGTGCGCCCAGCGGCTCCGGGTTATAGCCCGGTCTCCCCATTGCGGCATAGGTGAGCTTCTTCCCCAGCTCAACTCCCGGCTGATCGAAGGGGTCCACCCCGTACCAGACCCCGGCGTATCCGGTGGCGATCTGGAAGAACATGATCGCCTCACCCATCGACGCGGCCGAGAGTTCCGGCAGGTGGAGCGAGCAGTTCATCCGTCCCATCCGCGCCAATGCGGCCGCGGTCGCCTGATATTCGGCATTGAGCAGTTCGCCGAGGGTGTGACCGGCGAGGTAGGAAAGATCGGGGGGAAGCGAATCACCACCGGGGATGGTGACATCCTCGGGGAATTGATCCACCGAGATGAAGGTGATCACCTTGTCGTAGGGTCCTTCCATGAACAACTGAACCTGGCTGTGCTGGTCGGTCGGCCCCACCGCGCCCACCGGGGTAGGACCGAGGTGCACTTCCTGTCCCCGGCGATCCTGCGCCTTTCCCAGACTCTCGGCCCAGAGCTGACGATACCAGTCGGCAAAATCCCGCAACCGGTCGGTGTAGGGCATCAGGACGTGGATCCGAGCACCGAGGGTGGTATCGGCGGCCCAGTGGAGCGCGGCATACATCGCGGCACCATTCTGCCGGAGATCGTCGTTCTCCGCTCGCGCCAGCGCCTCGCGGGCACCGGCCAGCAATCCTTCGATGTCGATCCCAACTAATGCAGCCGGGAGCAATCCTACCGGAGACAATACGCTGAATCTTCCACCCACATCGGGAGGAACCTCCAATGCAGCGATGCCATCGCGCTGAGCGATTTCCCGGAGCGCACCTTTGGCTGGATCGGTGGTGAAGACCAGGTGGCGCGCGGCAGCTGGACCGAGCGCATCCTCCAGCCACTTCCGGACAACCAGATACTGCGCCATCGTCTCGGCCGTCCCGCCTGACTTGCTGATCACATTGACCAGCACCCGGCGGGGGTCGATCCGCCGCAGGGCCTCGGCCACACTCACCGGGTCTACGTTGTCGAGTACGGTGAGGCGCGGAAAGAAGTCGCGGCCCTCATCGTCCAGTTCATTCCAGCCGGGGCGGCGGAGCGAGGTAAGCAGCGCCTTGGCGCCCAGCGCCGAGCCACCGATTCCCAGTACCAGAATGTGGTCGAAGGCCTGGCCGACGCCTTCGGCGAATCGCTTGATGTTCTGGACCGCCTGGGCCTGATTCCCCAGTCCGTAGAAGCCGTACTCCTTGTTGCCGCGGCGGCGGCGGACCTCGGACTGCACCTCGGCGAAACGCCGGGAGAGTTCGGCCATACGGGGGCGGGAGAGTCCACGCTCTCCCGCGAGCCGGTCCGCCATCATTCGTCCGTAGAAGAACTTCATTCACTCACCTCGACCGTGAGTCCATCGTAGGCTGGGCTGATGCCGGGTGGCAGCTGGGCCGCAAGGGCGGCGTGGCCGGTTTCGTGTGTCAGGTGGGTAAAGAGGGTCTGCTCCGCACCGATCGCCTGGGCAGTCTCGATTGCCTCGCCGATCGACAGGTGGGTCGGATGATGACGCCACCAGAGCGCATTGAGCACCAGCAGCTTGATCCCGCGCAACCGCTCCCGGGCGGCTTCCGGTACCGTCTTCACATCGGTGATGTAGGCCACCGGTCCGAAGCGATAGCCGAAGACCCGGACAAAACCATGATCGAACGACAGCGGCAGCACCGGAACGCCGGCGATCGTGCTGGGTACGCCCGGCTCCAGGGGACACATTTCGAGCCGGGGCTTGGAAGTTCCCTCAAAGGGACGCTTGTCATCGAAAATGTAGAAGAACCCCTGCCGAACCTTGTCCAGCGTCTCGGCCGGTCCGTAGCAGGTCAGTGGACGCTGCTGCATGACCGAGAAGATCCGGAGATCGTCGATGCCGTTGATGTGGTCGGCATGCTCATGGGTGTAGAGCACCGCGTCGACCCTGGTGATGCCGGAGCGGAGCAGCTGGATTCGCAGCTCCGGCGGGGTGTCGATAAGAAGAGTGCCGTTGCCCGACTGAATCACCGCGCCGGACCGGGTCCGCTGATCGCGGGGATCGGTTGAGTGGCACACCGGACAATCGCAGCCGATCTGGGGGATGCCGAACGAGGTGCCGGTGCCGAGGAAGGTCAGTCTCATAACTCAGTAGCGCTAGCGGCTATGGGCCATGGGCTGAGGGCTATCGTGCCAATCCTTCCATTCGACGCGGGCTTCGCGATCCGCTACGACAGCTCTGAGCCCACAGCCCTTAGCCATTACAGGGCTTCAATCTTCAGGAGATTGGTGGTCCCGGGAACGTCGAACGGTACACCCGCCGTCACCGGTACCCGCTCACCGGCCTTGGCCAGGCCGCGGGAAAGAATCTGCTGCCGACCGGCGTTCAGCAGGGTATCGTAGTCCGCCGCGTGAGGAGTGAGGACCGCCACAGTACCCCACACCAGAGAAAGCTGCCTCCAGGTCTCCGGTTCCGGAGTGGCGGCCACAATCGGTACGTTGGGCCGGTAGGTGGCCACCTTCCGGGCGGTGAAGCCGCTGCTGGTGAAGCAGAGAATCAGGGGACAGTGCAGCAGGTCGGCCGCAGCACACACCGCCACGCCGATCGCATCCTCGGTGCGGGCCGGCTGGCCCACACCCGGACGAGGATGGAGGTCGTCATTATCACGGGAACGGCGGCCCACCGCCGCGTCGAAGGCCGCGCTCCGGCCTACCCGGTGCGATTCCATCTCCCGGGCGATCCGATCCATGGCCCGCACGGCTTCGACCGGATACTTGCCCACGGCGGTCTCAGCCGAGAGCATCACGGCGTCGGTTCCGTCGAGGATCGCGTTGGCTACGTCCGAGGCCTCGGCCCGGGTCGGCACCGGCGCGTTCACCATCGATTCCAGCATCTGGGTCGCGGTGATCACCGGCTTGCCGTGGAGGTTGGCTTCCCGGATGATCCGCTTCTGGACCAGAGGGACTTCCTCGAAGGGAAGCTCGACACCGAGGTCGCCCCGGGCCACCATGATGGCATCGGAGGCCTCCAGAATACCGCACAGTTCCTTGAGCGCGGTGTCCTTCTCGATCTTGGCAATCAGCTTGATGCTTCTGGGAATCAGCCGGCGCAGCTGATCCATGTCGGCCGGCTTGCGCACGAACGAGAGGGCGATGTAGTCGACTCCGGCAGCGATCGCCTCCTTTACGTCGTCCCGATCCTTGTCGGTCAGCGCGGGTGCGCTCACATCGACGCCCGGCAGGTTCATCCCCTTGTTCGACTTGAGCTCGCCACCGTACTCCACGGTCGCCTTGACCCGGTCGCCGCTGACTCCGCGAACCCGGACCGCCAGCAGACCGTCGTCCAGCAGGACCCGGGCCCCTTCCCTCACGTCGTGGGCCAGGTCGTCGTAGGTAGTGGGAATCTCCCCTTCCTGGGCAATCGCCTCGGGAGCAAAGGTTATCAGCTGGCCCGGCTCGAGCTTGATGGGCTGGGCCAACTTGCCGACCCTGATCCGGGGGCCCTGGAGGTCCAGCAACAGGCCGATCGAATCCTTCCGCTCATCCCGCACCTGCTTCACCAGTTCCATCCATCCGCGCCGGATGTCCGGGGTGCCATGCGATGCGTTAACCCGAACCACATTCACACCCACATCGAAGAGGGTGTTCATCTGGTCCCGCTTGGCCCAGGCCGGGCCAAGGGTTGCAACGATTTTGGTGTGACGAATAGCTGCGGCCACGGCAGTCCTGAGGATTGGCGACGGGGGAGTCTAACCTGAAACCGGAGGGGATAGAAGGATGAATTGACTACTACTCCCTGCGATAGACCGGCTCCCCGCCCACCACCGTTAGCTCAACGGCCGCTTCCCGAAATGCGGTGGCGTCATTTTCAAGAATGGCGGGGTCCACCCGCCAGGCCACCAGATCCGCGTCACGGCCCGGTACCAGCGTGCCTCGACGGTCAGCGGCTCCGCCGGCGATCGCATTCCCCTCCGTGTAAGCCCTGACTACGTCCTCGAACATCAGCCGCTCGTCCGGCTGCCACCCCTGGTCGAAGGAACCATCGCTGGCACTCCGGGTCATGGCCGCGACCACTCCATCCCGTGGATCGAGCGAGACCACCGGAACATCGCTGCCGAACGCGAGCACCGTACCCCGTTGCAGCAGACTCTTGAAGGCATAGGCCCCTCGGGTCCGCCGGCCCCAGCGCTCCTCCGCCAGAACCACATCACCGGGAAGGTGGCCCGGCTGCATGGACGCGATGATTCCAGCCCGCCCAGCCCGAGCCAGATCGGAAGAGTCGACACATTGGAAATGCTCGATCCGGTGGGGAAGTCCGACCTTGGAAGCCGGCTCCAAGAGGTCCAGAGCCCGGCGTACCGCCGCATCTCCGATGGCGTGAACCACGCACGCGATCCCATTCGAAGCGGCCTGCTCGACCGCCGCCCGGGCTTCCGCCTCGGTAGCCAGCGGCATCCCCGAGTCCCGGCCGTCTTCGTAGGGCTCCAACATCCAGGCGGTCCGGGTTCCCAGGCTTCCGTCCAGGAACATCTTCACTCCCCCCAGACTCAGCCAGTCGGTACCCTGGCCGCTCCGGACCCCATTGGCCAACAGGCGGGCCAACTGAGCCACCGGCGGCGAAAAAAGCACCCGGAGCCGGAGCTGGTCTCCGGCCTCAAGAGCCCGAAACGCCCGGAGAACGTCAGCCCCCTCCACATCATGGATTCCGGTAACCCCAAGCCGATGAGCCTCGGCCTGGCTATCCCTCAGCATGTCGATCAATGCAGAGGGAGTCGGAGTGGGAACCATCTCAGAGATCAGGAGCGCGGCCCGCTCCAGCAGCAGTCCAGTGGCCTCACCCGAGCCATCTCGCACGATTCGCCCGCCGGGTGGATCGGGAGTCTCACGATCGATCCCGGCTGCCAACAAGGCAGCCGAGTTGGCCCACCCCGCGTGGATATCGATTGACTCGAGGAAGGTAGGGAAAGAGGTGAACCGGTCGAGCGACCAGCGATCGGGAGGGTCGACCCAGCGGTTGGCGTCCCATCCATGACCCAAGACCCACCCCTGGTCAGGGACTCCCTTGGAGACTCTAAGGAGGGCCTCGTCCCGGGTCAGGCACCCGGCCAGATGAACCCGCTTGCGACCTCGAGCCCACATCCCGAAGTGAGTATGCCCATCGACAAAGCCGGGTGTAATTATCGCGTCCGGGAGATCGAAACGGGGGACCCGGGTGGGGACCTTCCGCTCAAGCTCGACTGCGGAACCGATGGCCCGGATCCGACCGTCCTGCCACCAGACCGCATCCCCGGTAACTCCGGGAGCCAGGCTCATGACTCGGCGGGCCCTGATCAGACCGCTATGGGCCGGGAGGTTTGGGTCGGTCACGCACCTATGATAAGACTGATCGAAAGCTTGGTCTAATCGAGTTGTGGATACGTGACCTTTCTGTCGTACAGCAACTTTTCAACAAACATGACGGTCCTTGAACGCGGTCGCTCTGAGGCGGTTGCCTGAGTCTCCCACGGCTGTGGATTGACCGTTTTATCCACATGTTGAATGGGGAAATGGGGGCAAACGACTTTATACCACCATGCCCTAGAAAGAGCTACGAGGCCACTTAATTATCCACTTTAAGTCAATCGGCTAACCACATATTCCACAATGCGAAAAAGCCACAGTTAGATGTGGATAATCCTACTGGCGACAGTGTCGCCAGTGCCCTGTTAAGTATGCACAAACTGTGTATAGAGAGGGGCTGTAGCCCCGGGAGACGATGCGGAGGGAGCTGCTTTACTGCTATTACTGTCTTCGTGAGACGTGAGAGGTGATACGCAGCTCAATCAGGTCTTGGGAGCCTCTCACCTTTAACGTCTCACGTCTCACGCAACACAGAATCAGGGTTATCCACAAACCGACGGCTACTTGGTGAATGCTACACTTCCCTTTCCACCGGTGATCATCGGGCTCAAAAGCCGAATAGGGGAGCGGTCGAGTGCCTTGGCCAAGTTGCGTTTTCCGATGATTCTCAGTGCCCCCGACATCGACGAAACTTCGCCCGGAGTGAACTCAAAGTTAACCGTCCAGAGGGTCCGATTGTTACCCATGTAGGCTGCGGTCAGAGCCCGGGGTGTTGGAGTGGCGGTGGTATCAATTCGGGGGTTCCCGATGTACACGATGGTGGCCCCTTCCAACTTCAGAAAGATCTCCTCGTCGGTGCTTTCCTTGACCGGGGTGATCTTCAACTCCGCCTCATCGATCGGAACAGTCCGGGTATCCATGGCCCGCCGGAAGCTGCTGCTGTTGGTGCCGAGGTACCTGAGGGACATCCGTCCCTGCCCCGCCGCGGCTCCATCTGAGCTGGCCGCCGCGACACCCCAGTAGACCGCGGCGATCGGCTGGTTGTCGTTGCCCCTGTCAAAACGACGGCCATCGATCCAGATGGCCTCGGACATGTAGGTGCACACCTCGGAGGGAACCCAGCCGGCGTATTCCGGTTCGTCTTTAATCAGGCGGGCGATGGCTGGGGCCAGGCCGGTGGCCTCCCGGGCCAGGACCACCCGATGATCCTTGGCGAGCCCATCCGCGGCGCTCTCGGCGTCCATCAGGAACTGGAGGCACCAGCCTCCTTTGGACGCCCCGACCTGCCAGTTGATGGTATTGGTGTTCTGCTTCTCCTCCTGCGCCGCGGCTGGGGTGGCCTGAGCCGCCAGCAGACAAGCCAGCCCCGACGTGGTAAGCCCGAGGCGGCGGACCGGGAGAGGAATCATGGACGCTCCTGTGAAGGGCTCAGACCCCTTTCCGGGCGGCCTGAATAGCGGATTGCAGACGGCTGTAGGCCTTCGGGTCCAGCGCCCCGAACCGGAGGTCGACGTAGCTCACCCGGCCGGTCTTGTCGATCACGTACACAGTTCGGCGATTGTAGCCGTTCCGGTCGGCACTGCCGAACTTCCGGGAGACCTTCTGATCGGGGTCACTCAACAGCCGGAAGGGCAAGTTGAGGCTGGCGGCAAAGCGCTGGTGGGTTTCCAGCGAGTCGGCACTGATACCCACGACGGTGACATCGTCGCCGAACAGGGTGCCGTACTGCTCGGTAAAGGTCTTCATCTCGGCGGTACAGCCGGAGGTGAAGTCCTTGGGGTAGAAGGCCAGCACCACGATCCGGCCCCGGTTGGCACTCAGACTGAACCAGTTGGCGCCTCCGGTGGTGTCCTTGGAGGCCCAGGGGAGCGAGAAGTCGGGAGACCGGTCCCCCTCCCTGGGGCCATCAGCCAGGACTGCGGTGGGGGCACCGATGGTATCCTGGGCCGATGCGACGACTGGCGTGACCGCGAAGGTGACGATGGAAAGGCCAATTCCGACCACACCCCGGCTCCGACCTCTTACAACGGTGGCAACGTTCTTCATTCCTGCACCCCCGCCACCCGTTTCAGGGCCGGCTCGAATTGTTGTTCGGCGCCAACGCCGGTGTAGACCACCTTCCCCGCAGCGTCGACGATCACGACATAGGAAGTGGCCGGAGCCTGATAGGCTCTGGTACTGGCCCCTTCATCGTCATACAAGACCCGGAATGGAACATCGTGCTGCTCCATGTACCTCCGGACCCGGGCTGGACTCTGGTTCACCGTGACGTTCACCCCGATGTACTCCACCTTGTCGCCGGTGAGCTTTCTGGCCTGCTGGAACCGGGGCAGCAGGGCTTCACAGTTCTCACACCAGGTGGCCCAGAACTCGAGAACCACCGGCTTCTTGCCGATCCACTGACCCAGGTTCACCGGTTTGCCATCGAGGTCATTCACGGACATGACCGGCGCCACGCTCCCCACCTTGATACCGGCATCACCCTGAGCCCGCAGCGAACCGGCAGTAACCAACGCGAGCACAGCCCCAGCGGCCAGCCCCCGTCGAAGTAGTATGCTCATGAGACCTTCCCCATCTGAATGAAGTAGTACTCGGCCATGGCGATGAGAATCACACCGGCCAGCCGTTTGATCCACACGGTCCACTTGCCGGCCCGCGGGAGCGATGCCCCCATTCCGCTCAGCAGACCCACTGCAACCAGCAGCACCGACATACCCAGGGAAAAGACGAACAGGTACAGAAAGCCCCACACCGCGCTGCGTGTGGTCGTGACAAAGGTGAGCGCGGCCGCGAAGGCCGGCGCACCGCAGGGAGCGGCCACCAGACCGGAGGTAGCTCCCATGGCAAAAACTCCGGCATACGACCCGGTCCCGAATTTCCCGGCCCAGGCCATGAGCCTGGCGGGGACCGTCACGGGAATCACCTCGAGCATCGCGAGGGCAGCGACGATCAGCAGGTTCCCGATCGCGAAATAGGCCCAGGGATTAGAGCTGATGGCCCCAAACAGCGAACCGGTCAGTCCGGCAATGAGCCCCAGCGACGCGTACACCAGGGCCAACCCCACTACATACGTCAGAGTGTAACCGATCGTTCGACTGCGGGATCGTTCGGCTGCTCCAGCCCCGCCCAGAACCCCGGCCACGATTGGAATCATGGGATAGACGCAGGGCAGGAAGCTGGTGAACACCCCGGCCACGAACATGGAGCCGAGGACCGCGAAATGATTGCCCTGCTGGAGCTGATCCTGGAAACTCATCGAAGAGCGGACCTACTGGAGCGAGGGTACTGCACTGCCGTATCGCGTTTCGACGTACTCATCGAGGATCTTGAGAAACTCCGCCACGATCGAATCGCCTTTGAGAGTCACCAGCAGCCGGCCGTCGACATAAACCGGAGCCTTGGGCTCCTCGAACGTACCCGGCAGTGAAATACCGATATTGGCGTGCTTCGATTCTCCCGGACCGTTCACCACACATCCCATCACCGCGACCTTCAGGTCCTCGACACCGGGATAGCGGGAACGCCAGACCGGCATCTGATCCCGCAGATAGTGCTGAATATCCTCAGCCATCTGCTGGAAGAACGTGCTGGTGGTCCGGCCACAGCCGGGACAGGCGGTGACCTGGGGATTGAAGCTGCGAAGCCCGAGGGACTGGAGAATCTGCTGGGCCACCTGCACCTCCTCGGTGCGGTCACCGCCGGGCTTGGGTGTGAGAGACACCCGGATGGTATCGCCGATACCCTCCTGCAGCAGCACGGCCAGACCGGCGGCACTGGCCACCATACCCTTCATGCCCATCCCTGCCTCGGTGAGGCCGAGATGGAGGGGATAGTCGCAGCGCGCGGCCAGCATCTGGTACACGTCGACCAGATCCTGCACCCCGGATACCTTGGCGCTGAGGATGATTCGATCGTGAGCCAGGCCCTGCGCCTCGGCCAGCTCGGCCGAGCGAATGGCGCTTTCGATCATGGCGTCCATCATCACGTCGCGGGCGTCCCGGGGCGCCGCCATCCGGGCATTGGCGTCCATCAACTCAGTCAAGAGGATCTGGTCCAGCGAGCCCCAGTTCACCCCGATGCGCACCGGCTTCTCGTGCTCCAGCGCCACATCGATGATGGCCCTGAAGTTCTCGTCGGCCCGCTTGCCGCCCACATTCCCCGGGTTGATTCGGTATTTGGCCAGAGCCCTGGCGCACTCGGGGTAGCGAGTGAGCAGCAGATGCCCGTTGTAGTGGAAATCGCCGATGATGGGGACGTGGATCCCCTGGTCCGCCAGGCCCGCGACGATAGCGGGCACCGCCGCGGCGGCTTCATCGTTGTTGACCGTTACCCGAACCAGCTGGCTCCCGGCCGTTGCCAGGGCCGCCACCTGACGGATTGTCCCGGAGACGTCCGCGGTGTCGGTATTGGTCATCGACTGAACAACGATCGGATGATTGCTGCCCACTGCCACCCCACCAACCATGGTGGTGACAGTCAGGCGACGCTGCGCTGGAGGCATGGGTGGGAATATATCCGGGAGGCCGGGCAGCCGGACGGGGCTAGGTCCGGTCGAACGCCGCCCGGGTGACCCGGTGGAGATCGTCAGCCGGGAGGGTGAGGCTGGCGGCTGAGGCGCTGTCGAGCGCGTGAGCCAGTCTTCGGGCGCTGGGGATGACGCTGACCGTCTTTCCCTGGGCCAGCACCCAGGCCAGGCAGACTGCGTGGGCCGTCACACCCAGTCGCTTGCCGATTTCGGCCAGAACCGGGTGATCGGGAAGCTTTCTGGTAAGCCGCCCACCGCCAGTAGGACTGTAGGCGAGAAAGGCGATATCGTTGGCGCCGCAGTACTCGACCACACCGTCGCTGAGGGCTTCCCGAAAGAAGGGATTAAGCCGGTTCTGCACCGAGGCAATCTGGGCGATCCCCTGGGCCTGCTGAATCTGACCCACCGACACATTGGAAAGCCCGACCCAGCGGACCTTCCCGACCCGCTGCAGTTCCGCCATGGCCCCGACACTCTCTCCGAACGGAACCGAGGGGTCGGGAGCGTGGAGCTGATACAGCGCAATCTGATCCACTCCCAGTGACCGGAGCGACGCATCGCAGGCGCGGCGCAGATGTTCCGGACTGGCGTCCCGATCCCAGCGACCGCCGGTGCGGACAATCCCGCCTTTGGTGGCGACCGTGACCTGGTCTCGAGCGCCATTCCACTGCCGGAGCGCTTTGGCGATCAACCGCTCGTTGTGGCCGGTCTCGGCTTCATCCAGACAGTAGGCATCGGCGGTATCGATCAAGGTCATCCCGGCATCGAGCGAGCCCTGGATGACCTTGATGGCATCGGACTCGGGCGGCCGATCTGTCAGAGACAGATGCATGCCGCCGTAGCCGACCACGGAAACCTGGGTTGTGGCGAGGGGGATGCTTCGCATGCGAAGTACGCTCAGAAATACCGAGTACCGAAGTACCGAGTACTCGGTACTTGGTACCCGGTACTGCCGTTCAGCTCATGCCGAGCTGGGTCAGCAGCCGGTCGTACTCTGCCGCGGTGATGTCACCCGCGTCCAGCAACGGTTTGAGCGCCGCGCTGACCTCCACCCGGCCGCCATCGATGCGGCGGGAGCGAAGCTCCTGGATGGTCCGAGCGAACCGCTGGTCGTACACCTCGGGCTTCAGCTCGCCATTCCGGCGGGCGGCGCTAAGCTTGGCAATTTCCTGCGCAATGCGTGCGGGCTTGATGGGGGTGAGCTCCCCGGATTGCTCGCTCATGACTGAATGCCTCGGTGGGTAGGGTCGATCTGACAGGTCAGCATCGCCCAAGCTACTCGCAGCGCGGGCCATGCACCAGTAAGGGGGACGACCTCGCTCAGCCGTTTCGAGGCGGCACGGACCCCCGTCCCGCGGCGTCGATGGTGCGGGTTGGGTCGGCGCCCTTCCAGCTGACATCCGCCGTGGGGCCGTAGGTGGCGGGAACCCGGTCCTCCAGCAAGCGGAGATAGACCCCGACCTGAGCCCGGTGATGAGCAGTATGAAGCACTCTTCGCCAAAAGACCCAGATCCGCTCCCGGGTCACGTCGAAGAATGTGACCGGGGTCAACCAGAATGCCTCGTCCCCGGCGGCCAGGGCCGGCCACCTCGCGGTCGCCAGCTCAACGTACCGGTCGGTGTAGGCCTTCACCCCGGGCCTTTCACCGGCCGGCAGCAGCAACGCCGGTGGAGGCTCAGTCAGTCCGATGAACTCGGCAAAGAAGCGCCGCTCGGAGAGGATCTGATGGACCAGAATATCCCGGACCGATCCGCTCTTGGAGTGGGGTTTGAAGTCGAGCTGATCGTCCCGCAGCTCGGACCAGATGGCCGCGGTCTTGTTGGTCTCGGAGGCGTAAGTGTCGACCAGGTGCTGAAAGAGGGGCCGGCTGGCCGGCAGCGAGCCCTCGAGATAAACGTGTTCGTAGTCCATGCTTCCTCTGCTGTGGACAAGACGAGCTCGCACAGAGCAACTCATTATTCACGAAAGTTACAAAGATTCTGAGGATTAAAGTGGATTGGCAGGATGGTGTCGAAGTTGCCTTCAACACTAATCCTGCCAATCCATCAAATCCTCGAATCCTGTTGAGAATCAGTAGCAGCGCGCCGAGCTAGAACCGCGAACCGGTCAGGGTGATATCAGCATTGGCCCACGCCTTCTTGAACTCCGCCTTGGCCGAATCGGCCGACCTGCCCTGGGCCTCGAGACTCTGGGCCAATCCGTAAAGCGACCAGCCATTCGAGGGGAACCGCTTGAGATCGGCCCGGTACACCGCCTCGGCCTCGGCCGGCCGCCCGGCCTTGAGCAACGCGGCGCCCAGGGAATGACGCACCGGGTAGTACCAATCGGGCGGCTCGATGTAGAGCAGCGCGTCTTCCAGCGCAGCCGCCTTCTGGAACTGCCCGACCGCCGCGTCGGGGCTTCCCATCCGCAGTTCGATTTCACCCCGCAGCGAGTACTCGGCGATCTCCAGCACAGTGCCGGGGGTGGACCATCCGGCGGTGGCATAGCCCGGGTTGATGGCCGACCGGGTGGCGATCAGCGAATCGAGCGACGCCTGGGCTTCACTCTTGAAGCCGGTGGCCGCGTACGCCACTCCCCGGGCGTACTGGGCCAGACCATATGAATAGCTCAGGTCCCTGGGGGGCATCGGTTCCTTGAGCACGTCCTCCCATTTCCCGAAGGTGGTGAGCGCGAGGAAGATGTACGGCACGTAAGGCTCGGCCAGCGGCACCGCCCGGGCGACCTCCGCCGGCGTGGTTCCCCGCAACTTGCGCGATGCGTCGATCGCTTCGCTGCTCATTCCCGCCATGGTCGAGGCAAAGGCCAGGAAGTGATAGTTGTGGGGCACGTACCCGATGGGATAGACGCCCATGGGCGGCTTCTGTCCTTCCAGGTACACCATGTCGGTATGGACCGCGTGTTCATTGGCATGAATCGCGTCCATGTAGCGTCCCACCCGGATGTAGATGTGTCCGGGCATGTGGACCATATGTCCGGCACCGGGCATCAGCGCCGCCAGCCGCTCGGCGCAGGCCACCGCCTTCATCGGATCGACTGCCTCGACCGCATGGATGTAGTAGTGGCAGGCCCCGGGATGATTGGGATTCCTGGCCAGCACCCGCTCCAGCTCGCTGATTATGGTCGGAGTCTCGGGACGGGGCTTTCCATCCGGAGTCCAGTAGAACCAGGGCGAGAGATCCATCAACGACTCGGCGTACAGGGTGGCCCCATCGAGGTCGGTGGGATACTGCTTGACCAGTTCCCCCATTGCGCGGGCGTAGGCCGTATCCAGAGCAGCCCGGTTGGCCGATGGCATTGCGGCATAGCGCTTTGACAGCGCCGAGATGTAGGCCCTCTCCCGGGTCGTCGCATGCGCCGAGTGCTTCTTGGCTTCGGTAATGGCGGCGAACGCGGCCACCCCACCGGCCGAGTCCATCCCCGCGTTCACGTGCGGGCCGTAAGCCAGGGCGATGCCCCAGTAACACATGGCACAGGTGGGATCCAGCCGAGTCGCCTCGGTGAAAGCCCGGATTCCTTCCGCGTGATTGAAGCCGTACACCAGCCGCATTCCCTGATCGAAATACTGCTGGGCCCGAACTGCCTTGGTGCTCACCGCGATGTGATGACTTCCGAGGTTGCTGTAGAGCGGAACCGTGTCTCTGGCAGGCACGGGATGCAATGCCAGCAGTGCCAGCGCTATGTGCATTCGACCCTCCGGTGTCCGGTTTATGACTGAAAACGATCCGAGCTCTAATGCGGATTCATCGGCCTGGCACCGACAGAAGTGTCAGGACGAGGAGCCGGCCTGAGGGGAAAGACGCACGGAGTTCCGCTCGGTTCCCGTCAATCGATCATGATCGAAAGTGTGGCGCCCACGTCGATGATGCGTCACAGCATCAGCCGCGTGACACTTCCGAGGTACTACGCCATGTCTCCGATTCGAGAGAGCGGCGATGAATTGTCAGCGAGATCGAGAATTGGCGTCGATTGGGTGACTCGGGTCACCGGCCAAAGTGATTGGGCGGATTAGTTCTGTTGTGGCGCTGGCGCGCTCTACGCATGCCGGTTCGTCAGAATACCGACATTCACTCGTTGTGGAGATTGATCAGATGAAAAAGTTCGCTCTTTCCTTCGGCGCTGCAGCCGCCGCCCTGGCCTTGATGGCTGTTGCCCCCGGGTCGAAGTTGATGGCCCAGGACTCGACCGCCAAGCCGACTACTCCGGCTCCGGCCCCTCAGGCCCCGGAGCTCTCGGCCGACTTCAAGCCGCTGTTCGACGGCATCACCCTGACTGAGGTGCAGAGCCGTCAGATCGCCGGTATCGCACAGAAGTATGCCGCGCCGGCCGGAACCGATTCGTCCAAGGCCGGCATGGGTGCCGGCGCGGTCGATCGCCGGATGGACGCTGCCAAGGAGTTCCGTACTGTGTTGACTCCGGACCAGCAGAAGCTCTTCGACAAGAATCTGGACAAGGTGAAGGCCACCTGGGGCAAGCGGAACTACTAGGACCGCGAAGCCACAGACATCAGGCGTGAGCCCGCTTCAAGCGGCTCACGCCTTTTGTCTTGGCCCGTGACGGAGCGTTTCTCCCGGCTCAATACCACGGCGGCGAGGACCAGTACCATCGCGATCAGGTCGCGACTGGAGATGGCGCCGTCGCCGGCGAGAAAGGCGAGCAGCAGGGCTACTACCGGGTTCACGAAGGCGTACGTGCCCACCACCTCGGTAAGACGGCGTAACTGGCCCGGCCCGAGAGTCCTGGGCGGGTTAATGCTGGGGTCGAGTCCGACCAGCCAGAGCGGAATCGAAGTAAGCAAGAGAGCTGCTTCGCCGGAGGAGACCCGCTGCTCTACCCACGCCAGCAAACCGTGGCAGCCAAGGAAGAGAAACAACCCGGAGGCGATGGCGCTGCGCCACTGAGCCGGGGTAGTGGCCTCCAGGCGTCCCGTGATCAGGAGCCAGGCCAGGAACAAGGCGGCCCCACCGGCACAGCGTACCGCAATTGCCAGCAGTGGGGGCATCTCGGCCACCAGGTAGCGAATGGCGAGGAAGGTTCCACCCCAGAAGAGGTAGACCGCGAGGAAGGCCAGAACCCGCCTCACGAAATCAAATCTCCGTTGTGGAACAACACGTCATAGTGGTCGACGTGGTTGTCCCGCTCCACCAGGAAGCGATCGTCTTCGGGATAGAACACCGCCCGCTCGATCACCTCGCCGGCGAACCGGCGAATCGAGGCCTCGTCCTTCCAGAAGCTGATGAGGAGGAACTCGGTGGTGTCTCCCCGGTCCCGCCGCAGGGTGATGACCCCGAGATTGCCGGGGGTCTCCCGGTAGGATTTGAGCCCAGTCGCCTTGAGATAGTCGAGATACCGCTCCCGGTCGGACACACGAGTGGCCCCGCGCCAGGAGCGCGCCACTGCCGGTCCGGAATGTCCTGCGAAATCAGCCGCCATCGCCGTTCTCCTGTAACCTGTATAAGCCACTAAACTGGTTGCAACCTACGAATCAGCGTATAACCTGTCAACGGTGCAATACTGGTTGTATATTCCCGGAGTGCTCCCCTCCCCTTCTCCCTCGTTTCGCTATCTGGCCGGCGATCCCAGCCTTGACCTGGTCAACACGGTTGACTGGAGCGACCAGGGCCTGACCGCCGAGCGGCTGCATGGCTACAGCGACCTGCTGGAGTGGGCCGAGGGCGCGGCCCTGCTGGAGGGACCTGAGATCAAGAAACTCCAGCGCTACGCGGCAACCCACCCCAAGCAGGCCGCCAGGGTGCTCGCCGATGGGCTCAGACTACGCCAGCTGATCCGCTCGGTGGCGATCGGAGTGGCCCGGCATGAGTTGGATGAGGCCGAACTGGAGCGCTTCAACGGTCTGGCGAGGAGGGCCCAGTCACACCGGCGACTGATGCCGCCGACCGGCCGAATGTCTGCTACGCTGAAGTGGGGCTGGGAGTCCACGCCGTCGCTGGAGTTACCCCTCTGGGCGGCGACTCTGGCTGCGTCGAGCCTGCTCAGCTCGGCCGAGGCCGGGCAAGTCCGAGTCTGTCAGGGACCCAATTGTGGCTGGATGTATGTCGACCGGAGCCGCAACGGGCTCCGGCGCTGGTGCGCCATGGACATGTGCGGCGGCCGGGAGAAGGCTCGGCGGCACTACGCGAGGGTGAAGCAAAGCCGGGAGAAATAGGATACGAGGTGGTGAGAAAAGAAAACGGGGGGCGGATGTTGTGTCCGCCCCCCGTTTGATTGGGTGTGCATCCAAAGGTAGGGCCAAGGCATGCCTTGGCCCTACCAGATCACATCACCCACATTCCGAGAACCCACACACATGGCACTTCATGCACCCTTCGGCGAACTCCAGCTGGGAGCCGCAGTCAGGGCAGGCCCCGGTCAGGACCGGCTCCTTATGGCTCAGCTGCAGCTGTTCACCGGCCTGAGTGGCGACCTGGGCCACCGTGGGAATCGGGGTGCCCATTGCCGGGGTGTTGCTGGAAAGCAGTTCCTGCTGAATCCCCTGCTTCTCCTGCATCCACCGCTCGATGGCGATACCGACGGCATCGGGCACCGAGAGCACCTTGTTGGGACCCAGTCCGATGGCGCGGTCGGAGCTGATGCCGCGGATCTGGCGATGGATTTCCTTGATGGGAATTCCCGAGCGCAGCGCCAGGCTGATCAGCCGACCCATGGCCTCGACATCGGCCATGATGGCTCCGCCGGCCTTGCCCAGACTCATGAACACTTCGAAGGGCTGGCCCCGATCGTCTTCGGTGATGGTGACGTAAAGGGTTCCCAGCGGGGTTTCCACCCGGCGGACTGAACCGCGCAGCGACTCGGGACGCGACCGCTTCTGGCGGCGCTGGAGATTCTCGGCCTCCAGATCGTGCACCAGCTTGCGGAGCCGGTCGGTCTCGGCGTGGAGCTCGGCGATCTCTCCATGGAGATCGGCCGAATTGACCCGCTCTTCACCGGCCATGACCAGATCGGCCCGGGCTTCCGACTTCCCGCTGGAGGTAGCCTGCTCGGCCACCTTCTTGGCGGTGCTGCCGGTGGAAAGGACCTGCATGTCGCGGCTGCCGTCGCGGTAGACCGTCACGCCCTTGCAGTTCAGCTTGAAGGCGAGACGATAGATCTCCTCGACGTATTCCTCGGTGGCGTCGTTGGCGAAGTTGCAGGTCTTGGAGATGGCGCTGTCGTTGTGATCCTGGAACGCCGCCTGCATCCGGATATGCCACTCCGGCTTGATGTGGTTGGCGGT
>CAZOES010000013.1:46693-49967 GCA_964578865.1 uncultured Gemmatimonadaceae bacterium | reverse complement strand
AAGATCTCCGGGTCCGGCTTGAAGCGGACCAGAGTGCCGGTGTCTTTCGCCTTGTCGAGCTTCTCCAGCTTCTTCACCGTCTGGCCCCGGACAAACGTCATCCGCCACTTGAAGCCGTCCCGCTTGACGATGACCTCGGTCCGCTCCGACAGGGCGTTCACCACCGACACGCCGACCCCGTGGAGACCACCCGAGACCTTGTAGTTGGACTTGTCGAACTTGCCGCCGGCGTGCAGGACGGTCAGCGCCACCTCGACCGCAGGCATCTTCTCGGTGGGATGCATTTCCACCGGGATACCGCGGCCGTTGTCTTCCACCGAGATCGAGTTGTCTTTGTGGATGGTGACTTTGATGTCATCGCAGTACCCCCCCAGCGCTTCGTCGATCGCGTTATCGACCACCTCGTAGACCAGGTGATGCAGCCCGTTTTCACCGGTGGATCCGATGTACATCCCGGGCCGCTTGCGCACCGCCTCCAGTCCCTTGAGGACCTGGATCGATCCCGCGTCGTAATTGCCGTTGCCGCCGTTGCCGTTGCCGGCTGGTTCTTTCGCCATGTGCCCTATCGTTTTCGAGAGTCGACTCAGCCGGCCATCCACCGAATCGAGGTGATTCGGCCGGTTCTACCATTGTTCAGCCGCCCCAGGATCTGCGGCGTCATCATCTGCAGCTCGTTGGCCCACGCGGGCGTCGCCACCCGGACCCGCAGCACCCCGTCAGCTCCAACCGATTCCGGCTGGGTCACCTTGGCAATCTGGGGACCCACCAGCTCGGCCCAGTCTTCCAGCACCCGGGCCTGACCGATCCGTTTGACCAGACCGGCCTTTTTCAGGTAGCTCTGCAATGCGTCTGCGAGCGGAGTTGGTTTGGTGTTCTCTGCCATCGTTCCTCGTTCCTCGTTCCTCGCTCGAAACGCGGCGACCCGCAGACCAACGCGGAACGCGGAACGCGGAACGAGGAACGTCTTACCCTGTCTCGATCTTACCTTCCGCCACGCGCCATACTGGTAGTCGAAGGCCTGAAGGGAGTTCGTCTTCCCGCGGTGCCGTGACAAACACCTGAGCCCGCCGTTCTCCCAGCAACCGGGCGGCCAGTCGCTCCTGCCGGTCGGAATCCAGCTCGGCGAACACATCATCCAGCAGCAGCGCCGGCGAGACTCCGGCCGCCTTCGCGATGGTCTCGAGCTCCAGCAGCTTGAGCGCGATTGCAGCGCTGCGGTGCTGGCCGGTGGAGCCGTAATCCCGGAGCGGCCGCCCTCCCAGGAGCAGCGACAGGTCGTCGCGATGGGGACCCACCGTCGTCATTCGCCGGGCCGCGTCGCGGCCGGCGCTGTGAGCCAGCCGTTCCGACCAGGCCCCCAGTTCGCTCAGCTCGGCGGCACCCTGATAGGTCAGCTGGGCTTCGGCCGAACTTTCGCCCAGCGCGATCAGCGAAGTGGTCAACTCCTCCTGAACCGCCGCGACCCAGGCCAATCGTCGGGCGATCACGAGTGCTCCCGCGGCGGCCAGCGGCGGATCGAATGCGGAAGCCAGATCGGTCCGTCCCTGCCGGAGCGCGGCGTTCCGCTGGGCCAGGGCCGAGCGATAGCGAGTCAGCGCCCGGAGGTAGGCCGGGTCCGAGAGCGCCAGGGTTCGGTCCAGAAAGAGTCGCCGGCCGCTGGCGGGCCCGGAGGCCAACCGCACATCATCGGGCGAGAACACCACCGCCAGCCAGGCCCCTGCCGCATCGACCAGCCGGTCGGCCGGCGCGCCATCGAGTTCCCGTTTCCGGCGCCGTCCTGCCACCCGGTACTCGGCCGAGACGGTTCGCTGCCGCTCCCCCTGGGTGAAATCCAGCCCGATCCGGAAGCCGGCTTCGCCGAACTGCACCAGCTCTACGTCCACCCCGGTGCGAAAGGAACGGAACAGCACCGGATAGGCGATCGCCTCGAGGAGGCTGGTTTTGCCCTGGCCGTTGGCGCCTAACAATACGGCGCCTTCGGGCGGAATCGGCTGATTCAGGTCAGCGAGGTTGCGGAATCTCCGCGCCTCGAGCCGCAGCAGCCGCACTATTGGACCGTGATCGTACGGGTCGCGGTGTCGCCTCGATTCCCCAGCCGATCGGTGCCAAAAATCCGGATTGTGATGACGTGGCCCGACAGACCATTGGTGGTGAGGGGGAATCCAAACCGGATCGACGTCCCTCCATCGGTGATCGGCTGGAAGGCCGAGAGTCCGCCCTCGGTTATGGCGTAGAGCGAATCGATCCCGTCGGCGTCGAGGGACCTGCCGCTGACCAGGATTCCCGGGCCCGCCGTCACCGTGGTGTCCTGTGTCGGAGCGTCGATGGAAGTGGCCGGTCCCACCTTGTCGGGCCCATTCCCCAGTCCGAAGTCAGGCCGGTCCCGGGTGTTGCAGCCAGCCACGCCGCTCAGCAGCAGCACCGCCGCGACCACGGGGCGCAGGGGCTGGACCAGTCTCTCCGAGGTGCTCCAAAACATCTCCAAATTTAGCCGGGTCGGGCTCCGAAATGCAGGCGGAGAACCGGCTTATTTGCCCTCGAAACGGGCTGGTCTTTTCTCCAGAAACGCCTGCATCCCTTCCCGCATGTCGGAGGTCGAGGAGAGCAGTCCGAAGTGGTTGGCCTCCAGCAGGAGGGCTTCGTCCCGGCCCATCTCGGAGCCGGCGTCTACCGCCTCGAGTACCGCGGCCACGGCATGGGGCCCCTGTGCCAGGATGGTCCGCAGGATCGCCTCGGTCTCGGCCAGCAACCGGTCAGCGGGGAAGACCCGGTTTACCAGCCCGATCCGCCAGGCTTCCTGGGCATCGATCATGGCGCCAGTAAGCAGCAGTTCCATGGCCCGCCCCCGTCCAATCAGCCGGGGCAACCGCACCGTGGCTCCATAGCCGGGTCCGATGCCCAGTTTGACTTCCGGCTGGCCGAACCGGGCGGTCTCACTGGCGAAGCGAAGGTGACAGGCCATCGCCAGCTCGCACCCGCCGCCCAGACAGAAACCATTCACCGCGGCGATCACCGGTTTCCGCAGGGCTTCAAACCTCCGAAACACCATCTGTCCTGCCAGCGAGCGCTCCTTGCCGCGCAGGGGGCTCTGACTGGCCAGCTCGCCGATATCGGCGCCGGCGACGAAAGCCTTGAGGCCCGAGCCCGTCAGGATCACGCCCTTGATCTGGTCCTGGGCTGCCGCCTCGATCGCCGCCTGACCCAGCTCGGCGATGACCGTGTCGTTGAGGGCATTGAGCTTGTCCGGCCGGTTGACCGTGATGGTCAGAATCCC
>CAZOES010000013.1:0-46683 GCA_964578865.1 uncultured Gemmatimonadaceae bacterium | reverse complement strand
TTGGTCGTGATCTTGAGCACGGCGCCCGTGTGCTCGGTGAGCAGGGTGGTGTAGGGCATCGAATCAAATGCTGAAGGTGAGCGGGATGGTGGGGCGTTTCAGGCGGGCCGAAAGGTAGCGGGCAGTGCTGTCGTTCGCCTGCCACGAAATGCGGGGGCCCCACGACGGGCTGGTCCCCTGCCGGACGATTTTCAGGCACTGGCGTGGCTCAAATGGCGCCGGCTCACTGTAAGCATAGTATTCGATCGATGCATCTACTGAAATCGCATAAGTCATTACTATATATAGCGATATAGCATATTACTGATTCATGAACGAATAATTATTGTACAGCCTCAAGTCGTTGATGGCACTATGGTTGCCTCGCATTGTGCCCGGCTGATAACCCGTTCTCCCTGGAGAGATTTCGATGATCCGCTCGCGCCGTTTTCTGGGACTCGTTTCCCTCGTCCTCATCCTGGCAACTGGTCTCACCAGCTGCGCCAGCGATGGGGTGACTGGTCCGTCCGAAATTGTGGCGGTCCGGGACACTCAGTCCAAGCTCTTCCTCCCGATCGTCACCCCGTTGCTCAATGGGCTGGTCGCCTGTAACCGCCAGAGCTACGACTTCGAGCAGAAGGTGATCGGGCCGGGCGGCGGTACCCTCCGGGTCAACGGCCACGTCCTGAGCATCCCGGCCGGCGCACTGTCGCGCAACGTGACCATTTCCGCGACCGCCCCGTCCGGCTACGTCGCCTCGGTGGATTTCGAGCCGGAAGGCCTCCAGTTCGCCAGGCCGGCGAAGCTGACCCTGGATTACTCCAGCTGCCCGCTGGGCCGGCTCCAGCTCTTCAAGCACGTTGCCTACACCACCGACAACTACACCATCATCGACTTGCTGTCGTCGCTCGACAACATCCTGACGATGAAGGTGTCGACCGACCTGAACCACTTCTCGCGCTACGCGGTGGCCTGGTAACCGGATGACGATCTCCCGGCGGTCCAGCGGGGTGGTCACTCCGACACCCTCGGCCGCCGATCATCTCGCGGAAGCGCGAGCGGCGGAACGGGACGGACGGATTGAAGCCGCGATGGTCGCCTATCAGACGGCCATCGCAACGGCGGAGCGGACCGGCGAGAGCGCGACTCTGGCCGAAGCACTCCGCCGTATCAGCGTGATTTACCATCAGCAGAACGATCCCGAGCGGTCGCGCTCGCTGTGTCGCCGGAGTTATGAGACCGCGATGGCGATGGGCAACCGCTCGCTGGCAGCCGAGGCGCTCAATACGCTCGGTGCGGTGGAATTCGAACGGGGCCAGATGCAACAGGCCCGGGACCTCCTCGGTGAGGCGCTCCAGCTGGGCGGGTCTCGCCCCGATCTGATGAGCCGGATCGAGCAGAACCTGGGCATCATCGCGACCATTCAGGGCGATCACGGTGCAGCCCTGGGACACTACCGCTCGTCGCTGGAGGCCTGCCGGGCTGCCGGCGACGATAAGGGCTGCGCCATCGCCTATCACAACCTCGGCATGATCAGCGCCGACCGGGGAGAGTGGGCTGAGGCGGAGCGCTACTACGAAGAGAGTTCCCGGATTGCCGAGCGGATCGGCGAGGTACATCTCCAGGGTCTCTGCAAACTGAATCACTCGGAAGTGCACCTGGCTCGCCAGTCGTTCGAGCTGGCCCGGGAAAGTGCCGAAGCGGCGCTGGCGATCTTCGATACGCTGGGATCGCGGCTGGATAAGTCGGATGCCTATCGGGTACTCGGTGTGGTGTACCGGGAGACCGGCCGAAACGCGCTGGCGGAAGCCCGGTTGAAAGCGGCCATCGACGTCGCGATCAGTACCGGCGCTGTGCTCAGTGAGGCCGAGGCCTCCCGTGAGCTGGCCCGACTGTATCAGGCGATGGCCCGGAACCAGGAGGCGCTGACCCTGCTGAACCGCTCGTGGGGTCTGTTCCGCCGGCTCGATGCCCACCTCGATCTGGTCGATGTCCAGGCCAAGGTGGCTGAGCTCGAAGGAACCTTCCTCGCGGTGGTGCGGGACTGGGGTCAATCGATTGAATCGGCGGACAGCTACACCCACGGTCACTGCGAGCGGGTGGCCAGTTATGCCGACCAGGTGGCTCGGGGCCTGGGACTCAGTGACACTGAGTTGACCACCATTCGGTTGGGGGCCTACTTGCACGATGTGGGCAAAGTGAAAGTTCCCCACGAGGTGCTCAACAAGCCCGGCCGGTTGACCGACGAAGAGTTCGATATCATCAAGCAGCATCCGGTCTGGGGGGTGGAACTGCTGGCCTCCATCGAGTTCCCCTGGGATCTGAAGCCGATCATCCGCTGGCACCACGAGAAGCATGACGGGACCGGCTATCCCGACCAGCTGGCGGGAGATGAAATCCCGCTGGGTGCGGCGATTATCGGAATCGTCGACGTGTACGATGCGCTGACCACTACGCGCAGTTACCGCCCGGCGATGGATCACGAGAAAGCGCTCAAGATCATGCGGGAGACCCCGCACTGGTGGAGAGCCGACGTCTATGAGGCGTTCATGCGCACGGTGGGAGTGAGCCAGGCGGGAGTCGCCGCGTGACGGCTGGATCTCCGGTTTCCCCGGAGCGGCTGGTGCTGGCGGCCCGCGATGCGGCCCGTCGGGGAAGCCTCCGCGAGGCCGATGAGCTGGCCACCAGCGCGGCCGACCAGATCGGGCCGGGCACCGTCGAGGCAGCCCAGCTGGCCAACATCCGTGGTGGGATCGCCTTCGAACTGGGTGAACTGGACCGGGCCGAGGGATGGTTCGAACAGGCCATGTGGCTGGCGGGCGAACGGGAAGACCCGGTCCTCGCGGCCAAGGCCACCACCAATCTTGGATCGATCGCCCACCTCCGCGGCAAAGTCGTACTGGCGGGCAGTCTCTATCAAAGCGCGCTCGAGGTCTATCTCCGGGAAGAAGATCTGGTAGGCGTGGCCCGCTCGGAGCACAACCTCGGTGTGGTGGAGCGGGAGCTGGGCGACTTGGAGCGTGCCGCCGAGCACGCCACCCGTGCGGTCGTTACAGCCCGCCGGACTGATGATACCTCACTGGTTTCGCTGACGTTGCTCGGCTCGGCTGAGACGTCTATCAAGCGGGGTGAGGCGGACCAGGCCCGTCGCTCGCTCTCGGCCGCCCGCGCCATCGCTGAAATGACGGAGGACGCGCTAGGCCTCACCGAAGCCGCACGGTTGGAAGCGTTGCTCTCGTATGTGGCTGGGCGCTACGGCGCCGCACTGCGAGGAGCCGCGGGAGCCTATCAGACCGCTATGCGGCTCAGGGCTCCTCACCTCGCCGGGGAATGCGCCTTCCTCGCTTCGCAGACCTGCCGACGGCTGGGCCGGAAACGAGTGTCCGACCGGTTCCGCCGCCGGGCTGAAGAGCTGTTCCGCACCATCGGCGCCGTGGCTGCCCTCCGGAAGGTGGAGCTGGCGCTGGGGGCTTAGGCGGGGGGGGCGGAAGGCGGAAGGGCGGAAGGGCAGAAGGGCGGAAGGGCAGAAGGGCGGAACGGAGTGTACGGTCATCCCGAGGACCTTGAGCGAAGCGAAAGGGACGAGGGATCTACTGTGGCTCACTCATGAGCCAGGGATAGTAGGTCCCTCGCTCGTTGCACTCCCTCGGATGGAGGAGATTCTGGGTGGCGTGCGGCTCTTGTCGTCTATGACGTCTAGAAGGGGCAACGATTGGCACCCATCTAGCTTCCGGACGATTCAATGCGACACCTGCTCGTCGCGGTCATTCTGCTCCTCCCCAAAACGCTTCAAGCCCAGGAATCGACTCCCGCAGCGCCGATGGTATCTACGGTGCGCCTGCTGCCGGGACAGCTGCTGGAACGGGTGACCAGTTCACTCGATCGAGCTCAGCAGTACGCCGTCTATCTGCCTACATCGTACCGCACCGACCGGAAGTGGCCGGTGCTGATTTTGATGGATCCACGGGGAAGGGGGATGCTCCCGCTCAATCTGGTGAAGGCGCGGGCCGAGCAGCTCGGTTACCTGGTGCTGAGCTCGCACAATACCCTGAGCGATGGATCGAACCAGCCCAACATCGATGCCATCACGGCGATCGTCACCGATCTGCAGCGCAGTTTCGCGGCTGACATGAGCCGGCTTTACCTGGTGGGGTTCTCCGGCACCGCCCGGATCTCGTGGGACTTTGCTTTCGGGATGCGAGGAACCATCGCCGGGATCCTGGGCTTCGGCGCCGGTGTTCCGCCGGGGTTCGACTTCGCGCCGGCCGGTTTCTCCGGGCCAATACCCTTCGTCTACTATGGCGGCGCGGGGACCAGCGACTTCAATTACGAAGAATTGATATCGCTGGACGATGAGCTCGATCGGCGAAACGTGGTACACCGGATCCAGTATTACGACAGTCCGCATGCCTGGCCGCCTCGCCGGGTCATGGAGGACGCGATCGACTGGATCGAGTTGATCTCCCAGAAGCGGGGGACCTCCCCGAAAAACCAGCCCTGGATCGATTCTCTGCTCACTGTCGCCGTGGAGCACGCGAAGGCGCTGGAGGCCGCCGGCGACAGCTACTGGGCCTGGCGCCGCTATCGCGCCATCGCGATCGATTTCGACGGGCTGACCGACGTCCGCCCCATTGCCGCCCAGGCGGCGAGCCTGGAAAAATCGTCGGCGGTCAAGCAGGCCATCAAGGAGCAGGAAGATCTTCTGGAGAAGAATCACGCCTACCTCCGGAAGCTCGGGGTCTTCCTGAGGGATTACCGGGTTTCCCGAAATCTCCCGTCAGTGGAAAAAGCCCTGAAGACCCTGCAGGTGGCCGAACTGAAGAGGATCAAGGCGAACACCCGCGACACCGCCGCCGCCCAGGCCGCCTCGCGGCTGTTGTCACACGTCGAGGCGTTCTCTTCGTTCTACGAGCCCCAGGACTACATGGCCCTGGGTGATCCGGCCCGGGCGCTGGCCATGCTCGATCTGGCCCAGGCGGTACGGCCCAGCCGGGGTATTTGTGAAAAGCGCGCCGAGGCGCTGGAAATGCTGAAACGGCCGGAGGAGGCGGCCAAAGCGAAGGAGTGTGATATCTTAGCACACCTCTCGCCCACGGACTCTCGATGAATCGGTTGGTACTGAGCGCGTCCCTCATGATGGCGCTGCCCTCGATCGTTGTTGCTCAGACTCCCACTGCCATAACCGCTCGCCGCATGCTCGATCTCCGGACCGGCCGGATGATCGAGCGACCGGTGATCGTGATTCAAGGCGATAAGATCGTCAGTGCAGGTGTTTCAGCTCCTGCCGGTGTGACGCCGGTCGACCTGGGCGATGTGACCCTGCTGCCCGGCTTCATCGACATGCATACCCACCTGACCATGTCGATCGACGGCGACTGGGCCACCCGTGACGTTACCGAAACCCCGATCGATGCTGCCCTGCGGGGTGTCGCAAACGGCAGGAAGACCCTGCTGGCTGGATTCACCACTGTGCGGGAAGTGGGAGCGGCCAGCGGTGCCGACGTGAGCCTGATGAAGGCAATCGAAGCCGGCCGGGTGATGGGCCCCCGGATCTGGCCCGCCCGCGAGGCCATCGGGATCACCGGGGGACATTGCGACGCCACCGGCTACGCCCCGGGAATTGCCGACGGTCCGAGCCACAGCGTTGCCGATGGGGTGGACGAGGTAGTCAAGGCGGTCCGCTACCAGATCAAGTACGGCGCCAAGGTGATCAAGGTGTGCGCCACGGCCGGAGTACTGTCGTTCGAAGGACCGGTCGGAGCTCAGCAGCTCTCTGATGAAGAGCTCAAGGCCATTGTGGACGAGGCCAGGCGTCACGGGATCAAAGTGGCCGCCCACGCACATGGAGCTGACGGGATCTATGCGGCGGTGAAAGCCGGGGTCGCGTCGATCGAGCATGGATCGATGATCGACGAGCGCTCGATTGCCCTGATGAAGCAGAAGGGGACTTTCCTGGTCCCCACCACCTACCTGGCCGACCGGATCAATCTCGATGCCCTGCCGCCCCAGATCCGGGCCAAAGCCGAGTATGTCTTGCCGCTGGCAAAAGCCAATCTCGCCAAGGCAATCAAAGCCGGGGTTCGCATCGCCTTGGGTACCGACGCCGCGGTGTATCCCCATGGCGAGAACGCCCACGAGTTTGGCGCCCTGGTCGACCGGGGAATGGCACCGCTGGAGGCGCTACGGGCCGGGACGCTCAACGCGGCCGAGTTGCTCGGGGTCGAAGACCGGGGCGAAATTGCCCCCGGCAAACTGGCCGACATCGTGGCGGTGCCGGGGAACCCGCTGGAGGACATCCGGGTCACCGAGCGGGTCAGCTGGGTGATGAAGGGCGGCGTCGTTCAACACTAGGTCTTTATTGTTCACCACAGAGACACAGAGACACAGAGTTCAATATTCGTTGCTCGGTGACTCGGTGTCTCTGCGGTAATAACCAACAATCCCAGACTTCGGATTCATGGAATTTCAGCCAATCTCCTGGGGCCGCGATCACTCGGTCCGCATTCTGGACCAGACCCTGCTTCCAAACGAGGAACGCTACCTCGATCTCACTACCGTCGATCAGGTGGCCGAGGCGATCAGGATGCTTCGAGTCCGGGGCGCACCGCTGATTGGGATCTCCGCCGCGATGGGCGTGACCCTGGCGGTGCAGGGAGGGGAAGAGGGATTGGATGGGCGCCAGTTGGAGTACGCCCTCCGCGCCTGCGATCAACTGCAGGCTACCCGACCGACCGCGGTCAACCTCTTCTGGGCGCTCGACCGCATGCGCCGGCACGCCAAGGCGTCGGCGGCGGCCGGGACGGAGTTACACGCTGCCCTGGTTGCCGAAGCGACCGCGATCTGGGATGAAGACCGGGCGATGTGCGATGCGATCGGGGCCGCCGGGATGGGGTTGATTCCCCAGGGTGGTACCGTGCTCACCCACTGCAATGCCGGAGCGTTGGCGACCGGCGGAATCGGCACTGCGTTGGCCCCGATCTACCGGGCCCACGCAGCTGGGAAAAGGGTCCAGGTAGTGGCCGATGAGACTCGCCCGCTTTTTCAGGGCAGCCGGCTCACCGCCTGGGAACTCACCAAAGCAGGAGTTCCCACCACCGTCATCGCCGATAACATGGCTGCCAGCCGGCTCCGCCAGGGAGATATCGCCTGTGTGATCGTCGGAGCCGACCGGATTGCCCGGAATGGTGATGTTGCTAACAAGATCGGGACCTATTCGGTGGCCCTGGCCGCCAAGGCTCACGGGGTACCGTTTTATGTAGCGGCACCCCGGTCGACCTTCGACCCGGCGACGCCTGACGGAGCCTCGATCCCGATCGAAGAGCGCAATTCGTCCGAGGTTCGGAAGGTTGGTGTGTCGGTGGTTGCGGCGTCAGCGGCGGAGGTGTGGAATCCGGCCTTTGACGTGACGCCGGCGGAGTTGATCACCGGTTATATCACCGATGCCGGCCTCTTGACCCGAGATAATTTGGGGCCGGTGTTCTAGTTGGCGAGGTCGTCACTGGAAAGAAACAGGATGAAAGGATTGAAGGATGAATTCAACTCTAAAATCCTTGAATCCTGTTAATAACCTCACTCTACCTCGCATGACCGGCGCGAATCGATAACGGCCACCTGACCTCCCTCTTCATGACTGGGTCGCCCCATACTGAAGCGAGTTCTCCACTCACTTCCACGATCGGATCCGCCCCGGTGGCCGCGTGCTTCCGCTTCACCGCTGACCAGGTTCCCACGTAGGCCAGCAGCCCAGCCATATCCAGCCGGGCCACCATATCGAACTGGGGGACATCGATTTCCGGGTAAGGGAAGGGCAGCCTGCGATACCCGGTTTCTACCTCGGCTCGTTCGGCCGGCCACCAGGGTCCGACCGTCTCACCGTAGAATCGGTCGAACACCCGGTCCACCTCTGGATTGACCCGATGCAGGCCGTAGCACCACACCGCCAGTAACCCACCCGGCCGAATCACCCGCGCCACTTCCCGGTAGTAAGCCTCGAGGTCGAACCAGTGCAGGGCTTGCGCCGCGGTGGCCAGATCGGCGGTGGCCGGCTCCAGCCCGGAGACTCCCTCGACGCCGACCCGGTAGATCACGTTCGGGTGAGCCCGCGCCTCAGCCAGTTGTTCGGCACTGGGCTCGGTGGCTACCACCAGATCGAAATGCTCGGCCAGAGCAACCGCGGCTTGACCCGAGCCGGTGCCGGCATCCCACGCCAGGCGAGTGTCGGATGACTTCTCTGCCAGCCAGGCAAACAATGCCGCGGGATAGTTGGGCCGGAAACGAGCGTAGGCCGCGGCTCGTTCGGAGAAATGATCGTGGAAAGTCACACCCACCTCTTTCGCTTTCGCGATCCGGTGATGCAGATCATAGCAGCGGGCCCGGAGAGATCATACTCTCTCGCCTCGCTCTCAAAATATTCAGGTTTCTCGAGCCGTATTGGTAGTCGCAATGAAGTATCTGCTCCGCTTCTTCCGCCGTCTGCTGGTCCCGGTTCTCGTTGGCGCGGTCCTGATCGCCCTCGTGTTCCTGCTGACCCAACAGTTGCCCCAGCTGCTGCCGTTACGGGAGCCGTTCGACATGCTCACCGCAGGACTCACCGGATTCTGGTCGGTCAGCAGCCGCTGGGCCAGAGGCTGGCGGGCTGAACTGGCGGCGGGTATCGTGGCGGCACTGCTGGTTGGGATCGTACGTATGCAGTTGGGACACTATTTCGGTGAAGTCCCCGGTACTAATGAACTTCTCCTGCTGGCCCGAATTGCTCTGGCCGGAGGTGTCGGTGCGACGTTGTCTCGGCTGCTTCGTCAACGTGTGGTGCTCTAGGGTTGCGCTGGCCGGGCTGGTCCTGGCCGGCCGGCTCTCCGCTCAGGAACCCCTGAGCCACATTCCGTTCTGCAGCACCGACTCGGCGGCCCGAGCCTTTGTCGACCAGGTCCGCTTCAAGGTGGCCGGCAGGGTCGAGGCCGGTTCCGGGCTGGTTCCCACCTCGCCGGACGAGGTCTCGCTGGTGGTTGATGATGATGTCTGCATTTCGGCTTCATCCGCCTTTGCCGGCAACGGCGGCTCGAGGGGCGTGCCGGCACCGTTCCCAGTAGCCGTGGTCCGGGCCGGAACCCGCTATGCCGTTCGGCTCCCGGACCCGCCTCCCTCCCGGGGCGACCAGCGGACCCTTGTGTTCGACGCCAATTTCCAGCCTCTTGGACGGTACTAGTAACGCCGCTGAAGCGGCGGTCCGGCTAATCTGTCGCTGAAACGACTCGGCTTCGACTCAACCGCCCATTTTTCCGAATGACTTCGATTCTCGCCCTGGACCAGGGAACTACCGGGTCGACCGCGCTGGTGATCCATCAGGACGGGAAGATCCTCGGTCGAGGGTACCGCGAGTTCACCCAGCATTTTCCTCAACCCGGCTGGGTTGAGCATGACGCCGAAGAGATCCTCCGGGTCACCATTGAGGCGGCCCGCGAGGCGATCGCCGCGGCAAAGGAGCTTCCCGTCGGGATTGGGATCACCAATCAGCGGGAAACCGTCGTCTTGTGGGATCGAAAGACACTGGCGCCGACGGGAAGGGCCATCGTCTGGCAGGACCGGCGGACCGCCGACCGTTGCCGGGAGCTGCGCGAGGCAGGTCACGAACCCGCCGTTCGGAAACAGACCGGATTGGTGCTGGATCCCTACTTCTCGGCCACCAAGATCGAGTGGCTGCTCAAGGACAGCGCCTTGCGACGTCGGGCCCAGAGCGGCGAGATCTGTTTCGGGACGGTCGAGAGTTGGCTGATCGCGAAACTGACCGGGGGCCGCTGCCACGTCTCCGACCACACCAACGCCTCCCGCACTCTCCTTTATAGTCTGGCTGGCCGGGACTGGGACGACGCCCTGCTCCGGCTCTTCGGGGTCCCCCGCGCCATGCTTCCCGAAATCGTGCCCTCCGCCGGGGTAATCGGGGAGACCGACTCAGCCATTTTCGGGAAGTCGCTACCGATCGCCGGGATTGCGGGTGACCAGCAGGCCGCACTCTTTGGGCAAGGGTGTGTAAAGCCGGGGCTGGCGAAGAACACCTATGGGACTGGCGCCTTCCTGCTGGCTTATACCGGTCAGGAAATGCCGGAATCGAAGAATGGGCTCCTCCTTACGGCGGCCTGCGGACCGCGGGGCGAACCGGCGTACGCGCTGGAGGGCTCGGTCTTCATTGCCGGGGCAGCCGTGCAATGGCTGCGGGACGGCTTGGGTCTGGTGCAACGAGCCGGAGAAACCGAGGCGCTGGCCCGGAGCGTTCCCGACACCGGCGGGGTCTATTTCGTACCGGCGTTCGTTGGTCTGGGCTCACCCCACTGGGAGGCGGAGGCAAGAGGGACCATCGTTGGGATAACTCGGGGCACGGCTCGGCCGCATCTGGTCCGGGCTGCTCTCGAGTCGATGGCTTTTTCCAGTGCCGACCTGCTGACGGGGATGACTGCCGACGCTAAGCTCTCGCTTGCGACGCTTCGGGTTGATGGTGGCGCCACCGCGAACGACTGGTTGATGCAATTTCAGGCCGATGTGCTGGGAGTGCCGGTCGAACGGCCTGACAATGTGGAGACCACCGCCCTTGGAGCCGGGGGCCTTGCCGGAATTGCCCTGGGTGTGTGGCCCTCGGTTGAAAGCTTCCTGGCGGGGAGGACCTTCCAGCGATTCGATCCGGCCATGTCGCCGCAGGAACGGGACCAGCGGTGGCACGGCTGGCGACGCGCGGTGAATGCCACCCTTGCGTGGGCCCGGTCCTGACGGCAATCAGGCTTCTACACCGACAATTCTGAGCTGGGCTTCGCCTTCGTCAAGAATGATCTCGATCTCCTTGAGCACGTCGGCCTCAAGGCGGTAACCCACGAAACTGGTGCGGCCTACCCGGGCCACTCCCACCGCCTCTCCATCTCCCAGCGCAATCCGGGCGATTCCGCCCACCTCATTCAGATCGGGAAGATCCGACAGCGGGACCGACAAGGCATCGGGCCCCACGCTGTTGGCGTGGGCCGCAGTCGAAGGCTTCCGGCCGGTGAGCACGGCCTGCAGCGCCGCCAGGGTAGGGGCCGAGACCATCCGGTGAGGATGAAAAATCGAGGCAATCCAACTGATCCGGGAACGGCGGGTACCTTCGTCACTCATAACTCCTCCTGCTGAGGCATCCAGTTAGAATCGCCAGGTGAAGCTGCCGTAAAACTGGGTGGTTGTAACGTCGGGATCCTTCTCCCGAGTAAACGAGAGGGAGAGGAACCACCCCCGAGCCAGGCTGAGATCCAGGTCGGTCCCATACCAGGTGATCCGCCGGGTGCTGGCCACCGGATTCAGCGTGGTTGGTGTGTTGTCCTCGTTGCGGATACCGCCGTTCAACTCCAGGTGCATCGGCTCGAACGGGTCCACTCCAAGTCGGGCGGAGTACAGCCGTCCGTCGAGTGACGGGTTGGTGTACCAGGTTGCCCGGCCGGTCAGGCTCAGTCGAAGCGGGGTGAACCGATCGAGCCCGGCGGTACCGGTCCAGGCGGTAGCTGTTCCGTTGGCGCCGCCGTCGGAGCGGCGAACGTCTCCTGACACCCTGACCCGGTGGCCCAGCAGCGCCAGACCACCGTTGACCCCTTTCCTATATGTATCATCGAACTGGGTGGAGGGATCGACCGCGTCCCGGAACAGGCGGACACTGCGGCGATTGTCGTAGCCACCGGTGAGGGCGAGCCATGGGGTCGGCCGGATCGAGCCGTTGATGTAGGTGCTGGTAGGGGAAATCGGGTCCTCCCCGAGCTTCACTTTCCATTCCCGGTAGTAATCCACTTCCTGCAAGGCATAGAGCGAGATCTGCGAGGTGCTGATGCTGGCCTGGGCAAACCCGAACTCACGGTTGGTCGCCGCATCGTTGTAGGACCCTACTGCTCCCAGTGAGAACGACCAGACGCCATTGCTGCCCGGACGGTTGTGAAGCTGCAGGTAGCCACCGTAGTCCTGGACTTCCCGGGAAAAGCCCAGATCGGCCGGCTCGGGTTCAACCCCACCAAAGGCGCCGAAGGCCAGATGACTGCTATTCAACTCCATCAGCGCGCCGTCGAACAGCGTGACGGAGGTGACGGCGGTCAGGTACTGGCGGCCAAGGGTCAGGCGGAACTTCGCGCCGGGCTGGTTCCACAGCAGCGCTGCCTGGTATACCCGGGTTCTCCCGTCGACCGTGCTCGAACCATCTCCGCTGGTCGAAGTAGTCCGGCGAGTCCGCAGGTCGGCGCTGAGCCCGATGGGGGAGCCGCCCAGGGAAGAGCCATCCAGCCGGAGGTCGAAAGAAGGCTGGCTGAATCCTGACCCGACCCCCACTTCTCTCGCGACCAGGTAACGGGCTCCAACCCGGCCGTGGAGGCCGGGACCATTGAAGCGATGCCGAGTGGGGCGGCGGGTGCCGGGGCTGGCAGCCAGCGGCGTCGAAGTGGTGGATAACTGCGGCGTGAAGCTGACCAGCTCGCCGACCACCACATCACTCGGTCCGCTGACTATCTCGCAGGAGGCCTGCCGGGAAGATAGAAAGGCGACTTTGAGCGTCACCACGACTCCGCCGGCACGATTGATCCGCAGCTCCTGACCTTCCACCAGGCCATCGGCCCGTCCCGCCGCGACATAGATCGTGGTGCCGGTCACATAGGTGACCGGCGCGGTGCGTCGGGCGCTATCTGGAACCGGGGCCGGCCGCGACGTAACCGGGGCCCTGGTCGAGGCAGTATCCTGGCCCGCCGCCGGAGTTCCGGTGGCGGCGAGCCCCACGAGAAGGAGCCCGGCCGGTCCCAGTAGGGTTCGCTCAATCACCGCACTGGCTCCGGTTAAGGTAGGTGCATGAGGGTGGATGATGATGGGTGCTGCAGGTCGACTGACTGTAATTGGTCGTCAGGTGGCATTGCGTGCAGTCACCCCGGGCCCCCTCGTGGTTAGCGCTGAACATCGTGTGGTACTGGCTCGGCAGCGTGACGCCTGCATCCCAAGCGGTGGTATTACTGCCGCCCGAGTGACAGGTGACACAGGTCTGGGGCCAGCCCAACTGGGTGTGGTTGGGGCTGGTCGTCGCGTTGAAGTCCCGCAGGTGGCACGACTGGCAGGTCGTCGGCTTGTTGTTGTACACCCCGTCGGCGTGACACTCATTGCATGCGACGGTCCGATGGGCGCCGGTGAGGGGGAACGAAGTAGCGCTGTGGTTGAAGGTCGCCGGAGTCCACGCCGTGGTGGTGTGACAGGGAGTGCAATCATTGGGAAACTGGGACGCCGCATGGTTGGGTGCCAGGGTCCCGTTGTAGTCGGTCTGATGGCAACTGATACAAGTGATCGGTTTTCCCCGGTAGACACCGTCGTTGTGACAATCGGTGCAGCTGGTGGCCCGGTGGGCTCCGGTCAGGGGGAACTGGGTCTTGTTGTGGTCATAGGCCGCAGTCCACGACGTGGTCGCGTGACAGGCCACGCAATCGGTGGGCAGATTCGCCTGGACATGGTTCGGGGTGGCCGCCTGGTTGTAGTCCTGCTGGTGACAGCCGACGCAATCCACTCTGATTCCGGTAAACTTGCCGCCCACGTGACATTGAGAGCACTGCACCGCCCGGTGAGCTCCGGTGAGGGGGAAGCGACTCGCCTCGTGGTCGAACCGGGCCCGGCTCCACACCGTCACGGCATGGCACTGGGAGCACTCGCGGGGGAACCCTCCGGCGCTGTGGTCGGGGTTCTTGGCGCCGGCATAGTCGGCCTGGTGGCAGCCGACACAGGTGGTGGTTCGGGCGACAAACTGCTGGCCGCCCTGTCCCGTCGGAGTGTGACAGGCAGTGCAGTCCGCCGAGAGATGAGCACCTTCGAGCGGGAAGCGGGTCAGCTGGTGAGCCCGGGCCATGACCGAGCGATCGAGGAAGCTCCGCGAAGTGTGACAGCGGGAGCAGTCCGCTCCCAGTTCACCCCGATGTACATCGGTGTGGCAGGACGCGCAGGTCTTGGTAGTACCCTTGAAGTCGAGCGACGTATGGCAGGAGCGGCAGGTGGCCGACGCGTGGGCTCCGGCCAGGGCGAAGCCGAGCCTGCCGTGATCGAACGCCTTGCTGATGCGGACCGGGGTCCAGCCCTCCGACCGGTGACAGGTAGTACAGCTCTGACTCAACTCGCCGTGGGGGGACCGGCTCCGGTCCTGAGCCGGAGCCGCAGTGGCCAGCCCCGTGACTGCGAGGAAGATCAGGAGGAGATGTTTCATCGAGCCTCCTTGCCGGCGTGGCAGTTCTCGCACTTGCCCGAGACCGGGCGATAGATCAGGCGGTGGGGATCGCCTCCCGGGGCCGTCTGATGACAGCGATTGCAGGGGACTTTTTCGTGGGCGCCTTTGAGAGCAAAGGAGGCGTCCCGGTCGTGGTTGAACTTTGAGGCCGGCGCAAAGGCGACTGCGTCATGGCAGGCGTCGCAGCGTCCAGAGTCGCTCCGGGCAGTGAACTGGTCACCATGCGGTGTCTGATGGCAATCGCTGCAGCGGCTGGGAGCGCGGTACAGGGTCTGGTGAAAGGCTCCTCCCGCCGCAATCAAGGTCGATTGCCGGCTGGGCGGTGCCTTCATCTCCTTGTGGCAGGCGACACAGGGAGTAGCCCGGTGAGCCCCGGCGAGCGGAAAGCTGAACCGGTCGTGCAGTGCTACATCGATGGTGGCCGGTCGAAAGCTCCGGCTGGAGTGACAGGTAGCACACCCGTTGTCCGCCTTGAGAGCCCCGCGGTGGGGGTCGGTATGGCAGCTGCTGCAGGTGGTTTCGGCCAGGTGAAAGACAAAATTTCCCTTTCCGGCCGTGACGGACGCGGCGAAGGCAGGCAACCCTTTTCGGCTGGTTCCATGACAGTCCCGACAGCCGATTTCTTCATGCCGGCCGTCCAGCGCGAATCGGGTCTTTGCGTGAGCGGTGGAGTCGTAGGCGCTGGGTGACCATCCGGAGAGGCGATGACAGGCGGCACACTCTCCCTGGTCTACCCGGGATGCCAGTTGCCCGCCGTGCTGATCCCGGTGACAATCGGTACAGTTCTGGAAGGCCGGCCGCATGATGACCTTCGAGGTACCCAGCCGCGGCGCCCGGGCGGGATCGCTTTCACGGCGATGACATCCGGCACACGCGCTCGCTTGATGCTTCCCTTCCAGTGGGTACCGGGTCCGCTGGTGCCGGGCCACGGTGAAGCTTCCCGGCGTGAAGCCTTGAACGGTATGGCACTCGGCGCAGTCAGCCGGCTGACCGGCGATCGATGCACTACCGCCGTGGGCGTCCCGGTGGCAAGCGCTGCAGGTCTGGAACGACGGACGCTTGAGCTCGGCGGTCGAGAAATCCTTGTGGCAGGCAGAGCAACGAACGGTGACGTGCCTGCCTGTCAGGGGATACCGGGTACGATCGTGGGCGAAACGTTGCTGATCCAGCACGCCAAAGCCGGCGGTGGAGTGACACTGCGCGCACCCGGGTCCCAACCGCCCGGCGTGAGGATCCTTGTGACAGTCGGCGCAGGACTGGTGGGCGACTGGACGGAACACCGGGACGGGCCGGCCAAGGGAATCAGCTGATCCCGCCGCCGTCCTGGTCAGGTGGCACTTCTCGCACCCAACAGTGATGTGCTTGTTAGTCAGCGGATAACGGGTCCGATCGTGGTCGAAGCCCGGGGTGGCGCTCCACTTGCCGGCATCGTGGCACTTGGTGCAGTCGTTCCCCAGGCCGCCCCGGTGGATGTCCTCATGGCAACTGACGCAGCTGCGGTCCAGCCCCACGAACTGCGTCTGACCGGGGGCCAGCTTGGCGGCTGGAGATACCTGAAACTTCCGGGTATGACAGTCGCCACATCCCTGGCGGGCATGACTCTGGAGCAGGGGCCACCCGGCCCGGCGGTGATCGAAACGGTCCCGGCTTCCATCGGGCCACTTGATCAGATGGAAATCGGCGCCGGCGTGGTCAGGGTGACAGGATGCGCAGGTCTGACCCCGTACCTCAGCCCCGGAGTGGTAGCCCTGCTGCTGACGATTGAGCCAGGCAATGTCCTTGTGGCAACCCAGACAATTGGCGTTCATCGCTTCCTTGCCACCGCCGTGGCACTTGGTGCACTGCAGGGTTCCATTCAGCTCGGCGTGAGGCTGTGCCAGGGGCCCGGGGGAGATTTGCCCCAGCAGCTGCTGATTCGACGGGTTCCACACCGGTCCGAGCATCGATACCACCATCAGGAGGGTGGTGAGGTTTTTCACGGCCTACCAGAACCAGGTCGCACCCATTGCCACGACGACTCCGACATGCACCATGACCGCCACCAGCGCTGTAATGGCAAACGGCCGGTGAGCCACGTGCCAGAAGCGAAACAGCCGTTGAGTGGCTGACAGCATGCGGGCCTGCTGAGTCAGGGACATTTCCTTGCGGGCCAGCCGGAGAACTCGCCGGACGGTTTTTCGATCGGGGCGCATGACCCCGTATTGCGAGTCGCACAGGCGCCGGAGGGCCCGGGCCGAGCGCCAGCGGGCCAGGTCGTCGCGGACCATCCGCTGCAGCGTGCCGATCACGCCGAGGCCGTCGCAGGGACTGGGGTCGGTGTGGAGTACCGATTCCACCTGCTCGACCGACAATCCGGTCGCCTTGGCGATCTGCTCCACCAATCCCTGCCGTTCGGCCGCGATGTCTTCAGCGCTGAGTTCCAGGCCACCGGCGCTCCGGGGGATGTGCACGTAGAGGTATCGTCCCGCGATCCCGCTCACGGCCACGACCAGCATCGAGAGGTAGCCCAACCCGATCAGCCCTTCGAAGCGCCAGCTGGCGTGGACCGCGGCGAGGAAGGGGAGGATCAGGGCCAGACCCACATGACCGTCGAGCCACTGAGCCATGGTGCCGGTGAAGGAGAGCCAGCGGTACTTCTTGCGGAGCGGGTAGAGCCAGAGGAAGAAGAAGATCAGCAGCGACACGATTCCTGCGGACTGACCCACGTATCCCGAAGGCCGCAGCCAGGGATGGAGCGGAGAGCGGACCCGTTCCTCCGGCGGCGCGAAGTAGTAACCGCCTCCGATCAACGAGCTCACCAGCAGCAAGCCAATAATGAAGAAGATGGCCCGGAACGGAACGCCTCGGCGTTCGGGAACCGGGGCGGGCGTTCCGCTGATGGGGGAGAAGCGTGGTCCCCGGGTCGCGCCCGACGGGCGGACAGCAGGTGAAGAAGGCCTCGCGTTGGCGGACGAGGGCCGCGTCACCGAAGTGCTGATGCGTGACATCGATATTCCTGATAAGCGCTGCTGAGTTAGGCCAAATTCCTGCGGCACACGGACTGCTGGAGCAAGAATCGGTGACAGCTGACGCGAGCTGGCGCGCCGTGGGGTAACTACAATGTTGGAAGGTCCGTGGGTTTACGGAGTGAGGACAATCACTCCTCAGCGTGTTGTCCCGTTTCGTTGCATGCGCAACGAATCGTACCGTCTCGCTGGAAAGGGAAATCTGTGCGATGGATAGTCTACTGATGAACGTCGCGTTGCTGCTGGTGCTCGCGCTGGCGATTGGTCGGCATCTGATCAAGACGGAAAAGCGGGAGCGCGCCGCCCGGATTTCCGCGGGGCATGCCCTGGACACTTCAGGCCCGATGGCTCAGCACCCGTTGATCGATGTCAGCAGCTGCATTGGTTGCGGAGCCTGCGTCACGGCTTGTCCGGAGAGCGGAGTGCTGGCGGTATTGGGCGGCAAGGCCGCCCTGATCAACGGGGCCCATTGTATCGGACACGGTCTCTGCGCCGACGCCTGCCCGGTCGGCGCCATCGAGATCGCCATGGCGCCACCCCGCATGGGGGCGGAGTTGCCGGCGTTGACGGGGGACTTTGAAAGCAGCGTCCCGAATCTGTTCGTCGCCGGTGAGCTGGGTGGTCTGGCCCTGATCAAGAATGCCGTGAACCAGGGTCGGGACTGTGTCGACGTCATCGCCGCGAGAGTTCCGGCACTCCGCCGGACCCGGATCGGGGCGGTGGTCGACGTGTGCATTGTGGGCGCCGGGCCCGCCGGCCTCAGTGCCTCGCTCCGTGCTGTCGAGAAGAAACTCACCTACGTTACTCTGGAGGCGGAAGACTTTGGCGGCACCGTCGCGAAATATCCGCGCCAGAAACTGGTGATGACCAGTCCGGTAGAATTTCCCGGCCACGGAAAATTCAACAAGCTGGAAATCGGGAAGGAAGAACTCCTGGCCTTCTGGCAGAAGGCCGCCCGTAAGGCCGGACTCAAGGTCAACACTCAGGAGCGGGTCGAGCATGTCAGGCTGGAGCCCGACGGGGCCTTCACCATCGAGACCACCAAGGGGAAGTACCGGGCCCTGGCGGTGGTGATGGGGATTGGCCGGCGAGGTACCCCCCGGAAGCTGGGTGTGCCCGGAGAGGAACTGCCCAAGGCGATGTACAGCCTGATCGATGCCGAGGCATACACCGGCAAGGCGATCCTGGTGGTCGGCGGGGGAGACAGTGCGGTGGAGGCCGCGATGGGGCTGGCTCACCAGACCGGCAACCAAGTCATCCTGTCATATCGTAAGGATGTCTTCAGCCGGCTGAAGGAAAGGAACAACCAGCGGATCCGTGAGTACATCCGTAAGAACCGTCTGAAGGTGATGTTCAACTCCGAACTCGCCGAGATCCGGGAGAAATCGGTGGTCCTGTCGGTGCCGGGAGGGCGGACCGAAATCGCCAACGACTACGTCTTCATATTTGCCGGGGGTACCTCGCCCAATGCCTTTCTGAAACAGATCGGGGTCCAGCTGGGAGACCGCGACCTGACCGAGGTCGCGGCACGGGAGGCGCGGGAAGTCGCCTGAGGGAGTAGATTGATAGAGACCGTACAGCCGGAGGAATCTCTGTGAAGGCCGGACACAAGTTCATCGTCGGTGCCGCGATCATCGTCGGCAGCGTTGCTCTGTTGATGGCGCAGGGGGTTAGACAGTTCGGGCAGTACTCGCTCAAGCCCAGTGAGCTGGCCCAGCGGGTCTCGCGGGATCCCAGCCTGTACGAGACCGGTCTCAAGATGGAAGCCAAAGTGGTCCCGGGCTCGGTCAAGCGGGACCCGGCCACCCAGACCATCGAATTCCAGGTGACCGATGGCGCCCAGATGTATCCGGTGACCTACCGGGGCCTGGCGCCCGATACCTTCACCGACCAGCAGGACATCGAAGTGGTAGTGGAAGGCCGGCTGGCGAAGGATGGGGTGTTCCATGCCACCACCCTGCTTGCCAAGTGTGGTTCACGCTACGAGAAGAAGTACGAAGAAGGAAAAAGCGCCTAGTTTTTCCGCCGGCTGAGGTGCTTGAGTCGCAGGTGCTCTTCCCGCTCCCGCTCCTCCAGGGCCCGGCGCACCGTCGCCATCTGGAGCTCCAGTTCGGGCGCCAGCCTGCGCTCGAGCGTGTGAACCTGACGGGAAGTCCGCGCCAGCGCTTCACCCAGCCGGCGGATCAGCATCTCCCGAGTCGCGGCATCGAGTAGCAGCTCTACCAGGTGCTCGAACTCGTCACCCGCCAGCATTGTCGCCGGACCCACCTCTCCCGCCACCAGCCCCCGGGCTCCCGCGCTGCGTCGCACCGCCGGGAGCGATGTAATACTCGCGACCGGCACGCCCCAGATCTGAGCCGAGCGAATCTCCACTCGGAGGTCCCGTTCGGGCCATCCGAGGGCCCGAATCCCGGCCCCCCCGTGAGCGGTCAGCGCTCCCAGCAGCGCGCCATACCCGCGCACCGCGCTCGCTTCAATCTGCCGGCGGGCCCCCGCCGCCGGACGGGCCAGTTGAAACAACTCGGTCACCAGCGCTTCCCGCTTGCGGCGGAGCAAGCCGGCACCCCTCTGTACCCGGTCCAGCCGTCGTTCCGCCCGCAGCAGATTCAGCCGGGTGGGCGGAAGGCGAGTAGCGCTCATACCGTCTCCGGAGCGCGATGGGCCGCCCAGGTCGCATCCGAGAGACGGGTCAAGTCGTCCCGCGGCAGGGTATTGAGCAGCCGCCAACCCTGATCCAGCGTCTGGGCCAGGGTCCGGCGCCTGCCTGATTGCCGCACAAACTCTTCCTCGAATCTGGCGGCAAAGTGGAGCGCCCGATGATCGGCTTCGGCGAGACCGCTTTCGCCCACGATCGCCGCCATCATCCGGGCGTCGCGACCGCGAGTGTACACCGCGTACAACTGATCCGCCCATTCCCGGTGCTCCGGCACGGTGCGCCCTTTCCCGATGCCGGCGTTCATCAGCCGGGAGAGCGAAGGCAGCACATCGATCGGCGGAAAGACTCCCCGGCGATGAAGTTCGCGGGACAACACGATCTGGCCTTCGGTGATATAGCCGGTCAGGTCGGGGATCGGATGAGTGATGTCATCGTCCGGCATGGTGACGATGGGGATCTGGGTCACCGAGCCCGGCAGTCCCGCGACGATCCCGGCTCGTTCGTAGATGCTCGACAGGTCGGTGTACATGTAGCCCGGATAGCCCCGTCGTCCGGGAATTTCCTCCCGTGCGGTGGCGATTTCCCGGAGTGCCTCGCAATAAGGGGTCAGGTCGGCGATGACCACCAGCACATGCATGCCCGCCTCGAATCCGAGGAACTCGGCCTGGGCCAGCGCCATCCGGGGCGCCAGCAGCCTTTCGATCGTCGGATCCCGTGCTTCGTTGAAGTAGAGGACGCTGCGCTCGGCGGCACCGCTGTGCTCGAAGCGGCGGAGAAAATCCTGTTTTTCCCGGGTGGTGATCCCAATGCCGACGAAGACCACCGCAAAGGGTTCACCGTGAGGTGCCCGGGCGCCTTCCACGATGCTCGATGCCAGCTCCAGCGCCGGCAAACCCGGGCCCGAGAAGACCGGGAGTTTCTGGCCCCGGACCAGGGTGTTCAGTCCGTCGATGGCCGATATCCCGGTCTCGATAAAGTCGCCGGGTCGGGCCCGTCGGGCCGGGTTGAGCGGCGCGGCCCAGATAGGCCGGATCGCTTCGCCGACCGGCTCCGGTAGACCGTCGATCGGCTGGCCCATGCCGTTGAAGGTCCGGCCCAGCAGTTCCCGGCCGACCACCGCGTTGGCGACGTCGCCGGTCAGGGTGATTTCTGAACGAGCCGGTGCCAGCCCGATGGTCTCCTCCAGCACCTGGACCACGGTGACAGCCTCTCCCGCATCGATGACCTGTCCACGACGATCGGGTCCTCCCGGGGTCCGGATGGTGACCCATTCTCCCTGGGCGACTCCGGGTGTGGCCCGCAGATAAATCAACGGGCCGCCGGCCGACTGGGCGCCGAGGTAGGTACGGGCAAGTGGACTCATGAAATCGCTCCGGCGGCCATCTGTTGAATGACCCGCTCCGCCTCTCCGGCCCGAGTGTCGAGCTCGCCGGGCGGGGCGCCCCGAAGGGCCGCCAGGGCCCGGCGCACTCCCGTCAGGTTCATCTGCTCGAAGGCGACCCCCCGGTCGAGTGCGCTTTGCCCTGCCTTCCACGCGGCCCGGGCCAATAGCGCCAGCCGATAGGTCTTGGCGACTGGAGAGAGTGCATCGTTGGGGTCGAACGCGCTCTGTCCCAGCACGGTTTCCCGGAGCAACCGGGCGGTCTCGAGCAGCAGCCGGTCGCTGTCCTGCAGCGCCTCGGGTCCCACCAGTCCGGCGATCTCGCGGAGCTCCCGCTCCCGCTGGAGCAGCTCCAGGGCATCGCGCCGAAGCTCGGGCCACTCGGGGCCGCCCTGCCGGGAAAACCAGTCGGCAGTGAGGTCGGCGTGAAGCGAGTAACTGGTCTCCCAGTCGACTGCGGGGAACTGACGCTGATGGGCCAGTGCCGGGTCGAGGGCCCAGAGCGCTCCGGCCACCCGCAGCGAGGCCTGGGTGATGGGCTCGGAGAAATCTCCTCCCGGCGGGGAGACGGCACTGATCAGAGTGACCACCCCGGTGCGCTCGGGCGTGCCGAGCGCCCGGACCCGTCCGGCTCGCTCGTAGAATTTGCCCAGCCGGTTGCCGAGATAGGTGGGGTACCCTTCTTCGCCCGGCATCTCCTGCAGGCGCGCGGCGATTTCCCGCAGGGCCTCACCCCAGCGGGAAAGGCTGTCGGTCATGACCGCCACCCGGTAACCCATATCCCGGTAATACTCGGCGATCGTGATACCGAGGTAGACCGACGATTCCCGCGCCGCGACCGGCATATTCGAGGTGTTTACCACCAGTACCGAGCGATCCATGATCGATCGCCCGGTGCGGGGATCCAGCAGGGCGGGGAACTCGGTGAGCACTTCCGCCATCTCGTTGCCGCGTTCGCCACAGCCGACGTACACCACGATGTCGGCGTCGGCGTACTTCGCGAGCGACTGTTCGATCACGGTTTTGCCGGTACCGAAACCGCCGGGAACCGCCACACTGCCGCCCTCGGAAACCGGGAACAGGAAGTCGAAGACTCGCTGCCCGGTGACGAAGGGGCGCTCGGCCGGAAGCCGCTCGGCGCTGGGGCGCGGCTGGCGCACCGGCCAGGACTGGGACAGATAGAGCGGGGTACCTCCCGCCAGCTCACCGATCGGTTCCTGCACCGTGTAGTCGCCGGGGGCCAGACGGGCCAGAGGTCCGGCCAGACCGGGGGGGACCAGGATCCGGTGCACCAGACCGGGCCGCTCCTCTACCGTTCCCAACAGGTCGCCCCCCGTCAGCTCGACGCCGGGCTCGCAAACCGGGACGAACGGCCAGCGGCGGCTGTGGTCCAGGGTGTCGGCGGCGATCCCCGGTTCGATGAAGTCGCCCGCCTGGGCTGCCACCACCGGGAGCGGGCGACCGACCCCGTCGAGAATGCTTCCCAGCAGACCGGGTCCCAGTTGCACGGTGAGCGCGCCTCCCGTCAGGTTCACGCTCTCGCCGACCTTGAGCCCGGTCGTGTCCTCGTAGACCTGGATGACTCCCCGGTCCCCATCCAGCCGGATGACTTCTCCCAGCAGTCCTCGGGCGCCCACATGGACCAGCTCGTAGAGCGAAGCCTGCGCCAGGCCGACGGCTTCGGCCAGCGCGCCGCTCACCCGGATGATTCGGCCGGCGTTCATCGGATCCGGACCCGGTAGCCGACCACCTGGCGGAGCAACTCGACGATGTAGGCTTCGGCGCTTTCGGGCCGGGATTCCCAGACCGGGCCCGGGAAGGGTACCAGCATCGGGAGCGGTTGCCGGCCGAGCCGATGGCGGACCTCGTCGGGCAGGCGGTCGTAGAGGACATCCTCGACCAGAATCACTCCCACTTTCTTCTCCTGGATGGCCGTCTGGATTCGATCGATCACGTCTTCGGGGCGGTCCGCTTCCAGCGTCGGGACTGCCGCGAGACGGAAGCCCGCGGCCACCGGCGGACGGCAAAGAGCCAGCACGGTGCCGGTCATGGCGGTGTCACCATGCCTTCGGCCAGGAGCCGAGGGGGCGCTCCCAGGGGAATCCCCCAGACCGTCCGGCGGATGTCGAGCAACTCCGCCCGGAGCCGCAGAGCGTAGCCCAGCACTACCGCGGGCGAGAGCGGAGCCCGGCGTGCGCTGGCTTTGAGCTCTCCGATGAGCGCCTTGAGGAGCGCGGCTTCCAGGGCTACCGGATCGGCTGAGTGCGCGGCAAAGGCGCGGGCCAGCCCGGTTTTGCCGAACCCGGAGGCAACTATCGCCCCAGCGGCGGCCGGGTTTCCCGCAGTCACGGCGCGCTGCCCCAGGGCGCGGGGCAGGTCCTTCCCGCCTTCGATCCACATTTCGACGAGACTGGGATGCTGTTCCGCCGACAGCGTCAGGATGGTGCCGGCGTTGTGGAGGTCGAGCAGACGCTGCACATAACTGAAGAGCACACTTCTGGTCCCCTGGCTCCGGGCGGTCTCGAGGGACCGGGCGAAGAACGTGCGGGCCAGGATGGCTTCGAGCCGAAGCAGGTCGACTTCCGGTTTTCCCGACTCCGGAACCAGCGCGGCCCCCAGCGGATGTTTCCAGGCCGCCAGTAATGCGGCGACCGCACCGGGCGCCGGCTGGTGGGCCAGCTGCTCCAGGGCCCGTTCGGGAAGAGCAGGGGTCGGCAGCAGGCCCGCCAGCTTCAGGTCAGCCGGGGCGTGTTGGACCGTTCCCCGCAGCAGGATGGAGATGCTCCGCCGGTCTTCATCTTCGAATACAATGGCCAGGGCCGGACTTCGGGGGCCGGCCCAACGGCGGAGGGTTCGAAGCCGGCTGGCGGCCACTCGACGGGCCGCCAGCTCAATGGCATCCGGCGCTCCCCGAGCGGCGGCGTCGATCAGATAGCCCCGCCGCTCCAGTGCTTCGGACAGAGCGGTCAGATCAGGGCTGTGCGCCAGTCCTTCCAGCGCCGCGCGTCCCAACAGCCGGGTCGACAGTCCCCGGGCCCTGGCGTTGAGGTCGGCCCACTCGGTCATGGCCGTTTCTCCAAGTGCTTCAGGATTTCCTGCCGCAGCACCCGGCTCATGCCCGCCATTCTGGCTTCAAGGGTGACATCGATCTTGAGGCTGCCGTCGTCGCTGGTCAGGCAGAATCCGGTTCCGATTCGAGGATCCGGCAGAACCCTCACCCCAGTCCAATTCCCGACAGCCTGCTGCAGCAACTCGGTCAGGTCGGGATGGGCCCGAATCGTCGCGCTGCGGGTTGCCAGACATTCGAGCGCGGGCGCCACCAGTGCGCCGATGGCGTTGTCCAGTTCCGGTGTGCGGAGCAGGGTTACCAGACGATTCCGGGCCGAGTCCAGGACTCGGGCGAGCAGCCGTTCGCGGGCTTCGAGTTCTTCCCGCCGGGCGTGGCGTCGAGCGGCGACCAGGGCGAATTCCACTTCGGTCGCCCGTTGAGACTCGAGCGATTGCCGGTCCCGGCGGCGGCGCTCAGCCAGATCGGCTTCGCAGCGTCGCCGGGTCTGGTCGGCTGTCTGCCGGGCCTCGTCCAGCACCCGGGCCGCCTCGGCATCGGCCTCCGCTTCGAGGACCGCGAGCAGGTGATCGAGGGCCATCGGATCAGACCGCTCCGGCGCCCCGGAACAGGATCAGCGCGCTCACCACGAAGCCGAGGATCACCATCGTCTCCGGAATCGCGATCATGAGGATCGCGGTGGTACTCAGCTCCGGCTTCTCCGCCAGACTGGCGGCGATCGCCGGGCCGATCCGGGATTGGGCCCAGGCGGTCGCCAGCGCCGGCAGTGCGATGGCGGCCGCGGCTGCGAGCATCACGAGGGCGTGTTCCATGCTCTCTCCTTCAGGGGTGAGTGGGGCCGGCGCCGCGCGTCCATCCGCCAAACGGCTGGTAGCGAACACCGCCGGGGGAATAGAACTTCCCGAAAAACTCCACATAGTGGAGCCGTAACGCGTGAATTGTGGGACTGAACAGGCCGATGGCGAAGTTCACCAGGTGAAACAGCAGCGCGAACAGGATTCCCACCGCCGCGCTGCCCAGCATACCCACCATCCGATTGGCCACTACGGCGAGCATCACCGACGCGATCCCCAGTGCCATGATGCGGGCGTAGGACAGGACATTCCCGACGGTGGAGAGGAATTCGATGGGGGCGACGATACCTTCGGCGAAGACCATCAGAGGAAAGGCGATCAGCAGGCCGATCACCGATGGTGTGAAGAAGCGGCTCGGCAAGACGTCCACCGCCGCCAGCAGAGCCACCACGATCAAGACCAGTCCCACGGCTGCCGCGCCTTTCCCCAGTGCTTCCCTCGGATGGCGACGGGCATTTACGACCCCGAGAATCAGGCCCAGCAGGATGTGGACTGCACCGATCGAGACGGCCAGCAGCAGGAAGGGGATCAATGCTTCTTCGCGGTCAAAGGCCAGCGGCCGGAGTCCAAACCAGCGGCGGCCCAGGTCGCCGAAGAATTCACCGAACAGAAGGCCGGCCAGCAGCGCCATCAGTGCGCACGGTCCGATGATCTCGGCCACTGAGCGCAGAGTCGTGCCCGGCCGGGATCGCCGGTGCAGAATCAGGCCGCCCACACCGAGCAGCAGGCCATAACCCACATCCCCCAGCATCAGCCCGAAGAAGACCGGAAAGAACAGCGCCACAAACGGTGTGGGGTCGATGGTGCCATATCGGGGCAGAGGCATCAGCGAGAGGATGGCCTCAAAGGGCCGGAAGATCCGGGGATTGTGCAGCACCACCGGCACTTCTTCGGATCGCCATTCCTCGCGGGAGACTTCGGTCACCACCACGCTTTCGCCGGCTTCAGCGTGAAGCCGCTCGATCACCTTCTGTCTCGATGCCGCGGGGAGCCAGCCTTCCACGATGAACGCTCGCGAGGTTACACCCGAGAGCGGCACGGCATTGAGTGTCTGCAGCCGATGGGCCACTCCCAGTTCGGCCCGGCGCAGCTCTGGTCCGGCGCTCCGGGCCAGCTCCTTCTGCTCCCGCGCGACCGCCTGACACTGTTCCGGCAGCTCACCCAGCCGAGCCACCATCCTCGGAATGGCGTCGGTTAGAGTGGTGCGGCCATATGCCTCCGGAACCGGGATCTCCTGCACCCGCGCTTCGGCGAGAAGTTTTTCCACTCGCGGCGCGGCACCAGCCGAGACCACCACCAGCAGGGCGGTGTCACCCGCGGGAAGTGCGCGGTGGTAGAGCTCGAAGGCGTCACCGATGAGGCTGGTCAATCCGGCTCGCAGCCGCGGGATGACCTCGGTCTCGGAGTGCTTGAGCAGCACGTGATAGACGACCGCGTTACGCCAGCGGGATTCGCCTTCCAGCAGGGGACGGAATGCGTCGAAGAATCCCTGGTACTTGAGCAGAAGGGCCCGTTCCTCTTCCAGCCCCTCGGCTCGGAGCTTGAGCCGCTCGGCCGCGCGCCGGGTGCGCCGGCCGAGGCGAGCCCACCGGGCAAACTGCGCGGTGTCACCTCGGGGCTCGGAGGGTCGCCCTGGTGGGGCCAGCCATGGCCGGAGTCCGGCCAGGGCCGCGTCAATGTCCTCGATGATCTGGAGCAGCTGGCGGCGTTCCCGCTCTTCCCGGACCGACAAAGGCGCCGGGTGCACCGGGGCACTTTCGGCCGGCGGGGTCAGGTGGAGTACGCTGAGGTCTTGCAACACCTGGAGCACCAGCGGCAAGCGGTCGCGGGGGCCCAGAACCCGGATCTTGGCCATGGCGAGGATCATGAAGCGCCCCCGTCGAGTAGCCGCGCCAGAACCAGGTCCGACAATTGGAGAATCTTCGACTCGGGTATGTTGTCGTACCGGGCGGCCCGTTCGGAGCCGGAGGTGATCAGACGGGCGGTTTGCTCCTGGCGAGCCTGCTCGATGGAAGTCTGGAGCGCGCCGCGCGAGGCCGCCGCTTCCGCTTCGTATCCCCGGACCAGCGCTTCACACTCTGCAGCCGTTTCAGTCAGGATCGCGGCAGCGTCGCGACGGGCATCCGCCAGTCGCTCTTCCAGACGCTGCTCGGCCGAGACCAACTGGGCCAGATCGCCCGCTGGTTCTGGCAGGGTGGACGCCGCGCGAGCCTGAAACATTATGTCGCCTCCCGGAGCCAATATTGGTCGGGAGGAAAGAAGATCTGACTAGTACACGCCTGAAGGATCCTTAACAGGCTGGGAGTGTGAAGATATTCTCCAGTTTCATTCACCCTCGCTGGAAACAAGAATCCCCATCTTACATCGTACGGATGTCTGTCAGTCACCCACCATGACGGCACCGTTCGGTGCCGCCGCGCTTCCACTACCAAGGACGGAAGGCGGATACTGCATGTTCTACCCGACCTCGCATCCCTGGACCGACGCTCAAAACCTGGACCAACACCTTGCGTCTCGCGGAGTCTCTCGGCGGGACTTCCTGGCGTTCTGCACCCAGATGACGGCCATGCTGGGTCTCAGCGAGCTGGCGGCTCCCCGGGTTGCCGCTGCCCTCGAAGCGGTCAAACGACCTACGGTGATCTGGCTGCAGCTGCAGGAGTGTACCGGCTGTGTCGAAAGCGTCTTGCGAAGTGCCGAGCCAACCATCGGAGACCTGGTCCTCGATGTGGTCTCGCTGGATTACAGCCATGCCTTGATGGCCGGCGCCGGGCATGCGGTGGAGGCCGCCAAACAGGATTCGATGAAGGCCAACTTCGGCCAGTACATCCTGATCGTCACCGGATCGGTCCCCCTCAATGAAGGCGGGATCTACACCATGATCGGGGGACGCACCGCAAAGGAAGTACTGGAGGAGGCTGCCAAAGGTGCGGCCGCGATCCTCGCGGTCGGGGCCTGTGCCCACTGGGGCAGCGTTCAGGCGGCCCGCCCCAATCCGACCGGCGCCGTGGGCGTGCAGGACATCATCAAGGACAAGCCGATCGTCAACATCGCCGGGTGTCCCCCCATCGCCGACGTGGTGACCGCGACGGTGGTTCACTTCCTGACATTCAACCGGCTCCCCGATCTGGATCCCGTGGGGCGCCCGCTTTTCGCCTACGGAGCCAGGATCCACGATCAATGCCCTCGGCGGGCCAACTTCGACGCCGGTCAGTTCGTGGAAGTCTTTGACGATGAAGGCGCCCGGAAGGGTTGGTGCCTTTACGAAGTCGGCTGCAAGGGACCGGCGACCTTCTCACCCTGTCCGATCTTCCAGTGGAACACCCGGACCAGCTGGCCCATCGGCGCAGGGCATCCCTGCATCGGATGTACTGAGCCGCACTTCTGGGACACCATGACGCCCTTCTACGGGCGTCTGCCTGACGTGGGCGGTTTCGGGATCGAGAATCGGGTGGATTTCATCGGTGCTTCCCTGGCGATCGGGGCGACCGCCGGCGTGCTGGCCCACGCCGCGGCGACCGGCATTCATCAGATCCGGGAGCGCAAACGCCAACTCCCGGTGCTCGAGGTCCCGGCCAGCAAACCCACCGATCCCCCCAACGGCTGAGCGAGGCATCCCATGGCCGCCACCAAAGTCGTGGTCGACCCGATCACCCGCATTGAGGGCCACCTGCGGATTGAAGTTCAGGCCGAGAACGGCAGAATCACCGACTCCTGGGCTTCTTCGACCCAGTTTCGAGGGATCGAAGTCATCATGGAAGGACGCGACCCGCGGGACGCCTGGGCCTTCACCCAGCGCATCTGCGGAGTCTGCACCGTGGTTCATGCCGTGGCCAGCTGCCGGGCCGTGGAAGACGCGCTCGGCATCAAAATTCCCCCCAACGCCAACCTGATCCGGAACCTGGTCCACGGGATGCAGTTCATCCAGGACCACGTCATTCACTTCTACCACCTGCACGCGCTCGACTGGGTGGATGTGGTGAGCGCCCTCAAGGCCGATCCCGAGGGGACCGCCCGGGTGGCCCGGTCGATCTCGCCCTGGCCTAACAATTCGGCCACGTACTTCGCCGAAATCCAGGATCGGGTGAAGAAGTTCGTCGGGAGTGGACAGCTGGGCATCTTCACCAACGGGTACTGGGGCCACCCGGCCTACAAACTGCCACCCGAAGTGAACCTGCTGGCGGTGGCCCATTACCTGGAGGCGCTCGACTGGCAGCGGGATGTGATCCGGCTGCACACGATATTCGGAGGCAAGAACCCGCACCCCAATTTCCTGGTCGGCGGTATGGCCTCGGCCATCAACCTCAACGATACGGCCACCATCAACGCCGAGCGGCTGACCGATGTGAAGGACATGATTGTCCGGTCCCGCCGTTTCGTGGAACAGGTCTACTGGCCCGATCTAGTCGCCATCGCCGGGTTCTACAAGGACTGGGCTTCGATCGGCGGCGGGGTGAACAATCATCTCTGCTACGGGGAGTTTCCCGAGGGCGACCTGGCCGATACCGACAAACTGTATTTCCCCCGCGGCATCATTCTGGGGGGCGATATCTCCCGGGTCCATCCGTTTGATCCTCAGAAGATCGAGGAGTATATCAACAGCTCGTGGTACGAGTACTCGGTGGGAGATGAGAAGGGGCTCCACCCCTACGAAGGAGAAACCAAAGCCAAGTACACCGGACCACCGCCGCCCTGGGACTATCTCCAGGGACTGCCGAAGTACACCTGGATGAAATCTCCCCGCTACGAAGGCCGGGCGATGCAGGTCGGCCCGCTGTCCCGGATGCTGGTGGCATACGCCTCCGGCCATGAGGAAGTGCGGGGGATGGTCAAGACGGTGCTCGACACGCTCCAAGTCGGTCCGGCAGCGCTCTTCTCCACCCTCGGCCGCACCGCGGCGAGAGGGATGGAAACCGTGCTGCTGGCCCGCCGGATGGAGAAGTGGTTCGGCATGCTGGTCGACCGGATCCGGGCTGGTGATACCCAGACCTTCAATAAGGAGAAGTGGGATCCCGGCAGCTGGCCGAAGGAGGAGACCCGCGGCTTCGGCTGGCTCGACGCTCCCCGGGGTGCGCTGGGACACTGGGTCCGCATCAAGGATGGCAAGATCAGCAAGTATCAGTGCGTGGTGCCGAGCACCTGGAACTGCTCGCCTCGCGATGGCCAGGGCCAGCGGGGTCCCTATGAGGCGTCCCTGGTGGACAATCACCCGCTGGTGCGTCCCGATCAGCCGCTGGAGATCCTCCGTACCATTCACTCCTTCGATCCCTGCATGTCGTGCGGCGTGCACGTCCTGGACGCCACCGGGAATCTGGTCACGGAGGTCAAGGTGCAATGACCGCCATCCCGTCGAAGCCGGCCCCGAAGGGGTTCACCCTGGGCCACAAGGTACCGCCGCCGAGCGGGAAGTATCACTGGGTATACCTGTGGGACACACCGATCCGGGTCATGCACTGGCTGGCGGCGCTGGCGCTGGTGGTGCTGGCGGCGACCGGTTTCTACATCGGACGGCCTTATTTCATCACCGGGGGGTCCGAGTCGGCCGATCCCTTCGTGATGGGTTGGATTCGCTTCGCCCACTTTGTGGCGGCGGCGGTCCTGGTCATGACCGCCATCGTGCGGATCTACTGGCTCTTTGCCGGCAACCGCTTCGAGCGGTTTCCGGCGCTGTTTCCGCTCCGTCCCCGTGATTGGGTGAACATGTTCCGGCAGGTCAAGTATTACCTGATGCTGGAAGAGCATCCGCCCCATTATCTGGGTCACAATCCGATGCAGCAGCTGAGCTATACCGGGATTTACCTGCTCGCGGGGGTCATGGTCGTCACCGGATTCGCCCTGTACGGCCAGTCCAATCCGGGCGGGGTTTTCTACCGGCTGTTCAACTGGGTGGGCGTGGCCGCTGGCGGCATGCCGGTGGTCCGGCTGGTACACCACGCCGTCACCTGGGCGTTTCTGATCTTCATTCCCATCCATCTGTATCTGGCGCTCCGGGCCGACAATCTCGAACGGAGCGGGGTCATTTCTTCGATCATCACCGGCGGACGGTTCGTGCCCGCCGATGAGCACTACATCGATGGCGAAGAGACCTGAGCCGGGGCCGCTCACGATCATCGGCCTGGGCAATCCGCTCATGGCCGATGACGGCATCGGTCTGGCGGCGCTGGAGCGGCTTCGGGACCAGTGGGATCTGCCGGACCACATTCGGCTGGCCGATGGTGGCACCTGGGGCATGATGCTGCTTCCCACCATAGAATCGGCCGGCCGGTTGTTGCTGCTGGACGCGGTCCGGACCGGCCGGGCGCCTGGCACGGTGGTGCGGCTGAAACGGGAGGACCTCCCGCTGTTCTTCGCACACAAGATCTCGCCGCACCAGATCGACCTTCGTGAAGTGCTTGCGCTGGCCGAACTGCGGGGCACGCTGCCGGCGGAGCTCCAGGTCATAGGTATTGAACCGGAACTGGTGGAGATGCGCCACGGTTTGTCTCCCCGGATCGAGCAAGCCATGGACCGAATGGTCGACGCGGCGATCGAGGTGTTGCGCGAATGGGGTGCCGAGTGCCGGCTGCGCGGCGTGACTGTCGATGCATGAGATGAGCGTGGCGATGGAGGTGGGCCGGCTGGTCGAACGGCAGATGGAATCCCATCCCGGCCGGTTGTTGTCGATCGGAGTGCTGCTGGGAGACGATGCAGGATACGAGCCGGAAAGTCTTCGCTTCTGTCTCGAAGCGGTGTTGGCCCATCCGCCGTTCGACGGCGCCCAACCGGTGCTGACGCGGGTCCCGGGAGATGTCTTGCAACTGCAGTATCTGGAGGTGGACGATGGCCGTCCGGACGATTGAAGTTCGCGAAAAACTGATGGCCCGCAACAACGAGCTGGCGGCCGAAGTGCGTGGTCGCCTGACCGAGTCCTCGGTACCGATGTTCAACCTGGTTTCCTCTCCGGGCTCCGGCAAAACCACGCTGTTGGAGCGGACCCTGGCGCTGCTGGGCGAAGAACTGGGGATTGCCGTCGTCACCGGAGATGTGCAGACCCAGAATGATGCCGACCGGTTGGCCCGGCATACCGCACGGCTGGTCCAGGCGGTCGTGACCGGCGGAGCCTGCCACCTCGACGCCAGTCAGGTGCTGCGGGCAATCCAGGCCATCGATCTGGCGCAGACCCGTCTCCTGCTGGTCGAGAATGTCGGGAACCTGGTCTGTCCGGCCAGCTGGGACTTGGGGGAGACCGCCAAGATCGTGGTGCTGTCGGTGACCGAAGGCGAAGACAAGCCGCTCAAGTATCCCCGGATGTTCCAGCAGGCCCGTTACGTGGTGCTGAACAAGCTGGATCTGCTGCCGCACGTCCCCTTTGATGTCGATCTGGCGGTGCGCTATGCCCGTCAGGTCAATCCCGATCTCAGGTTCTTTTTTCTCTCGGCCCACACCGGTCTCGGCATGGATGAATGGTTCGACTTCCTCCGGCGCGAAGCCCGTACCCTGACACCGGTATGATCATGGTCCCGCCCCTGGGTGCCCTTCGGCTCAGGATTTCCGGCGTGGTCCAAGGCGTCGGGTTCCGTCCTTTCGTCCACCGTCTGGCCGGGCGTCACGGTCTGGCCGGCTGGGTCCGTAATGCGTCGGGGGCGGTGGATGTTGCGGTCGAGGGTGAGGCGAAGGACCTGGAGCAGTTCCTGGCGGGTCTCACCAGCGAAGCCCCGCCGCTGGCGGTGATCGAGGAGATTACCCGTCTCCCGGCCAGCCTGTCGGGCTACCGGGGTTTCTCGATTCTCTCGAGTGAAGCTGACGGAAGCAGAAGACAGCCGGTTCCGGCCGACGTCGCCATGTGTGCGGCGTGTGAAGAGGAGCTTCGGGATCCGGAGAATCGACGATATCGCTACCCCTTCATCACCTGCACCGACTGCGGTCCCCGCTTCACGATCGTCCGGTCGCTGCCGTACGACCGGGAACGAACCACCATGCGGTCGTTCCCCCAATGCCCCGACTGTCTGGCCGAGTATCAGACGCCGGGCGATCGCCGGTATCATTCGGAGACCAACAGCTGTTCCCGCTGCGGCCCCCGGCTCCGATTCGAAGCCGGCGATAGCGTCGAAACCGGGCGGCCGATCGATGCCGCGGTCGAACTGCTGGCCCGCGGGGGGATCGTCGCCGTACGCGGGCTGGGCGGTTTCCACCTCGCCTGCGATGCGACTTCCGACCAGGCCGTCCGGTTGCTGCGAGAACGGAAAGGCCGGGTCGCCAAGCCTCTGGCGGTGATGGTGGCTGACCTGGAGATGGCCCGTCAGCTGGTCAACTTCGGCTCCGAGGGAAGCGCTCTTCTGACCAGCCGGGAGCGTCCCATCGTTCTGCTTCCGGTCAAGGCCGGCTCGGGCCTGTCCCCCGCTGTTGCCCCGGGACTCTCCGTGCTCGGCGTGATGCTGCCGGCCACCCCGCTGCACCAGCTGCTGCTCGATGATCTGGGTCGCCCCCTGGTCATGACCAGTGGCAACCTCAGCGAGGAACCGATCGCGATCGGCAACCAGGAAGCCCGGCAGCGGCTGGCCCATCTGGTCGATGGGTTGCTGCTGCACGACCGGGAGATTCTCGCGCGGCTGGACGACTCGGTGCTGCGGTGCGGAGCCGGACGAACCGTCATGCTCCGGCGAGCCCGGGGCTATGCCCCCCTGTCACAGCGGCTGCCGGTGGCCAGTCCGGTTCCACTGCTCGCGGTAGGGCCCCACCTCAAGAGTACCTTCACCCTGGTGGACGGCGATGAAGCCTTTGTCAGCCCGCACCTGGGCGATCTCGAGAGCATGGAATCGCTGCAGCATTTCCGTGAGATGCAGGCGGCCTATGGGCGATTCTTCCGGATCGAACCGCGGGTAATCGCCCATGACCTGCATCCCGGTTACCTCTCGACCCGGCTGGCTGCCGAAGGATCGAGCCAGCACCTTATCGGAGTGCAGCATCATCACGCCCACGTCGCGGCAGTCATGGCGGAGCATGGGGTGACTACGCCGGTCATTGGGGTCGCCTACGATGGCACCGGTTACGGCGATGATGGCGCAGTGTGGGGTGGCGAAGTCCTGCAGGCCGACCTGCTGGGTTACCGGCGTCTCGCCCACCTCAGGTATGTGCCTCTGCCTGGCGGCGATCTCGCCACCCGCCGGCTTTGGCGGATCGTGCTGGGATACTGCTCGCTGCAGCCGATGGCCCGGGGGTACTTCACCTCGGTCTTTGAGGGGGTGGACCCGGCTGAACTGGAAGGGGTGCAGCGCCAGCTCGATTCGGGAGTGAACAGCCCGAAAGCGTCTTCCATGGGCCGGCTGTTCGATGCGGCCGCCGCGATCCTCGGAGTCTGTCAGACCGCCAGCTACGAAGGTCAAGGAGCAATGCAGCTGGAAGCGCTCGCCGGGATGCGCCCCGCCGCCGAGTATGCCGCGCTGATTCACGATGACGGCAACGGGGGATGGGAAATCGATCCGCTGCCGGTGCTGATCCAGCTGGGGCTGAGGCGAATCAAGGGATACGACCTCGCCGACCTGGCCGCCGATTTTCACGCCAGTGTGGCCTGGATGACGGAAGTTGTGGTGCGTCGAGCGGTCGAACGCACCGGAATCTCTACCGTCGTTCTGAGCGGAGGGACCTTCCAGAACCTCCGGCTCCGGATGTCGCTGGAGCAGCGATTGGAGCAGCGCGGACTCCGGGTCCTGACCCCGCAGCGCTTCCCTGCCGGCGACGGTGGTATCAGCTATGGTCAGGCCGCCATTGCCGCGGCGTCCCTGCGGATGAACGGAGCCTACTGATGTGTCTCGGCATCCCCGGCCGGATCGTCCAGATCCGGGATGACAGCGGATTGATGATGGGCATCGTCGACTTCGGCGGAGTCCGGCGAGAGGTCTGTCTGGCCTATGTGGCGGGAGAGGTCAAGGTTGAAGACTACGTGGTGGTGCACGTCGGTTTCGCCATTTCGAAAGTCGACGAAGACGAGGCGAGGCGTACCTTCGAAGTGTTGCGGGAGATGAGCCAGCTGGAGGAACTCGATTGGATCGGTGACCTCGCCGAGAAGAGTCTGCATCCCGGAGGGGAGGCGGCGGAATGAAATATCTCACCGAATACCGTGATCCGGTCCTGGCCCGCGCCTTACTGACCCGAATCAGGAACACCGCCACCCGCCGCTGGGTCCTCATGGAGGTCTGCGGCGGGCAGACCCATACCATCGTCAAGCAGGGGCTGGACGAACTGCTGGATGGTGCGGTGGAGATGATTCACGGTCCCGGTTGCCCGGTCTGTGTCACTCCGCTCGAACAGATCGATAAGGCCCTCGCCATCGCCGCCCGGCCCGATGTCATCTTCACTTCGTTTGGCGACATGCTTCGGGTGCCCGGAAGCGAATGCGACCTGTTGCAGGTACGGGCCCGTGGGGGTCAGGTGAAAGTGGTCTACTCTCCGCTCGATGCAGTCGAGTTGGCTCGGAAGAATCCCGAGCGACAGGTTGTCTTCTTTGCGGTAGGCTTCGAGACCACTGCGCCTGCCAATGCGATGGCCGTCTGGCGGGCCCGACAACTCGGCGTCGGCAACTTCAGCATTCTGGTCAGTCACGTCACCGTGCCACCGGCCATGCGGGCGCTGCTGGCAGCGCCTGACAACCGGGTTCAGGCGTTCCTGGCGGCCGGACATGTGTGCACCATCATGGGGTGGACCGAGTATGAGCCAATCGCGGCTCAGTACCAGGTGCCTATCGTTGTCACCGGATTCGAACCCCTCGACATTCTCGAGGGTATCTGGATGGCGGTCGCCCAACTCGAGAGCGGGCGTCACGAGGTTGAAAATCAGTACGTTCGCGCGGTCAGGCGGGAAGGAACGGTTCCAGCCAGAAGCCTGGTTGAGCAGGTATTTCAGCTGGTTGACCGGAAATGGCGTGGCATTGGGGAGATTCCCCGCAGCGGCCTCGGGCTGCGGCCCGAGTTCACCGACTTCGATGCCGAGATTCGTTTCGGACTCACCGAGCTGACCACCGCCGAGGCGGGCGAGTGCAGGGCCGGCGATGTGCTGAGAGGACAACTCAAGCCGTTTCAGTGCCCGGCGTTCGGGACTCGCTGCAAACCAGAGCATCCACTGGGAGCACCGATGGTTTCTTCCGAAGGAGCCTGCGCGGCTTATTACAACTACGGCCGCTTCCGTCAGGCGGCGGGTACGTCGGCATGACCGGCACCTCGGTGACGTCTGGTCTTCATTGTCCTCTGCCTTTGTCTCAGCCCGATCGAGTGCTGCTGGGGCACGGGTCTGGTGGCAAGCTCAGCTCGGCGCTGCTGCGGGATCGTTTTCTCCCCCATCTCGGCAATCCGATTCTGAGCCAGCTGGGAGACGCGGCTCTGCTCAGGGTCCTGGGAGGCGAACTCGCCATTTCTACCGACACCTTTGTGGTGAGTCCGCTGGAGTTTCCGGGCGGGAATATCGGCTCACTCGCGGTCCACGGTACCCTCAACGATCTCGCGATGATGGCCGCGGAGCCGCTCTGCCTCAGCGCCGGATTCATCCTGGAAGAAGGCCTTCCCCTTGAGCTGCTCGATCGGATCGTGGCCGCGATGGGGCAGGCGGCTCGCGACGCCGGAGTGCCGGTGGTGACTGGAGACACCAAGGTCGTCGAGCGGGGGAAGGCCGATCGGCTCTTCATTAATACGACCGGCCTGGGTGTTCGCCGGAGTAGTGCCCGGCCGTCGCCCGATCGGGCCTGCCCGGGTGACTCGGTACTGATCAGCGGGCCGATCGGTCGCCACGGCATGGCCATCATGGCGGAGCGGGAAGGGATCGGATTCGAGTCGCGCATCGAGAGCGACTCGGCCAACCTCTGGCCCCTGGTTCGGCGCCTGGTGGATCGGCTGGGTGAAGATCTCCATGTGTTGCGCGATCCCACCCGTGGCGGCGTCGCCAGCTCACTCAACGAGATCGCCGCCGCCAGTCAGGTTGGGGTGACTTTGCAGGAGAGTTCGCTGCCGGTTCCCGGTGCGGTTGCCGCGGCCTGCGAGATGCTCGGCCTCGATCCGTTGTACGTCGCCAATGAAGGAGTGTTTCTGGCTTTCGTCGAGTCCACCCGATCGGGAGAAGCGCTCGCCACTCTCCGCACCCATCCCCTGGGTGCCGAGGCGGCGGTGATCGGGGAGGTCGTCAAGGATCACGCGGGGTACGTGAGCCTGCATACCGGTCTCGGCGGGACCCGGGTGGTAGATCTATTGCCGGGGGATCAGCTCCCCCGGATATGCTGATAACTCGCCTTTCCCGCTTACCGCCTCTACTTTTCGCGAACGCGCAACCCTGCCCATCTCGAAGTCATTGCGAGCCCGCATGTCCGCCACGACAGTGTTGTGTCCTTCCTGCAACCAACCATCCGGGGGGAAATTCTGTCGCCATTGCGGCGCCAGTACCGGCGTCGAAAAATGCGGCCGCTGCGGATCGGCCCTGGCCCCGGGGGCGAGATTCTGCTCCCAGTGCGGGAATTCCGGCGCCGCCGGCGGGGGGAGCCGGATGCCCAACAACGAACGGGTAGCGTGGTTCCTGGGTGGTGGCGCCGTGGTCGCCGTGGTGATGGGGTTGGCGCTGTGGCAGTCCGGGAAGCTGGGACCGCCCCTGGCCGCTGCCAGCGATGCGGCTGCTGCACCTTTCGCGGCGGGAGGCACCGATGGAGCCCCGCCGGACATTTCGAACATGACCCCGCGAGAGCGATTCGACCGCCTCTTCAATCGAATCATGCGGGCTGCCGAATCGGGCGACGAAGCGACCGTCAACAACTTCTCTCCCATGGCCGTTCAGGCGTACACCATGCTCGACACGGTGGACGCCGACGCCCGCTATCACCTGGCCCTGATCTATCTTCATAGCGGGAATGTGGAGGGAGCTCGAGCCCAGGGCGACAGCATCCTCAAGGCTCAACCGGGTCACTTGTTCGGCTACGTGGTGAAAGGCACCATTGCCCGGTTCCAGAAGGATCAGACGGCGCTGACCAAGACCTATTCCGACTTCCTGGCCCACTACGATGCCGAGCAGGCCGCTAAGCGGCCGGAGTACGCCGAGCATCCCCGGGCACTGGAAGACTTCCTCAAGGCTGCCAAAGGCGAGCGGTAAGGGAGCTCGAGCATGACACTACTGGGACAATTCGCGCTATGGACCGCGATGATGGTGGGAGCCTGGGTCGCGATCGTCGGTTTCTCCGGCCGGTGGCATGGCCGGCCTGAGCTGGCGCTGTCGGTTACTCGAGGCGTATACGCTCTGTGGGGCGTTCTGCTCGTCGCGGCGGCCTGCCTCTGGCAGGGACTGATCACCCACGACTTCAACATCGAGTACGTCGCCAGTTACACCTCCAGAAATCTGCCCAGTTATTACATCGTCTCGGCATTCTGGGCCGGCCAGAAGGGGTCGCTGTTGTTCTGGGCGGTCGTGCTGTCGACCTTCGCCTCGCTGGCGCAATGGCTCACTTCGGCCCGCTACCGGAGTCTGCTGCCGTACGTCGCCGCGGTGACCAGCAGTGTGGTGGTGTTCTTCGTCTCGGTGATGATCTTCGCAGCCAATCCTTTCTTCCGGCTGCCATTCACGCCGCCCGACGGTAACGGGCTCAATCCCCAGCTGCAGAACATCGGCATGGTGATCCACCCACCGATGCTCTATCTCGGCTACATCAGCATCACCATACCGTTCGCCTTCGCGATCGCGGCGTTGCTGGCCCGCCGGGTGGACGCCGGCTGGATCGTGGCGATCCGCAAGTGGACCATCATGAGCTGGCTCTTCCTCTCGATCGGCATCACCCTCGGCATGTGGTGGGCCTACGTCGAGCTGGGCTGGGGCGGCTACTGGGCCTGGGATCCGGTGGAGAACGCCAGCCTGCTGCCGTGGCTGACGATGTCGGCGTTCCTCCACTCGGTGATGATCCAGGAAAAGCGGGGAATGCTCAAGCGCTGGAACATGATGCTGATCATCGGCTCGTTCCTGCTCAGCATCTTCGGCACCTTCATTACCCGTTCCGGGGTGATCGCCAGCGTACACAGCTTTACCCAGTCCAACGTCGGCTATTTCTTCCTTGCCTTCCTGATCGGAACCGCGATTCTCTCGTTCACCCTGCTGCATACTCGCTGGGACCGGCTGGAGGCCGATACCGAGCTGGAGAGCATGGTCAGCCGGGAGGCCGCGTTCCTTTTCAATAATCTCCTGCTGGTGGGAATCGCCTTCTCGGTTCTGTGGGGGACCCTCTTCCCGATCCTGTCCGAGGCGGTGCGGGGGACCAAGATTTCGGTAGGTCCGCCCTTCTTTAATAAGGTGAACGTGCCGCTGGGCCTGCTGCTGCTGGGCCTGACCGGTATCGGGCCGCTGATCGCCTGGCGCAAAGCGTCGACTGCCAATCTCAAGCGCCAGTTCACCTATCCGGTCGCAACCGGACTGGTGGTGCTGGCGATCTGCCTCGTCACCCGGATGTCCAACTTCTACTCCACCGTGGCGCTGACCCTGGCGGGCTTCACCATGGGGACGCTGGTGCAGGAGTTCGCCCGGGGTACCCGGGCCCGGCATCGGATGTATGAGGAGTCGTATCCGCTCGCCTTTGGGCGACTGGTGGCTCGCAACCGGCGGCGTTACGGCGGGTACATCGTCCACCTCGGTATGCTGATCTACTTCGTAGCCTTTGCCGGCTATGCCTTCCGCACCGAGGTGGAAGCCACTCTCAAGCCGGGCGATACCGCCACGCTCAAGGACGCGTTCGGCCACACCTACACGTTTACTCACGTGGGGATCAGCCAGTTCGAGCAGCTCAACCGGGTGGTGACCCAGGCCTCGGTCCAGGTCACCAGGGATGGCAAGAGTCTTGGGGTGATGAACTCGGAGAAGCGGCAGCACTTCTCCCAGCCGGCCCCGGGGGTTCGCCAGAAGTCGTTCGAGCCTTCCACCGAGGTGGGCATCAAGAGCAGCCTTGAAGCCGATATCTACATCGTCTTTGCCGGCGCGGTCGATGGCACCGAGGAAGCGGTGTATCGCTTCACCCTCAATCCGCTGGTGATGTGGGTCTGGATCGGCGGGGTCGTGCTGCTGGTCGGCGGTCTGATTACCATGTGGCCGGCCGGTACCGTCAGCTCCAGTATCAGCCGCCGAGCTCAGGCCGGGTATGAGGTGCAGCTGGCGGGAAGTGGCAGCCCCCAATGAGCGACCGGCGTGAGTTTCTCAAGCGGATGGGTGGACTGGCTCTGGGTGCTTCGGCGCTGCAGGGCCAGCAGGGCGTTTCACCGCCGGGAGAGTTGTCGGGGCAGGGTGAGACCGGGGCGCTTCGCGATCCGGTCTCGGCCGGGCGGCCGCAGGAGCGGAAAGGGCCGCGGGACAACGATGAGTTTGTAACGGCGGTGGAGCATCGGTTGCAGTGCACCTGCGGCTGCACCCTGGACATCTATACCTGCCGCACTACCGACTTCAGCTGCACCTACTCGCCCGACCTCCACAAGGAAGTGTTGGCGCTGCAGGATCAGGGGAAGAATGCCGATCAGATCGTCGCCGCCTTTGTGGCCAAGTATGGCGAGAAGATCCTGATGGCTCCCAAACCCGAGGGCTTCAACATTGCCGGCTATCTGGTTCCCGGGATCTCGATACTGAGTGTCGGAGCGGTGATGTTCTGGATCCTCCAGCGACGGTCCCAGCTGCGGGCGGCCACAGTGACGCCGGCGAAGCCGGCGGCGGCGGTTGGCTCGGATACACCAATGGCAGGCGTGACCGCAACGCCGGATGAACTCGAGCGGCTCAAGCGGGAGCTCAAGGAACTGGACCAATGATCCTGCTCGAATCGCTGGTGGCCGCGCTGGTCGGCTTGGCTGTCGTCGCGCTGATCATCGGCCCCCTGGCCAGCCGGTCGTCCGCCCCGGCCCCGGTGGCGGAAGAACCGGATGACCTGGAAGACACGCCCAAGGGCGTGGCCCTCTCGGCGCTCCGGGAAATCGAGTTTGACAAGGCGACTGGAAAACTCTCCGAAGAGGATTACGCCGCACTCAAAGCCAAGTACACCGCCGAGGCGCTGGCGGTGCTCCGAAGCGAGACGGCGAGCGAGGCCGCGCACCGGGAAGAATCGGTGCGGGAGCCCGCCGGGGCCGATCTCCCGGTTCCTTCCGCTTCACTCACCGGGGAAGATCCGGTCGAGGCACTGGTGGCGGAGCGGCTCCGGCAAATGCAGAGCGGAGTGGCCCGCTGCCCGGACTGCGGTCCCCGACCGGAAGGGGATGCGTTGTACTGCTCGACCTGTGGCCGCTCGCTTTCCGTAGGCGGCTGCGCCGACTGTGGCGCGCCGCTGGTGCCGGGCAGCCGGTTCTGCGAGAACTGCGGGGTGCCGGTGGGGAAATAGGAGATCAGGGTTTTCTCCGGAAGAAACTGAGTTTTGGCACCGGGCGGCTGGTGTACACTGCCAGGTAGTTCCCGCAGAGGCCGATCTCTTCCGCCGGTTCTGGCAATCTCCAGCTTTCCAGGTAGTTCCCGGTCTGGTAGGAATACAAATCGATAGTCTTGCGCTGATCCGGCGCGGTCCCCCCAAACAACACAAAGAGCGTGTCGCCCCGGAGCTCGAGGTCGAGCGCGCTGGCCGGGGTTCGGACCAGCTTGGTGCCGATCGCCCCATCGGGGTAGAAGTCTTTGACTACCGGCGGAAACCGGGTTGGCTCTACGTAAAACCGGCGTGGGGTCCCGTGTCTGGCAGTATCAAAGGCGAACCAACCGTTGCCGTAGATGAAGGCGAGTACCCAACGACCGGTCGCGGGATCAACTGCCGATCGGACTCCGCGGGAGATCCACTCGATTTGGCGAACCCCGCTCCAGGGAATCGAATCGGCGGCGGTGGTGTCGCCGGCGGTATTGAAGTAGTAGATGTCATGAGGCAGGTCATTGGGGAACAGTGCGAAGCCCCCATTCACCGGGGTGATGGTCGAGGAGTAGGGGACTCGCATTGGAATCATCGACCGTACGGCACCGTCGATCGGATCCAGCACCGTCACTCTCCCCTGATCCGGGTCAACCAGCCATACACCATTGCCGGGGCCGACTTTCATGTCCCTGGGGTTGCGGTACTCTCCCGGCCCCCCGCCGGAACGGCCCTGGACCCAGCGTCGGGTCCCGGCCGTGTCGTACCGTAGTACCCGACCGTCAGACTCGAAGAGGAATACGCCGCCCTCATCGGAGGCCATCAGGTAAGGATCGATCAGGGTCGTATCCTGATCCGACGCTCCTCCCACCGTCCTGACAAGGCGCAACGAGTCGCGGGAGAAATGTCGCAGCTGGCTTCCGGTCGAATCGATGCTCATCCCACCTGGAGGGAAGACCACGCGGGATTGTTCACCTTTGGCCAGGCATCCCAGCGCCAGACAAAGGACTAAAGGGAACGTCCGGGTGGAGTGCGATGGCTTCACGATAGTCTCCCGATTCAAGGTCTCTTGTCTTCGGCCACGGCGTTGCTGATCAGGCTGACCAATTCCGGACGGTCGGCCAGGTTACTGGTGAGTCGCAGCTCATTTCGTCGATCGAACAGGAGCATCACCGGGGTTCGCAAATCGCCGGCAGTTTCCAGGGCTCGCTGCGCCCTGGCTGGATCTGCTAGTTCGACCGGAAAGACGATCGCATTCGCGGTGATAAGATCGCGCCAGCCGGGGAATCGGCGTGGATCGACGACGAGCAACCCCTGCACTTTGAGCCTGATGCTACTGATCTGGTTGAGCCGGTCGACCACAGTCATGAGCCCCGGACATTCCGCAGGCGTAAAGACCAGAACCGCAGTCCACTCGGGTCCGGGTGCGGGGTGAGCCGGACCCGACCCCGCGCCGAACACGAGTTGGCTGACCGATTCTCGGCGTAGGTGCCCGACCAGATCCCATCCTGCCAGTACAATCCCGAACCCAGCCAGCAGGGGAAGCCCCAGTGCACCGATGCGGTGCCGGAACCGCCGAGACGGTGAATGGGACATCAGTTGCGCCAGTAGTAGCGGGTCACGCTGTAGTTCCACCGGCAAGTCATGTTCGACTCGAAGCCGGAGGGCTCACACCGCTCGATCTGTTGGCAGAGCGACGATGTAGTGTTGCCGCACTGAGGAGCACGTTCCGCTCGTCCTTCGCGGCTCATCAGGACCAGCGCTGCCGTCGCCAGTACTGCACCGACCAGAGCGCTGAATCGGGCCGCCGGAATTGTTCGTGTCATAATGGCCTCCAAGATGGGGTAGGAGTATCAACCAGCGATCAAATCACGCAGGGGGTCACTTGTACCAGTACCAGTAGCGGGTGTCGATCTCCAGGCAACGGTGATCGAGCCATTGACTGCAGGTGCGGTAGATGTAGCAGTCGGACCGGCCACCGGAGCAGTCGACCGGGATCTTCTCCGCCGCCGCGCTCCGCGGCCCGGCCAGCCCCAGCACCACACCGAGCATGACGCTCAGCAGCGAGAATGCGATGGCTCTGCGAGACGGTTGCATTTCAACCTCCTGTGAAGGGAAACATCAAAAGGGCCCGTCACCAGCACCATGCTGGCGACGGGCCCAAGATGTGATTCCCTCAACTCAACCGGGGTAGTTCAAAAACGATGCGATGGGTAGAAAAATGCCGATGCTCGGTTTCCGCCCTTCCGCCTTTCCGCCCTTCCGCTACAGCCCCGCTACGAACGCCACCAGCGCCGCCTGATCCGAGTCCGGCAACGCGAAGAACTTCGACCGGGCCCACGAGGCCTCTCCGCCATGACGCTGAATCGCTTCGGGAATGGTCTCCGACAAGCCGTCGTGCATGAACATGTCGAGGAACTGCATTCCCATCAGCGGCTGAGTCCGGAACTCCTCCGGCCGCGCGACGCCGTTGCAAATGTCGGCATTGTCTTTCCCAAGGTCGTGCAGCAGAAGATCGCTGTAGGCTTTGATCACCCGCCCGCTGAGGGCACGGGTCGGGCTGTAGCCGGTGAGCAGCGCCGGTACATGGCAGCTGTTGCAACGGACCACCGCGAAAAGCTTCTCCCCGCGCCTGGTCTGAGGCGTGCTCGGCAGCGGCGCCGGCGGATTCAAGAACCGGACAAACGCGTCGGTCGCCCGCAGGTCGTCCGCGCTCAGTTCCGGATCCGCGGCGGGATCCCAGGTCGGCTCAAACGGGGTTCCAGCCAGGGACCCTTCCTTGGGATTCAGTCGGTTGGTCACCCCCATCTCGTTGAAGTAGGCGCCGGCGTTGAAATTCAACAACGAGGCCTCGGCTGCCTTCCGGCCGAAGCGTCCCACCCGTCCGTTGGGCAGGTTAGCCGGCCGGCCATGGACCCCTTCGGGGTGCCGGATCCGGGCGAGTAACCGGATTTCATTGTCCGGAACTGCGTCCAGAAGTCCCAGCCCGAAGATGATCGGCGTGGTCCGGAGCGCGGTGCTGGTGTAGCCCTGAAGATCCGGCTCCTTGAGGATCCCCAGCGCGATCAGGAGGTCGGTGGCGTGCTGCTGGACCACCGGTCCCCCGCCGGCGTCGAGCGTGCTGCATGCCTGCCCTGGGTGATACGCCGACACGTGGACCTCGGCCGAGTCACCGTACCCACCCAGCGTCGGGTCGTCGTGGCAGGCGGCACAGGAGTTGGAGTTGAAGAGCGGCCCCAGTCCGGTTTCCTGGGTGAACGGGGTCGCGAACGTCGCCAGACCGGCGTTGAACGCCTGGGTCTCTCTGGCATTGAGTCCGGGGATGGGCGTGCCCGGCGCTCCCGCCACGGTGAGGATGGACGCAGTGTCGGCGACTGGAATCGCCTGCTCAGCGTCCCCCTGATCCGATGCCTGTTCGATCGGCTGGTCGTCAGTGGCGCAGGCCATCGAGAGGAGAGCGGCCGCCAGCGAAACTGGTAGAACGAATCGACGCATGTGGTCCTCCATGGGTAGGCGAGAACAGCCAGAATCGGTTCCTCCCCTCGAGAACTCGCCTTCACGAGAGGTGGCCGGATTCGATTCCCCGATGCGCGCGAGAGTGGTGGAAAGCCCAAATCCACCGTCAGGCGGCTGGCCGAGTCGAACGTCGGTTGTTGCGGTTTGATTAAGCGTGCTGCCGAAGAGGGTGGCAGCGCCCCGTCTCACTTCGATGCTGAGAGTACAGTAGTTCTACGGGAAAGTCGGTTAGCCACGTCACCGTATCGATGCAGCTGATGCGCGCCCGCGACGCCTGACCTGCTAGATTGTCTGCGCGCCGATCAACCCTATGGAGTCCTTTAGTGTTTTCTCTCGCGAATCTCGACGCTGCCGCAAAGTTCGTCAGAACCATCCTTCCCGAGACTCCCCAGATGAACTGGCCACTGCTCTCGCAGCGGCTCGAGGCCGAGGTCTGGGTCAAGCACGAAAACCATCTCCCCACCGGCGCTTTCAAAGTCCGGGGAGGACTGGTCTATCTCGACCATCTGCACCGGGAAACGCCGGGGATCCCTGGCGTGATCGCGGCCACCCGGGGGAATCATGGCCAGAGCATCGCCTTCGCGGCCCGGCGCCTGGGAATCCGGTCGGTGATCGTGGTGCCCCAAGGGAACGGCCGGGAGAAGAACGCCGCCATCAAAGCCCTCGGCGCCGAACTGATTGTATGCGGCCACGACTTTCAGGCGGCCCGGGAATACGCCGTCTCGCTGGCTGATGCGGAAGGGCTGCACATGATCCCCTCCTATCATCCACACCTGGTGCAGGGAGTGGCGACGGCCAGCCTGGAGTTCCTTCGCGCGGTGCCCGATCTGGAGGTTGTCTTCGTTCCGGTGGGGATGGGTTCCGGCCTCTGCGCCATGATCGCGGCACGGGACGCCTTGGGACACCCGGCCCGGGTGGTGGGGGTCGCGGCCGAGCTGGCGCCGGCCTACGCCATTTCCTTCCGGCAGCGACGGTCGGTCGCCACCGAACGGGCCGATACCTTCGCCGATGGTATCGCGACCCGGAGCCCGGATCCCCAGGCGCTGGACCTGATCATCGCCGGGGCCGAAGCGATTGTGACCGTGTCCGAGGCTGCCATCCGGGCGGCGATGCGGCACTACTTCACCGACATTCACCAGGTGGCTGAAGGCGCTGCCGCGTCTGCCCTGGCCGCGGCGGAGTGTTATCCGGACCTGGTGCGAGGAAGGCGGGTGGGCCTGGTGTTGAGTGGCGGGAACGTCGACCGCGAGATGTATGCTGAGATTCTCAAAGGCGATACCGAGGAACACGGGGCGTCGCTGTGAGCGGTCCGGCGGTTCGTTGGCGTGGCAAGACGGCCCTTGTTTGCTGCCGTACAACGCACCGGCGAATCGCCTGACCGTCGAACCGCCTAGAACTCCATCGCCTCCAGCTTTCGGAGCGCCAGCCTGATCGGAATGATGGTGGCCGCGAGGCAGATGACGACCACACCTGCAAGGGAGCCTACCAGCGGGAGCCCAATCTCGAATTCCCGACCCCAGAACCCGGCCCGCACGTAACTCAGCACGGTCCAGGCTTCCAGGATCAGCACCACCCCCAGCAGCGCAATCGCCGACATCATGAACACCAGTCCCCCGAAGCTGGTGGGGATCTGGGCCGCGT
>CAZOES010000012.1:0-51012 GCA_964578865.1 uncultured Gemmatimonadaceae bacterium | reverse complement strand
CGCGGATATTGATGCCGCCGTTCCGGTTCACCACCACGCCCGGCTGCAGGGCGATAACATTGGTGATCCGGTCGACCGGCAGCTTCTCGGCGTATTCCCCTGTGATGGTCTGCTTGGTGGTCACCGCGTCGCGGGGAACCAGGGCATTCACCGCGGCGGTCACTTCGATGGTGCCGAGTTCGACCGCCTGCTGCTCCAGCTGAAAATCCTGGGTCACCGTCTGGCCGGCCGCGATCCGAAGCCCGGTGGTCCGCACCGGCTTGTAGCCGACGAACTGGGCGGTGACATCGACCGAACCGGCGGGCACGTTGTTGATGAAGTAGTACCCTCGGGCATCGGCCTGGGCGCCAAACGCGGTTCCTTCAATCCTCACCTGGGCGCTGCCGATCGGCGCACCGGCCTGATCCCGAATGCGTCCCTCCAGCTTGCCGGTGGACTGGGCCGCGAGCGCTCCAGTACCGGCCAACAGCATGGCGATGGTGAGGCAGAGAAACCGGTGGGCACGACGAAATACTCCTACACTACCTGTGGTCATTGATCCTTCCTCCGAGGACGGTAAACCAACGTCAGGGATGCGGTACTGCTCCGGCCTCGGCCCGGTCGGATGTCCTGCGAAACCACGATCCTGGATCGCCACCACACCGTCGCAATCCAGCCCAGCATCACACCGTACAGCGCCACTTCACCCATTCCCCGCCAGCGCAGATCATGCGCCAGGGTGGACCAGGCACCCATCATCACGGCCGCCAGTGCCATCGCCGCGTAGGACGCCACCGGGGGGAACAGCAAACCCACGCCGGCGGTGACTTCGACGATCCCGATCGTGATCCTGAACCAGGTGGGATAGCCCCAGGCCAGAAAGGCTTCGGTCCAGTAACTATCGCTGACGAATTTCTCGGCACCCATTCGCACAAAGAGTTGTGCGAGGAAGAGGCCTGACAGCCACGCCGCGGTTGAACGCAGGCGAAATTTTGTTAGCATAGTGAAACGGACTTGGCCTTTCGCTGCGGATAGCGCTGCCATGATAAGGCGGCTATCCACGCATGCTTGCCGATTCCGGACTTGGAATTCCGGTCTCGACCCGCGCGCGCACGACGCACCAAGATTCGAAGCGAAGAGTGGACTGGACCAGAGCCAATTTGTGCTGGCGCCACCATGCCACTTGGCCCGATACTGTTACGCGGAAATTGGTGTGTGACACACGTATAGGTTCGTCACCCAGCCCGAGTGGCCGATTTGATGGCCGGAATCGGCGAGCACCATGGCCCCCACCCCTTATGGTTCTTCCGTGACTGCCACACTCGAAGTAGCGGCAACGCTCGACCCTGAGATCTGCACCCGTGCGCTGGACGCCCGGGATCCCCGCTTCGACGGTCTGTTCTTCGTCGGCATCACCAGCACCCGGATCTACTGTCGGCCGATCTGCCCGGCCCGGGTGTCGGTCCCCGATCACCGCCGTTTCTTCGACTCCGCCGCCTCGGCCGAGATGGCCGGGTTCCGGCCTTGTTTGCGCTGCCGTCCGGAGCTGGCGCCCGGGCGGGGTCAGACCGATGCGGTCTCCCGGCTGGCCCGGAACGCGGCCCAGTGCATCGAGGCTGGCGCGCTCAACGGCCATGGGGTTGGTCACCTGGCCAGCGAGTTGGGGGTAAGCGAACGGCACCTCCGCCGTGCCTTGGAGCGGGAACTGGGAGTTTCTCCGGTGGAGCTGGCCCGGACTCACCGGTTACTGCTGGCCAAGCGGCTGCTGGCCGACACCTCTCTGTCGGTCACCCGGGTCGCTTTCGCCAGCGGTTTCCAGAGTCTGCGTCGGTTCAACGCGGTCTTCCGGGAGCGCTACCGGCTGAGCCCCAGCGCAGTGCGCCGGCCGCTCCGGGAGTCGCGCGAAGGGATGCGGCCGCCCAGCGATTCGGTGACCGGAACCGATCTGGTCCGCCTGACGCTGGCGTACCGCCCGCCGATGGCGTGGGACTCACTGCTCGAGCAACTTCGGGCCGAGTCGCTCCCCTGTGTCGATTGCTTCGAGGACGGGCGCTATGGGAGGACGGTGCGGATCGAGGGTCGCACCGGGGTGGTGTTCGTGGCCAACGCCGAAGCCAACCGCAACCAGGTGGTGGTCGACGTTTCGCCCTCTTTGTTGCCGGTGCTGATGCCGCTGCTCTCCCGGCTCCGCAACCTGTTCGATCTGGACGCTCAGCCGGCGTTGGTGGCTCAACACCTCGCGGCCAGCGGATTGGCGGAACTGGTGGAACGCCGCCCGGGGGTACGGGTGGCGGGATCGCTGGATGGATTCGAGGCTGCGTTCCGGGTGCTCTTGAGGGAAGGAGTGGAGCAAGGCGGCAACGAACTGGCCGGCCGGGTCATGGCCGAACTGGGTGAGCCGCTCCACACCGGTTTTGCCGGTTTGATTTGCCTGGCGCCGTCAGCCGAGAAGGTGGCCGGGGCAGGCCCGGCGGGTCTGATCCGATTCGGGGTACCGGCTTCGGCGGCTGGGACCCTGGCTGCCCTGGCCAGGGAAATCGCCACCGGCCATCTCAAGCTTGAGCCGCATCGCGATCTCACCGCGACTTATCAGGCACTGCTGGCGATCGAAGGGATGAGCAAGCAGAGCGCGACGACCATCGTGATGCGGTCGCTCTACTGGCCCGATGCATTCAATCCGTGGGATGTGACGCTCCAGCGGGCCACCGGTGAATCGACTGCGGCGGGTTTGACGGCGCGAGCCGAGCGATGGCGCCCCTGGCGGGCCTACGCAGCGGAGCACCTCAGGTCAGTTTAGGTCGGAGTTTTGTGACACGAAGCTAACGGAGCCACGACTCACCACGGAGCCACGGAACTCGCGGAGCTTTCACGAAGGAAACAACGAGAACTTTTTTTGTTTTCCTCCGTGTAGCCTTCGTGCTCCTCGTGGCTCCGTGGTAGGCCGTGGCTCCGGGTCCTTCGTGAGAGGTAGGAGATGCTGACGGGGCCCATGGATGGTAGATTGTCGCCATCCAGTCAAAGCCGGTTCCGATGCGCGCTCCGTATGTCCTTGCTGCGATAGTGGTTGTTGCGGTTGGTTGCGGCCGTGAAACCACCGGCAAGTTACCAGCCGACCTGCTAAGCCGGTTCGAGGCTGAGAGCATCGTTCATCGGGCCGACGATCAGGTTTTCCGCTATACCTATTACAGCCGCAGCACCCGGGGGAATCGCTGGGAAGACCGCGACGCCTCGATCATCGTAACCCGCTCCAGTGTCTTCATCCACAAGAACGGCAAAGTCGGACTGGACCTGACCCCGGCGACCCGCAAGGCGACCGATGTCCGGCGGGAGGGAGACCGGGTGATCATCTCGGCCGGCAGCGGGCAGTCCAGGACTTCCTGGTCATTTCGGCCACCCGACAATGCCGAAGGCTGGACCGAGTCGATCCGTACGATCCTGAATACCGAACGCTGACAAGGTGACTATGGCGCGGAACCTTTTTGCCTGGCTGACGGCCTCAGCCTTCCTGGTGGTGGCGTGCTCATCATCCACCGACGACTCCGGCGATCACGAGAAACCGACGGTCACTATCGACCAGTCGGTCACCCAGTCGGATCCCAGCAACTCGGTCCAGGTGGAATTCACCGCCACCTTCAGTGAGCCGGTAACCGACTTCGATTCGGCCGACCTCAGCTTCGCGGGGTCAACCGTCGGCGGAACTCTTCAGGCAATCGTTGCGAACGTCTTCCCCAATGACGGATCGACCTACAGCGTCACGGTCTTCGGATGGGTGGGTGATGGGAATGTGGTGGTGAGTATCCCGGCCGGTGGCGCCAGGGACCTGGCCGGCAACTCGAACCTGGCCAGCACCAGCGTCGACCATACCATCACCGTGATCGATGACGCGCCGACCGTCACAATCAATCAGGCTCCCACCCAGGTCGATCCGATTAACCAGGCCCCCGTCGTTTTCACGGTGACATTCAGCGAGATCGTGACCGGGTTCACCGACAGCGATGTGTCCTTCGCCGGGTCAACCGTGGGAGGAACGCTGAGCGCCGCAGTGACCGGAACGGACGGCGATTATACCGTGTCGGTCACCGGGATGACCGGCAACGGCCAGCTGGTAGTGAGTCTTCCGGCGGGCGCAGCGATGGACCCGGCGGGGAACCCGTCGGCTGCGTCGGTCAGCATCGACAACACGGTGACTTTCGACAGTTCCCGGCCCGGTGTGACCATCAACCAGGCACCGGCCCAGGCCGACCCGACCACTTCGAACACGGTGCAATTCGCGGTGCAATTCAGCGAGCCGGTCACCGGTTTCACCGCGAACGATGTGTCGCTCGCCGGTTCCACGGTGGGCGGGTCGTTGACGACCGTGGTGACCGGCGACGGAACCAACTTCACCGTTGGGGTCTCCGGAATGACCACCAACGGCACCATCGTCGCCAGCATCGGCGCCAACCTGGCCGTGGATCTGGCGGGCAATCAGAACCTGGCCTCGACCTCGGTAGACAATACGGTGACCTGGCAGAACACGGCGCCGACCGTCACCATCAATCAAGCCGTTACCCAGCCCGACCCGATCAACCAGAGTCCTATCCTTTTTACCGCCCAGTTCAGTGAGGCCGTCACTGGGTTTGGGGCCGGCGACATCTCCTTCGCCGGGTCGACCGCACCCGGTACCCTCGCCGCAACGGTGACCGGTACCGGGCCATCCTACACGGTAGCGGTGAGCGGCATGACCGGAAACGGTACGGTGGTGGTGAGTATTCCGGCCGCTTCTGTGATTGATGCCGGGGGACTGGGAAACTCGGCGTCCACCAGTGTCGATAACTCGGTGACGTTCGACAACGTCAGCCCCACGGTCACTATCAATCAGGCGGCAGCTCAGGCCGACCCCACCGCCGGGGCAACCATCCAGTTCACGGTAGTCTTCAGCGAGCCGGAGACCGGATTCAGCGCTGCGGATGTCTCGCTCACCGGTTCCACCGTGGCGGGAAATCTGGTGGTGGGAGTGACCGGGAGCGGACCGCTCTACACCGTCTCGGTGACTGGGATGTCGGGGGCCGGAACTGTAGTGGCGAGTATCCCAGCCGGCGCCGCAAGGGATCTGGCTGGGAATCCCAGCCTGGCGTCGACCAGCGTGGATAATTCGGTGACGCATCAGTAGGGGACTAGACGGTCGAGACGGTCAACACCCCTGGACCGTCCCGAACGTCTCGACCGTCTGTCTATTTCTTCGGCTCCAGTATATCGGTAATCCGCGCCACCACATCCCGCAGGTGCAGCCGGGTCGCCCGGTCGGTGGTCTTCGTCGCGGCGGCATTGGCTTCCCGGCGGATATCCTCGAGATCGCCCCGGGCAAAGGCCCGGATGTCCGACTGGGCCACGTTGACGTTGGTGACCGTCACGAACCGGGCAAACTGGGGCGGAATCGGCGGCAGTTCCTGGGTCATCAGATACTCCATCCGCTCCAGATAGCCGCGCTGCAGGTTGCGGCGATACTCGTCGATGGCCTTGCCGCCGGCCAGCTCACTCCACACCGCATTGTGGGTATCGGTGAACAGATCCGCCAGGGTGTAGGCATCCCGCCCGATCGCCGCTTCCGACTCGATGAGCCGCTGCATCCGCCGAGGCTCGAGCAAGTTGTTGAGCACGCCGACCTGGCGGGAACGGATCCGGTCGACCGCACCGGCGTGCTCGATTCGTGAGAGGATGTTCCGATCCAGCATCCAGGTCGGAGTGGCAAAGGCCTGGGCGGTGAGGAACTTCATCGCCTGCTGCTGGCGGGCTTTGGAAATGATGGTGTAAGGCGAACCATCCTGGCCCTGGGCCTTCCGGGTCCAGTCGACCCCGCCCACGATAGTGGTGACGTGGCCCATGTAGCGGTTCCACTGCACCAGCACCTGGAGATAGAGCTCCTGCAGCTGGCTGTAATCCTTGCCCTGCTCGAACGACCACTGCGGCAGCATCGGCAGGATTCGCTTGAGGTTGGCGATGCCGTACTCGCTGGCCTTGACCCCGTCGTCGCCCAGATCCTCGGTCTGGGAGCCGGGGTCGATCTGACTGGGATCGCCGAAGCGGTACATCCGGTCGCCCGCTTTTTCCTCGATCCATCCATTCAACGTAGCCTTCTCGGCGTCGGCTGACCTGGCGTCGAGGATCGGGCGGTAGCCCCAACGAATGGCATAAATGTCGTAAAGACCGAGGGCGGGGTTGAAGGAAACATCGTCACCCGGCTGAGCCACATAATTGAAGCGGGCGTAGTCCATGATGGACGGCGCGGTGCCCATCCGCCGAGTGAAGCTGGGGGAGCGGAGCGAGTCGACCGGATAGCTGCTGGAGGCCTTCATGTTGTGGGGCAGGCCCAGGGTGTGACCCACTTCATGGGTGGCGACAAAGCGGATCAACTGGCCCATGATCTCGTCCTGGAACTTGACGCTGCGGGCCGCCGGGTTCACCGCGGCGGTCTGGATCAGATACCAGTTGCGGAGCAGGTTCATCACGTTGTGATACCAGCCGATGTCGCTCTCGATGATCTCACCGCTTCGCGGATCGACCACGTGGGGTCCGTAGGCGTTCTCGATATCGGAGGGGAAATAGCGGATCACCGAATAACGCACATCCTCCGGGCTCCAGTCGGGATCTTCCGTGGCTGAAGGCGGGTCTTTGGCCACGATGGCGTTCTTGAACCCGGCCGCCTCGAAGGCCTTGTTCCAGTCTTCCACCCCATCCTTCAGATACTTGCGCCACTTCATCGGGGTGGCCGGGTCGATGTACCAGGTAATCGGCTTGATCGGCTCGGTCAGCTCGCCCCGCTTGAAGGCGGCGGTATCCTTCGGCTCCAGTCTCCAGCGACTGATATAGCGCCGGTTGGCGGCCCGCTGATCGTCGCGGCCGTAATCGGTCTGGTCGATCCGGAAGAAGCCCACCCGCTCATCCCACAGTCGAGCCTGCATGGGGTGTTCGGGCAGCAGGATCATGGAGAGCGCCATCTCCAGGGTGATCGTACCGGTCTCTTCGTTGGAGGGGGGCTTGGTGGCGTCGTAGGAGAGAACGGTGCGGACTTCCACGTTTTGAGGATAGCTGCGGGCGCTCTGCAGGAAGGAGCGGGCGTCATCCAGCCGGCGGACGCCAAAATTCTCCCGCCGCTGCCGGTCCAGTCCAAAGAGGGGAACGTCGGCGCTGTAGGCCTTGCTGACATCGACGATCACGCCGGTGCTGTCCTTGTTGTAGGCGATGATCGGGAGCGAGGCGATGATCGGCTCGAAATTGGCTGCTTCGACCGCTTTGGCGATCGGCAGCGAATCGTCGGCCACGTTGAGATAGCTCACCCGGCGGAGCAGGATTTTGTCGGCTTGCCGGCTCCACCGCACCGTGCCCTCGTTCACTTCCTCACCGCCGTACCCGACGTTGGTGGCGGTCCGGGCGATCCGAGTCACCAGCAGCATGTCGCGCTGGTAGAGGCTGGCCGGGATCTCGAAGAAGGTCGAGTCGTTCTGGGTGTAGATAATGAAGAGCCCGGAATCGGCCTTGGCCTTGTCGGTGATGACATCCTTGAAGGCCTTGATCTTCGGCTTGGCGGCCTTGGGGGTGGAATCCTGCTTGGTCGGGATCGGCCCTGCGGATTTTCCGGGTGCGGGTGCAGGCACGGGCGCAGGGGCCGGAGCAGGACCTCCGATGGGTTGCGCCTTGGGAGCGCTGCAGGCAGCGAGGGTGGCAAGGAAAGCAAGACTTGAGAGAGTGCGCATTATTCTGCTTTGATTGAGTTTAGTGTCGGTGAAAAGTGAAAAGTGAAAAGGAACTCCCCGACGGACACGTTTCACGTTTCACATTTCACGTTGTTTCTAGTGAATACCCGGCCCCGGCACCACTCGTCCCGGCTTGGCCCCGGTGTGCTCCCCGTCTTTCAGAACCTGGACCCCGTTTACGAATACATCCTTCACGCCGGTGGCGTACTGGTGCGGCCGGTCAAAGGTGGCGTGATCCTGAATCCTGGCCGGGTCGAACACCACCACATCGGCGTAAAATCCGGGGGTCAATTCCCCTCGGCGCTCCAGTCGCAGGTTGGAAGCCGGCAATCCCGAGAGCCGGTGAATCGCATCTTCCAGGGTGATCACCTTCTCATCCCGGACATACTTGGCCAGCAATCGCGCGAAGGTGCCGTAGGCCCGCGGATGGGGATTGGACTTGAGGAAGACTCCCTCCGGGGTGTACGACCCGGCGTCCGAGGCAAAGCTCAGATAGGGCAGGGCCACTTCTTTTCTCAGGTTGTCTTCCGACATCGTGAAGTAGATGCACTCGATCCGGCTGTCGTCCTGGACCACCAGATCCATGGCGGTTTCTTCGGCGCTCTTGCTCCGCATCGCAGCGACTTCCTTCAGGGTCTTGCCGGTGAGCGGCTTGAGTGAATCGGCCTTGAAGCCGACCAGTAACACGCCCTCCGGTCCACCCGGTCCCACGAACGCCCCGCCGGCCTTCTTCCACTCGGCTAACAATTTTCTCCGGCTGGCTGGATCCTGCAGCCGCTTCTTCCACTCCTGGAAACCGCCGGCCCGAACCCAGCCGGGCATGATGGCATCGAGACCGGTGGCACTGGCCGGATAGGTGTACATGTCGGCGGTGATCGCCTGCCCCTCGGCTCGGGCTGAGTCGATCAGCTTGAGCATGGGATCCAGCTTGTCCCAGTTGGATCGCCCCGCCGCCTTGATGTGGTAGATCTCCGACCGGGCTCCCGAGTTCCTGGCGATAGTCAGGAACTCGTTCACCGCGTCGAGGAGCGAGTCGTTCTCGTTCCGGATGTGGGAGATGTACATCCCGCCTTCCTCGGCGGCGGTTCTCGCCAGCGCGGTAAGCTCCTCCGTCGTGGCGAACATCCCCGGCTCATAGATCAGCGAGGAACCGACTCCGTAGGCGCCTTCCCGCATCGCATCGCGGACCAGCTCCTGCATCTTGGCCAGTTCTTCGGGGGTGGCCGGCCGAGGGTCGTGCCCCAACACATATTGCCGCACCGTAGCGGCTCCGACGAACGACCCGACGTTGGTGGAGATCCCCTTCTTTACGAGCGACTGGAGATACTCGTTGAGGGTGGTCCAGGTGATCTCGTACTTGATGTCGCCCTGGGCCGCCTGGCTCTCCTGCTTCATTGCGTCGCTCAAGGGGCCCATGGACTCGCCCTCGCCGAACACTTCGAGCGTCACGCCCTGGCGGATGTCACTCTGGGAGCGCCCGTCGACCATCAGGCCTTCCACTGCCCAGCTCAGCATGTTGATGAAGCCGGGAGAGACCGCCATTCCAGTGGCGTCGATCTCGGTTTTGCCCCTGGCGTTGCCGAGGTTTCCCAGCGCGACGATCGAGTCGCCCATGATGGCAAGGTCACCCTTTTCGCCGGGCGAGCCGGTGCCGTCGTACAGGGTGCCGTGTCTGATTATCACATCGTAGCGGGGGCCAGAGCAGGCTGCCAGCAGGGCTACGGCGGCGAGGAGAGTACGGCGCATTGGTGGGCTGGTGGGCTAGTGGGCTAGTGGGCTAGTGGATTGTGTCGTCCCGAGCGACCCCGAGCGTATGCGAGGGGGAGTCGAGGGATCTCCGAGTGTCCATGTCCTCGGAACTGCTCTCATTTGATCCTGGGTTCCGAGACCGGGACGCTCGGAGGTCCCTCGACTTCGCTCGGGACGACATACGACACTAGGTTACGGCACAAAGTATCGAAAATACTGCATCCCGGAATAGTTAGCTGTCAGGGCCTGGCCATCCACCACATCCCCGAAGCTCAGCCGCTCGGCCGAATCTTTGTCTCCAACTCTGAACTCCCCGTTGGCCAGCGGGGTCATTTCCTCTTCGCTTCCCTGGGGCGAGACGTACCAGAGTCTTCCCTTCCGCAGCACCACTCGGAAATTCGGCTCCCACGGCTGCATGATCCGGTAGTGCCCGGGGTAGGCCTTCCACGCCGCGGGGTAGGTAAAGGTCCTGGGACCGTGATAGCGTTGGTTGGTAAACCACTGATCCCCGTACCAGACCTCCGACATTCCGGTCGAATCACCGGCGAATTGAAGGGGGTAGAGAGGGAACTTTTCCCTTGGTCCCAGGAACGAATGATCGCCCCAGGGTAACAGAGCCCAGCGATGGCCTCCCTCAACCAGCAGCAGCGAATCACCCGACGCTTCAAAGATGATGGTGTCTCCGCTCGGTGAGGTGAAGCTGCCGGCGTAGCGCCCGGCCTCTTCGACTCTGATTGGATTGGACGGCTCCGGCAGCACTGGCATGGAGTCACCCCGCATTGCGGCCCCGACTGCCCGAAGGGCAAATCGGGCCACTGCGGTGGGCGACCCCGGACCGTTCACGAACGCCACCGCGCCGATCCCCAGACTCGGTTCGCCCATCAGCACGCTGGTGTAGCCCAGCATTCCACCGGTATGGGAGAACAGCTCCCGCCCGTCCAGCCGTCCGATCACCATGCCATAGCCATACCTGGCCTGGTCCTCTTCACCCGGTGCGTAAGGCGTCAGCATGGTCTTGAGCCGGCTCTCCGGCAATATCACGCCGTTGGGTCCCCGACCCCGATTGAGGTACATGGTCAGATAGATCCCCATGTCGCCGGCGGTCGAGACGATCGAGCCATCGCCCGAGCCATATTCGATCCAAGGGGCGACAACCAGCGGATCTCCCGGCCGGGGCGGGCGATCGTCGTACAACCCGTCGTACCCTACTGCCAGATCGAGCCGGGTGGCGTGGGTGAACTGGGCCTCGGTGTGGGTCATGCCCAGCGGCTTGAGGATACGATCGGTGATGCTCTGGTAATACGGCTTCTGATCCAGCTTGCCGAGAATCTGCCCCAGCACCTGGTAGCCGATGTTAGAGTACGCGTAATAGGTCCCCGGCGCTGACCCGAGGGTACGCAGCCGGGCCATGTAGCCCTGGGCCGGCGAGGATGGCACGTCGTCGCGATCGCCCGGGAGACCCGAGGTGTGAGTCAGCAGGTCGTGACTGGTGAGCGGACGCCAGCGGGTCTTGGGAGTAAACCACGGCAGATAGCGAGTCACCGGCGCCCGAGGATCGAACTTGCCATCCTCGGCCAGCTGCAGCAGCGAAATCACGGTGAACGACTTGGAGATCGACCCGATTTCGAATCGGGTTGACGGAGTGACCGGGATCTTCCGTTCGAGATCGGCATAGCCGTAAGTGCGCACCGTCATCACCCCGGCCCGATCGACCAGCGCCAGAGCCAGGCCCGGAGTGCCTGCCTGCTGCATCATCTGAGCGGCGAACTGGTCGATCAGCCGGAAGGCGGGACGTAGGCCCAGGGTGTCGTGGGTCTGCGCGCGAAGCGGTGTGCCAAGAGCCAGCGTCGCCGCAAGAAAAAGAGCCGACCGCCTGACCGCCCGACCGCCTGACCGCCTAAGAGGTCTCATGCGCCAATTTGTTTGATGTGAGGCACGTCGATCACGCGGATACCGGAGACCGGCTCTTCCACTGCGTGAACCAGTGCTGCGAGCATCTGCCTCAAGGTGACCAGTCCGAGCCGGCGGGCCCCTTCGCGGGTGGAAGGAAACAATTCTCCCAGCCAGTACATTGGCAGCAGTATCGCCGGCCACCAGTGGCCCGGGCCGAGTACATACCAGGGCCGCAGCAGGGTGGCCGCGAGACCGCTTTCCCGGATCAGTGCTTCGCCCCGGGTCCGTGCGGCGATGTAGGCATGCATGGTCGGAGCCGGATGAGCCACGCTCACGTATACGAAGTGGCTCACTCCCGCGGTGACTGCCGCGGGCACCGCAGCTGCCACCGAGGCCAGATCTACCCGAAGAAATTCCTGCGCCTTGGCTGGGCTGGGATGAGATACACCCACCAGGTGCACGAAGGTGTCGGCCGGAGCAACCCGGGCCGCGTAGGAGAGTCCGTGCAACGCGTCGCCGGAAACCGCTTCGCAGCCAATCGGGAGCCTGCCTTCCGAGCCGGGCCGCACCAGCGCCCGCACCGAATGCCCTCGGCTCCGGAGGAGCGAGGCCAGTCGGCTGCCGAGGTAGCCGGTACCGCCTGTCAGGAAGATTTTGCGCGCTGGTGCGGCCGAATTCACGGGGCTAGAATGGCACCAGATCTGATATCGCGCAACTCAGAAAACCAGCCGTCAGCCTTCAGCCGTCACCTTCAGATTCAGTAACAGCTATCAGGTAGGATAGGTCGTTCGCCCGGAGCGCCTTTCATTTATCCCCTTGTCTCCCGTCTCCCGTCCCCCGTCTCAGCTCTTTCCCGTGTCTCACCGCCGTCATCTCCGCCATGATCGCCAACGCTGTCTCGGCGGGAGACCGGCCGCCGAGATCGAGCCCGATGGGGCCATGGAGGCGTGCCAGGTCTTCCTCGGTGAATCCCTTCGCCCGCAGCCTTTCCCGCCGGGTGGCCTGCACTTTTCGCGAGCCGATCGCGCCCACATAGGCGGCGGGTGACTGGAGGGCCAGCTCCATAGCCGGTTCGTCGAACTTGGGGTCGTGGGAGAGGACGCAGATGTAGCTCGAGCGATCCAGCCCGCTCCGGGCGTAGGCCTCCTCGGGCCAGCCGAGGATCAGCTCATCGGCTTGAGGGAAACGCTCGTTGGTAAGGAAGTTCTGCCGTCCATCGGCGACGATAACGTAGTAGCCCATCATCCTGGCCAGCGGTACCAGCGCCATCGCGATGTGAACCGCGCCGAAGATCACCAGCCGGGGCCGCCGGGCGAAGACCTCCAGCAGCACTTCGGCTCGGGAATCCGGCCCGCTGATTTCGATGGCTGCGCTGGCTTCCTTCTTGAGAGCTTCACGGGCGGCATCCTGCAGGGGAGTCAGCATCCAGGCGGGCCAGCCGGTGTGTTCCACCGTGCCATTCTCCCGGAATACCGCCGGACCAGTGGGAGCGGCACCATCTGGTGCGGGTAGTGCAGTACCGATCACGGTGCTGCCTTTCGCCCGAGCCGCCGCCAGAACTTCCGAGGGAACCGAAGGCTGAATCAGCACTTTGATGGTGCCCCCGCAGGCGAGCCCGACCTCCCACGCCTTTGCGTCGCTTACGCCCAGGGTCAGCAGCTTGGGAGTGCCCCGGGCAATGGCGGCCTGGATCTCCTCGACCACGGCTGCTTCGACGCACCCGCCCGAGACCGATCCAGCCATCCGCCCGCTGGGGGTCGCCAGCACGCAGGCGCCTTCACCCCTGGGCGCTGAGCCCCAGACGCTGGTGACAACTCCGCGGCCGACCGGTTCACCAGTCGAGCTCAGGGCGTCATATTCTTCGAGCAGATCTCTCATGTCAGTTCCAGTTACCAGGAAATAACAGGATACAAGGATTCAAGGATGATGCATCTTTCAATCCTTTGATCCTGTTGATGCTTAGCCCATCATTCTGTGGGCTAAACATAGACGATTCAAGGAGCACTTCGTGACCGAGTCGGAACTGACGGCGGCGGTAATTAAAGCGGTCGAGAGTGGGCGCGAGAAAACGGTTGCGCTGCACCAGGCACTGGTTCAGGCCCGCTCCATCACCGGCGATGAAGGCAAGATGGCGCTGCAGACCGCGGAAGCCTTTAGGGAACGCGGACTCGAGACCACAACGTGGGCCGCCACGGCCGAGGAGATGAAGGACTATCTCGAGCACGTGGGTGAGCAGCCGGGATACGAAGGGCGGCTCAATGTGGTCGGCAAGCGCAAAGGCGCCGGCGGGGGCCGCTCGATTCTTCTCAATGCCCACATCGACACCGTTCCCGAAGGGGATCACGCCTTGTGGACTCAGGATCCCTTCGCCGCCAATGTGGTGAACGGTCGAGTCTATGGGCGGGGCAGCTGCGATATGAAGGGTGGGTTGGTAACTCATCTTGCTGCCCTCGATGCTTTGAGCGCCATCGGCATCACGCTCAAGGGCGACGTCACCGTCGCAGCCACTGTCGGCGAGGAAGACGGCGGGCTCGGCGCGCTCTCTACCGTGTTGCGCGGCTACCGGGCCGATGCGGCCCTGGTCACCGAGCCGACCGAACTGGCCCTGGTGACCGCCTGCGAAGGCTCGCTGGTCTTCCGCATCACCATCACTGGCCGCTCGGCTCACGCTGCCACCCGGGACGAGGGAGTTTCAGCGCTGGAAAAGTTCATTCCGATCTTTGCCGATTTGCAGAACTTCGAGAAGGAGCGCAACGCCTCGCTCAGGCATCCGCTCTACGACGTGTTTCCCAACAAAGTCCCCATCAACGTGGGGGTAGTGAAGGCCGGTAACTGGGCTTCGACGGTTCCCGAGATTCTCGAGGCCGAGGTGCGGGTGGGTCTGTTGCCGGGTGAGGAGTTGCAGTGGTTCAAGGGCTATGTGAGGGACCGGATCATGACCGCAGCGTCGAAAGATCCCTGGCTCAAAACCCATCCCCCGGTCATCACCTTTTTCGGCGGCCAGTTCATTGCGGCCGAAACGCCGGCCGACGCTCCGATCTGCGAGGCGATCAGGAAGGCCCACAGGAATGTTACCGGGAACACGCCCCGGACCGAAGCCGCGACCTACGGCGCTGACATGCGCCACTTCATCGCCTTTGGGGGGATGCCCTGCGTGATGTACGGGGCGGGGGACATCAAACTGGCCCATGGGCCGGATGAATACCTGCCCATCGATGAGCTGCTGACCGCGACCAAGACGGTGGCCTGCTTCCTGGCCGACTGGTGCGGCCTCACCGGCAGGTAATCCCGGGTTCCCACATGTCGGGTTTGCCAGACGCCATTCCGATGACCTGAGTGGAGGGTCGCAGGTTCTCTATTCACTTATCGGGAGGGGTTATGACCAAGACTCGGGGTGCCAAGGCGGGGACTAAGCGGTTGGAGCAGAAGGGGTTCTGGCCTGGGTGGTTGGGGAGACTGGCGGCCAATCACAACCAGGTCCCGTCCTGGCGGGGATCTTGGAAAGTCGCCTTTAACCACAGCCGGACCGCCCGGTAGGGCCGACCCAAGGTGACCGGGCCGGCAGAGCGGTTGATCCAGGAGGCCGCTCGGGAGGACTCCCTGGGGCACTACACGCGAGCGGAGGCACTCTACCTCCGCTCGCTTGGTTTATCCCAACTAAGAAAAGCGGGCGAGCTTCGGGCGGTGGCGCTGGCCGGGCTGGGTAACGTGTACCGGAGCCAGGGGCATTTGACAAAGGCGGAGACCAGACTCCGTCAGGCAATACGGGTGGCCGGGCCACTGTTCGGCGATCGGTCGCCTCCAATGATCTCGCTTCGGAATGATCTGGGTGTGGTGTTCAAGTATGGCGGCCGGTTTCGTGAGGCGGCGCTGCTCTATCGTCGGGCGTTGCGGGATGCTACTGCGCAAGTGGGTGGATCCCATCCGGTTGTCGCCACCATCTATCATAACCTGGGGGGCTTGGAGCACTCCCGGGGCGGCTTCGCGGCCGGAGAGAAATTCGCCCGACGAGGATTGGCAATCCGGCGGAAGGCACTCGGCCCCAACCACATCGATGTGGTCGCCGACGAAGTCGCCCTGGCCGCGATCCTGGTTGAACTGGGAAAGTTTGCCGAGACCGCCCGGCTCTATACCAAAGCGCTTCGAGTCTGGGGCAGGAGGCCATCGCAGCATCGCTACGATCTGGCCGTATTGCACAACAACTTTGGCGCCCTTCGCGCTTCGCAGGGAAAAGTGACCGCAGCGCGACGACATTTCCTCCGGGCCCTCAGGATCAAGCGGGGCCTGTTTGGAACGCGTCACACCGAGATCGAGATCACTATGGGTCATCTGGCGGCCCTCAACCACCGCGAATCGAGGTGAAATCGGGAACCACACATTTCTGACACTTATTCCTTACACCCCATCCACCAAAGCCCCCCTCCTCCTCGCCAAGTTCGGAACCGGTTAGGACTTTCCAAAGGTCAAGACAACTTTTACACGGAGTTTGCGTCATGCGGATGTGGCTCGCGGGGAGCGCGCTCGTCATCGGTGTTACCGCGACGGTACACTCGTCATTTCCGGCCGGACCAGCCGGCTCTGACGACTGGCTCCGGCCCGGCGGGGCGGATCTCAAGAGCGCCGGCCCTTTGGCCTTTACATCCGATGGTGTGCTTTTGGTGGGCGACTCCCGCGGGTCGGCGCTGTTCGCGCTGCAAGTCACCGAGCCGGCCGCCGGCGTGTTTACCACGAAGGGCGCCGCCAATCTCGCCGACATCGATGAGAAGGTCGCGGCGCGGCTGGGGACCACAGCGCGGGAGATCCAGCTCAACGACCTGGCAGTGCACCCGGTCTCCCACGCCATCTACCTGTCAGTGCAGCGTGGGCTCGGCAATGGCGGCCAGCCGGCTATCGTCCGTATCGGGGCCGGCGGCCGTGTGGATGTCGTCGACCTGAAGAACGTCCACTCGGCAAGGGCCCAGCTTCCCAACCCGCCCGCGGCGGGGATGAAGGATGAGGATGGCGACGATGTCAGTGGATACATCATCACCGATCTGGCCATCGCCCGGGGCAATGTTTACGTCGCCGGTCTCAGCAACGACGAGTTTGCCTCTACCCTTCGACGGATCCCGATCCCCTTCAACGGCACGGTGGGATCCACCGGGATCCGGATCTTCCACACTCACCACTCCCGCTACGAAACCAAGTCGCCGATCACGGCGCTGGCCCCTTACACGGCACTGGGCGGCCGGGAGTATCTGGTGGCGTCTTACGCCTGCACTCCGCTGGCGCTTTTCGATCTCGACAGTCTGCCTGACGGTGCCCGGGTGACCGGCCGCACCGTGGCGGAGCTGGGCGCCGGCACTCACGCCGTCGATATCCTGTCCTACCAGTGGAAGGGCAAGCGGTATGTCGCGGTGAATACCCTGGGTCGGTCGTTGCAGCTGCTTGAAGCTGACGGGCTGGACCAGGCCCCCGGACTCACCGAGCAGGACCGCCCTTCGCATGAGCCGATGAGCTCCTGGTACACCTGGGGCTGGCGGGCCCTGCCTAACGCCCGCTCGGGCGTGCTTCGAGTAGCCGATTTCGATAGCGTCAGTGCCATCGGGCTGCAGCGTGACGTGGCTACCGGCCGCCTGAACCTTCGCGAACTGGGGAAACCGATCCTGTGGTAGGGCTCGTCGCTCGGACTCAGCCGGTCTCGGTTTCTCCCTGGCTCGCCACCGGAGCGATTGTGCTGGGTATCATTTCCGGGGCCGTGGCCAATCGCTCGGGCCGAGCCGAAAGGTTTAGTGCCCTCGCCCTCAGCACTCAGATCGACAGTGCCGGATACGCCCGGGTGCGGGTGACCGGACTGGAGTCCGAGGTCTGGCGCCGGTTACAGCAGCGGCCGCTGGAAGAAGGAGAATGGGAGCCGCTGCTGTCGATCCGCCTGGAGGGATCGGAGACGGCGGCGACAGGGAACTACACGGTTCGGAGTGACGGCCTGGAGCTGACCTCGGCCTTTCCGCTGGTGCCGGGGCTGGATTACCAGGTCGCTGCCGATCCGCGCCAGCTTTACGCCGCAGCCGGGTTCCCACCCGTCACACTCCCTGCCGCCATCACCACCCGGTTGTCGATCCCGGCCCCGGTGGTCACCCGGCGCACGGTCGTCAGCAGGATCTATCCAACCTCACGGGTGGTTCCCGCCAACCTCCTCAAGTTCTACATCGAGTTTTCCCGTCCGATGGGTCAGGGCGACGCAGCCGCGGCGGTTTCGCTGGTGGACGCGACCGGGGTGGTGGTACCGGCTGCGTTTCTGGGACTGGAAACCGAGTTGTGGGATGCCTCGCATCGGAGGCTGACGATCCTGCTGGATCCCGGCCGGATCAAACGGGGACTTCGGCCTAACCAGGAGCTGGGATCGCCATTGCGGGCCGGTCACAGGTACCGGTTACGGATTGCGGCGAGCTGGCGTGATGCTGACGGGGCTCAGCTGCGCGAAGGATACGAGAAGAGTTTCGCCGCCGGCCCCGAGGATCGGATGGGGCTGGACCGCAGGGACTGGAGGGTCGATCCGCCGCTCGAAGGGACCGAGGAGCCGCTGGTGATTACCGCACCCAAGCCGCTCGACGTGGCACTGGCCCGGCGGATGATCACTCTGCGCGGACCTGACGGATCGAAAATGGGCGGCCGGATCACCTTTGCCGCCGGGGAGCGGGTCATCCAGATGTTCCCCAACCGTCCCTGGGTCCGGGGACCCTACTCGATCTCGGTTGACCCCAATCTGGAGGATCTGGCCGGCAATACGCTCCAGCGTCCTTTCGACACCGATCTCCAGGAGGAGACCGACGCGATCGAGGACGATCTTCCCGCCCTGCAGTTCAACGTGTGGATTGGGCCTTCGGGGAGACCTGACTCATCGCATACTCCGCAAGCGCGGTGATGGTCAGGCTGGGATTCACTCCCGGGTTGGCCGGCATGATCGAGCCGTCGATCACGTAGAGACCGGGATAGTTGTGCACCTGGAAATCTGCTCCCACCACTCCCTCTGACGCATCCCCGCCGAACGGACAGCCACCCAGGATGTGGGCTGTCATCGGGATGTCGAACAGCCCCTCGTTGATCGAACCCATCGCGATCCCGTTGGTCCGGCTGGCGAAGGTCCGGGTGACCTCGTGCCCGATGTCCAGCTTGGTGGGAATCGACTTCTCGGCATCGGGCAGCGACACGATGTCACGCCGGAAGCCGGTGAACACGCTGCGACCGGGCCGGATCCGGATCCGGTGATCTTCCCACTGCATCACCAGGATGATGGTGGTCCGTTCGGCCCAGCCGGGAAGTATGTGGGTCCGGAAGAAATCGCCCGGGCGGCGAAAGATGTCGACCACCGATTGAAAGAGCCGGGAGAGAAAGCTCCCGGACTCGATCATCGGGCCGCCCAGCAGCCGCATCGTCGAAGAGCCGGCCGGATAGCGGACCGGTTCGATCGTGGTGACCGGATCGGCGTTGAAGATAGAGGTGATGGCGATGCCCTTGGAGTAATCGGGCGAGAAGGTTCGGGCCACGCTGCCCAGCAGGGCTTCGTTGTTGGTCCGGACCAGGTCGCCCAGACGGGGCGAGATCCGGGACAGCGAACCGGTCTGGTCGCGACAGCGGAAGAGCAGCCGCATGGTGCCGAGCGATCCAGCCGAGACGATCACGTTGCGGGCCCGGAGCGGCTCGCCCGCGGGATGGAACCAGCCGGTGGTTTTCCGATGATGCACCAGGTAGCGGGCCCCATCAGGCTGAGGCGTCTCCAGCGGCTGGATGTCTCGCACCGTGGCTTCGGCCTTGATCTCCACCCCGCGCTTCTCCGCGAAGTAGAGATAGTTCTTGGGCAAGGTGTTCTTGGCGTTGTGGGGACAGCCCACCATGCAGGCGCCGCAGTGGAGGCAGCCTCGGCGCGCCGGGCCCTCGCCACCGAAGTAGGGATCGGGGACTTCCACTCCTTCCTTGCCCGGCTCACCGAAGTAGGTCCCCACCGGTGTCGGTCTGAAGCTGGCGGCCTGACCCAGTTCTCCCGCGATGTCTTTCAGAATGTGATCGGCCGGGCCGAGCCGGGGGTTGGGTGCGACACCCAGCATTCGTTTCGCGGTCTGGTAATGCGGACGGAGCGCCTTGCCCCAGTCGATCGGCTGTTTCCACGCCGGTGACTCGAAGGCCTCGTCCTCTGGTTCCATCAGCACGTTGGCATAGCCCAGACTACCCCCGCCCACCCCCGAGCCGTGCAGGACGAAGACATTCTTGAAGGCGCTGATCTGGAGAATTCCGTAACAGCCGAGTGCGGGGGCCCAGAGGTACTTGGGGAGATCCCAGGTACTCCTGGCGAAATCCTCGTCGCGGTAGCGCTTGCCCCGCTCGAGGATCAGGACCCGGTACCCCTTCTCGGCCAGCCGCATGGCTGAGACGCTGCCGCCGAAACCGGAGCCGATGATGACATAGTCGTAGGTGTCCACGAGCTAAGCCTACAGGAGAGGGCCAGTACCTGACAAGATCAGAAGGACGTGAAACGTGAAAAGTGAAACGTGAAAAGTGTGCGAGGAATAGTTGTAGATTTGCTTCAAAGTGGCAGTTCCTTTTCACTTTTCACGTTTCACTTTTCACGTACTGATGCCAACGCTCAAGCTCCTCGCCAATCGCCAACTTGTAGTCGTGACCGGCAAAGGCGGTGTCGGCAAGAGCACCATCGCGGCCGCACTGGCAGGCCTGCTCTCCAAGCAGCGAAAGCGGGTGCTGTTACTGGAGATCGATCCGCGGGAGAGTCTCCACCAGCTGCTCGGCACCGAGCCGTCCGGCGGCGAGATTGTGAAGGTGGATGCCCGGCTGGCGATGCAGAATCTCCAGCCCCGCGCCGTGATCGAGAGCCTGGTGCGGGAGAAGGTCCCCATCGGTGTGGTAGCGAAGAAGATCGTAGCCAACCCCATGTTCCAGCACTTTGTGGACGGCGCCCCGGGCCTCAAGGAGATGGCGGTGCTGGGATATGCCTTGAGAACTGCCGAGGGCGATTACCGGCACAAGGCGGATATCGTGGTGCTTGATGCCCCGGCGACCGGCCACGGCGCTGCAATGCTGGCAGCGCCGCTGCTGCTGGCCGATCTGGTCGGTGGCGGGCAGATCGGCGAGATGGCCAGTGAGGTGTCGGAGTTCATTGGCGATGCCCAACGCTGTGGCGTGGTGCTGACGACGCTCGCCGAGGAGATGCCGGTCCAGGAGCTGGGTGAGCTCATTGAATTGCTGAAGAAACGGATTGGTCGCCCGCCGGAGTTGGTGGTGGTGAATGGGCTGTATCCTCGATTACCAGACGGTCGAGACGGTCAAGGCGGTCAACTCAACGAGATTCCCGCGCTCTGGAGGGACCGACGAGCCGTGAACGATCGAGAGTTGAGCCGCATCCGTAAGCTCTGGAAAGGACCACTCGCGGAAGTGCCACTCCAGCCGCTGGGGCGAGGGCCGGAGTTGCTCCGCGCAATCGAGTCGGTGTTGGCCGAGGAGCTGCAATGAGTCTCGGGCCGCTGGAGAAGAAGCTGGTGGTCGTGGTGGGAGCCGGTGGGGTCGGAAAAACCACTCTCGCCGCGGCCCTGGGTCTGTGCTCGGCCGGCGAAGGCACCGACACGCTGGTGATGACCTTCGACCCTTCGCTGCGGCTCAAGGACGTGCTGGGGGTGGGAGAATCGGCCAAGGATCGGCCGGTGCGGGTGAAGAGTGACACGACGGGCCGTCTCGATGTGATCCTGCTCGATGCCCGGAGTACCTTCGATCGCCTGATCCGGCGGTATGCTCCCGACCAGGCTGCGGCCCAGCGGATCTACTCCAATCGCTTCTACCGGGAGCTGGCCGGCAATCTGGCCGGGATCCTGGAATACATGGCGGTCGAACGCCTCTTCGAGGTTGCCAGCGAGGGCCGGTACGGCCGCATCATTCTCGATACTCCACCGACCAGGCAGGCGCTCGACTTCCTGGAGGCTCCCGACCGGATCATCAGCTTTCTCGACAGCGGTTTCATCAGACTGGCGCTGGGGAGCGAGACCGGCGGGCGCCTGAAGCGGGTCACCAGCAAAATTGCGATGAAAGGCGCCGAGGGCCTCGCCGACAAGCTCATCGGGCCGAAGCTGCTGGGGGAGATGCTGGAATTCTTCCGCGCCTTTGCCCCGCTCTATACCGGATTTCGGGAGCGGGCCGAAGAGGTACGGGCCCTGTTGAGGGGCGAGCAGACCGTGTTCGCGCTGGTGAGCGGCCCTGGTGCCGACCGGATCCCCGACACGATGTTCTTCGCCCGGAAGCTGGGGGAGACGGGGCATCGGGTCGGCTGTGTAGTGGTGAATCAGACGGTCCAGACGGCCGAGACGGTCCACGAGGTGAAGACGGACAGACGGACGGGCGGACAGACGGACACTGAGGGGTTAAGACTGATTTGGTACCTCGGCCAACGAGACCGGGAAGGCATTGTCGCGATACGAAGATTGCTCAAGGAGATTCCCCTGGGGGTCGTACCGCTGACTCCCGCTCCGCCCAACACGCTGGCTCAAGTAGAGGACCTCGGCCGAAGGATGCTGGCGGACCTCGCCTGAGTTACCCCTGGCTCCATCCGTCCGTCTGTCCATCCAATCCCGCCATTTGCCGCACCGCGACAATCGCTCCTTGACATGTTTACCGCAGTGCGGTATATTGCTCTTGTCTTCAGCAGGCAGAGGTGGTGATGGTCCGGCTGATCAAACGCTACGGCGGCGGAAGCCGCAAGCTCTACGATACCGAAGAAAGCCGCTACGTCTCGCTGGATGAGATCGCCGAGTGGATTCGCCGGGGCCAGGAACTCCATGTGGTGGATAGCGCCAGCGGTGAAGATGTCACCAGCCAGACACTGGCGCAGGTGATCTATGAAGATCACCGCAGCGGAACGTCCTTTCTCCCCAAGGACTTCCTTCATGAAGTAATCCGGAAGGGTCATCGGGCGCTCGCCAGCAAGGTCGAGCAGATCCAGACCGGGGTCGATCGGCTGGTTCGGGCGTCGGTTGACAAGTTGACGCCGGGAGCCGGAGTGCAGGAAGAGCTGGATGTGTTGCGGCAGCGGTTGTCTCAACTGGAGGAATCGTTGGCAGATCTGGAAGCGGAACCGGCGGCCCCCAGGAGCCGGGTGAAGAAGGTCAAGGGCAAGCGGGCGGCCCGACGCTAGCCCGGCACTGGCAGGGATGTTCACATAACGAGTGGCCGACTGATCGGCCGGTACAAGGAGGATTTATGGCAACCAGGAAGATGAAGAAGACCGCGCTCCCCAGGATCAAACAGTCGGCTCACGAAGTGTGGCTGGCCGGGCTCGGCGCGCTGTCGCTGGCCGGGGAAGAGGGCGGGCGGCTGTTCAAGCAGCTGGTCAAGAAGGGTCAGGGCCTGGAGCAGGTGAACAAGGCCCGGATTCACAAGCTGGCCGACAAGGTCGAGAGCCTGCGGGGCGATGCCAAGAACGCGGTGGCCCGGGTGAAGTCGCCGATCGAGAGCGGGATGAACAACGCCATGGCCCGTCTCGGCGTGCCGTCCCGCAAGGAAATCGCTACCCTGACCAAGCGGGTGGAAGAGCTGACCAGGGTGGTAGCCAAGAGCCGCGGCAAGAGCGCCAAGCGCCGGGCCTCCCGTCCGGCTTCGACCCCGGCCGCGTAACGCAGTATGACACGTCGCCCCGTTCGGCGGGGACAGGGGCTGGGACTGGCTCTGGCAGGTGGGGGACCGGGGGGCGCCGTCTATGAGATCGGCGCCCTTCGGGCTCTCGAGGAGGCCGTCGACGGGCTCAACCTCAACGATTGTTCGGTCTACCTGGGAGTCAGCGCGGGCGGCTTTCTCGCCGCGGCGCTGGCGAATGGGCAGACGCCCGAACAAATGGTCCGGGGACTGGTCACCGATGAGCCGGGCGAACAGCCGTTCGACCCGGCCGCTTTTTTCCTCCCGGCCTATCGCGAGTGGGCCCGGCGAGGAGTACAGCTCCCCCGCCTCTTCGCCGATGCCCTCTGGCAATTCAGCCGGTCGCCCGAGGATCAGACTCTGGTCGAATCGCTCAGCCGGCTGACCCGGGCGCTGCCGCTGGGTCTTTTCGACAACCAGCCGATCCGGAAATACCTGGAGCAGACCTTCTCCCGGCCGGGCCGCACCAACGATTTCCGAAAGCTCCGGCCGAAGCTCTTCATCATCTCGGCCGATCTGGAGTCGGGGAACGCCATTGTCTTTGGATCGAAGCGCTGGGACCATGTGCCCATCTCGCTGGCAGTCCAGGCCAGCACTGCGTTGCCGGGACTCTACCCCCCGGTGGAAATCGAAGGCCGGCTCTGTGTCGACGGGGTTCTGTTACGGACCCTGCACGCGTCGGTGGCGCTGGAGCAGGGGGCCGATCTGCTGCTCTGCATCAACCCGCTGGTGCCGGTGGATGTCGCCGAAGGGGAAGAGAAGGGGATTCTCCCGTCAGGTTCACTCCGGCGTCGCGGGCTTCCGGCGATCCTGTCGCAGACCTTCCGGACTCTGATCCATTCCCGGATGGTGGTGGGCATGTCGCGCTACAAGAGTGCCTTCCCCGATGCCGACGTTATCCTGCTGGAGCCGGAACCACGGGAATACCGGCTCTTCTTCAACAACATCTTCAGTTTCAAGTCCCGGCGGGAGATCTGCGAGATCGGCTACCGGGCGACCCGTCAGGACTTGCTCCGGAGGCAGTCGACTCTGGGACCGATACTCCGGCGTCACGGACTCAGGCTTCGGGTGAAACCGCTGGAGGAGGAGCGTAATGTCTGGGAGAGCGTAGGGGTCAGCCGGAACGGGCGCCGAGTGGCCGTGACCGAGCGGCTCGGGGCGGTGCTGGCGGAGCTGGGAGGGTAGGCGGCTAGGCGGCTAGGCGGAAGATACGGTCATTCCGAAAATTGAATCGGGGGCCCCCACCACGTCGAGGGCCCCTAACCGCCTAACCGCCCGCCTCGAGCAAGTGCTACTTGAGGGTGTACCGCTCGCCCGGCGTAGTCAGGACGATGGCGTTGGGAATGACCTGGCGCACCCGTTTCCGTGTACTTGCCGTATCCGCCGGTGGGACGTGACTGGCCACCCAGATCCGGGCACCGATCAACCGGCGGACCGAGTCGTCAGCATCCAGGAGGTACCAGAACGGCACGATGGCAACATCGACCTGACGGGATGCCAGCCGCTGGCCGGTGTAAGTTGCCGGGGTGGGATCGGCATCTCCGACATGGAGCACCCGCAGGCCACCCAGGTCCACCAGGAAGCCGACGTTGGCGACCCGTGGACTGGGGGTCCGGTTGTGGGGCAATACCAGCCCGACGATTCCTTCGCTGACCGGCCACTCGAGGGTGCCGTTCGGCGGTCCGGTGCTGATCCGGCGGCCGGCCGGCGCTGTTCCAGTTCGACTGATCAGGGTGTCGACGGTTTCCCTGGCTGCGCCATAGATCATCGCAGAGTCGGTCAATAGACGGCTTCGAACCGACTGAGCGTTGAAATGGTCCGGGTGACGGTGGGTGGTGAGTGCCGCGGTCAGGCGTTGGTAGGGTGGCTTGGCCTGCTCAAGCGGGACCAGCAGCTGGTCCGGGATTGTTGCATAGTCGGCCAGCTCCCCGTGGTGGAGCCCGTCGATCACGATACGCCGTTCCCCGCTCTCCAGCAGCACCCCCATGTTCCCGAGATAGGTCAGGGTGACCGACTGGGCGGGGAGCCGGGTGCTGCAGAGCAGTGTGAGGATCAGGGCGCGACGCCCGTACCGATAAAACGCGGATCTCAAAAGGTCCCCCGCTAATAGGGGTACATCCGTCGGGTGGAAGAACTGCTCTCAATCCGACGCATCCGTCACCCGGAAGTTGCGATCTCGCGAAGGGTGCTGGAGCATTCCCCCGACTTCATTAAGCTTCTAACTGAACCATGCCATTCTACCTCCGTTCGCGACCCGGCCGACCGCTCTGGCAGCCTGCGCTCTGGGGCGGTATCACTCTCCTGGTCATCACCACCGGTCAGTCCCTGTTCGGGACCGGGCGGCTGGCTCACCCTCCATCCCTCGTTGCCCGGCTGCTCTTCGTACTCGGATTCACCCTGCTGGGTGCGCTGCTGTCGACCGGCTTCTACTGGGGCCTCAATCATCCCAAACTCCCGCCCATCAAAGCGATCCGCTGGGCCGGGATGAGCCTCCTGGTATGGCTGGCACTCACCATCGTCACCCTGGCGCTCAAGCACTTCGAGCCGGGCTCTTCGTGGTCTCAGGTCACCCGGGCCAGCTTTCTGCTCAGCACCGGAGGCCTCGCGATTCTGTTTGGGGGGTTGTACGCCTTCGGCCTGCTTTTCCGCACCGAGGGACCGGTGCGGGTCTATCTGAGTCCAGCGGAGTTTGCCGCGCTGTCTCCCGACGAACAGGCTCGGCATCAGCCAGTGGCCGACCAGCCTGGTTCGTAAGCTTTACTTCAAAGCGATCGCGTCAATCTCCACCTTCGCTCCTCTAGGCAGACTCGCCACCTGAACCGTCGACCGGGCCGGCGCATGGGCGCCGAAGGCCTTGGCATAGACCTCGTTCAAACCCTCGAAATCCTTGAGGTCGGTGAGGAAGAGCGTGGTCTTCACGACGCGATCAAGATCACTGCCGGCCGCCTGCAGTACTGCCTGGAGATTGGCGAGTGTCTGCAGGCCCTGCTCTTTGATGCCACCCTCGACCAGCTGCATTGAAGCGGGATCCAGCGGAAGCTGGCCGGCGGCGAAGACCAAGTCGCCGGCGATAACTGCCTGACTGTAAGGCCCGTACACCTTAGGTGCCCGGGCGGAGTGCGCGAACGAGATGCGAGTCAATGGTACTTCCTGAAGGGGTCGGAAAGAGATGCGTTAAGCGGCGAGAAATCCCGACAACCTCAGGTCGCGGGCCAGGTGACCTCGGCGTCACCCAGCCCTTGCGGATGTCAGGCTCAGTTGCCCCGGTAGAACGCGTAGTCCGCGGTGTACGGTACGTTCGCCGTCTGTCCAACCTGGGTGCCCGGCTGACTGGGAGCCGTTCCACCCGTGGTATTGAATCGCTGAATGAAGGTCACGCCCCGGAAGATCCCGTAGCCTTCGGTCGACGCCGCGCTCAGCAGCAGCCAGGGAATCGAACCCGAGATCGACGGGCAACGCTTCGACACACTTCCCACCACCTTGCTCCCGCTGAGGCTCTGCCAGGTCGGGCCAGCGTAGTGGGTGCCGACCGGCACAATCGCGAACTTGCCCAGGTAGAGCTTGGCCGACGGCTCGACGAAAGCCCAGCTGCTGCCATCCCAGCGATAGATCTGATAACCCTTGGCGTAGAACCTGGCGACGAAGTGATTCCCGGTTGGCGCCGCGAGGCTGTCACAGGTACCCAGGTCGACCGGACCCCGAAGAGCATTGTCCTGCGCCATCATGGCGGCCCCTTCATTGGCGGTCGACTGGTCGGGGCCGATGCCGTTCTCAGTGCCGCACGCGGCCAGGGCTACGGCAGCCACGGCAGCGACCAACGATCCATTCAGATTCCGTCGGATCCAGCTGTGCATACACTCCTCCAGATGTGCTGTCGCGCCACGAATAATTCAGGGGAAGCCGGCGCCTCATCCCCGGCACTCAGCACATGCGCGATGGAGGAATGATTCCCGACAGGAAAACTGGAGTGTCGTTCCGGGGTGGGTTCTTACGATATCCTGGTCCATGCTTCCGGTTCGAGCCGATGAGGAATCGAATCGGGTTCCTCGTGCCTACGCCTCAACCGGCTTGAATCGCCGAGCCAGGAGACCGGTCGCCTGGCTCAGGTCCAGGTCGACCATGAGCAACCCTTCTTTGCCATAGGGTTGATAGGCGATCAGCGATCCGTTGGGATCGGCCACCGCCGACGTAGTAGGTGAGCCGGGACTGGCGAAATTCACCGAAGCGAAGAAGCAGGTATTCTCCGCCGCTCGACAGAGCACCGCTTTCTCATGAAAGCTGTTAGCGGGATCACCAAAGCTGGTGGGGCGAAACGACTGACCGTCGGCTTGATGGAACTGGGGGTGGAATACCAGGTGGGCGCCCCCTCGCACCGCCCAGCGAACCGTTTCGGGATAGCGCCAGCCCTCGTGGCAGATCACCACCCCGAAGGTCAGTGGTGCAACGGTGAAAAGCGTTCGGCCGGACCCGGGAACGTAAGTTCCCTCCTCGGACGGATCGATCTGAACCTTGTCCTGAAAACCCAGGCGGCTCCCGTCGGCGCCGATCACCAGAGTAGAAGCCAGCAGGTTGCCGTCATCCAGCCGCTCGGTCCCCAATACAACGGCAATGCGACTCTCACCGGCGACTCCTGCGATGGTCGACCAGGCCCGCTCCAGAAATGCCCCATCGGGCGCGGGTCCCGGTTTGGCCTTGGTTCGATAGCCCGGGACGAAGCACTCGGGGAAGCAAACCACCAACGCTCCGCCGGCCGCTGCCTGCCGAATCGCCCCGAGAGCGAGGCTGATCGAGTCTTCCGGATCGGAGGGATGCCGAATGTTGGCGAGGGCAATGCGGGTGGTAGTCATGGAAGCAATCTATCTGGTTGAGTCGGTCCACCCTTCGAAGCGCAGCCTGTAGGGGTCAGTGGGACTGGTCACTTCCCAGGAGAGACTCAATCCCTCGGGTCGGGTTTCCAGCGTGGGCTGATAGATGTCGGCCCCGCAAAGGTGGGGAGCTTCTGCGATCCATCGCCCGGGCGATGCCTCACTCAGGCGGGCCAGGAAGGTGGGAGCGTCCTTGCCGCGACGAAGGTGGCTGAGTGCGATGGTGCTGGTCTCCGGCTCCCGGATCCATTGGGACACATTGTGGAAGCGAGTCCCCGCCAACGGGCCACCGATCCAGGTTCCTTCCTCGTACCAGATCAGCTTCGAACCGCTCTGGTCGACCCGGACTTCTCCCCTGCCGGAGTGGGCCGGACCGCCATTTGCCCCGGTCCGATCAACCAGAATCTCAAAACGTCGAATGGAAGCGAGAGCCGGCCAGGGATCGAACGACCGCATCAATATCCTAGACCGGCTCCAGCGGCCAGAAAATGATCTTCTTGGCTCGGGCAAATGCCGATAGCCCGGTAGCAGGGTCTTCGTAGCTGTAGGTGTTGCCCATGCGGTTCCGGTTCCACAGATCGATGTGCCCGCCGCGCATCTCCTTGCGCTTGGCGCTGACGGCGACCGGGAAGTAATCCTTGAAGAGAATGACCCCTCTTCGATTCAGAGTAAAATAGTAGGCCGCAATTCCGGGCATCGGTTCGGGCTGATGGAGACCCTTGGTTTCCCATACATAGGCCTGGCTGGTGCCCTGCCAGCGCTCGAAATCGTAGGGGTTGATGAAATGATTCTGATGCTCCTTGCCTCCCAGCCGGCAGTTTTCGCCCTGTAGCCCCCGCAACCCTACACCGCTCTTGATCAGCATCTGGACGAATCGGATCATGCACTGTCCTTCGAGCCAGGTCGACTGGTGGCAAGGGTGACCGGGGTCCTCGTGGATCCCCCCTTTTTTGTCGCGGAACTGATACTGCGCGGCATTGACCGGATTGTACGGGTGGTTACGCCAGAGGATATCGAACGGCTTGGCGGACTGCAGTCCCAGGTACTTTTTGTTCTCGGTCACCTTGATGGTGACGGTGCTGGCATAGGCGGCATTGCTCGCCGATTTGGTGAACCTGGCGGTCAATTCAGTGGAGCCAGGGTTATTTCCACCGACCTGAAAGAAGTAGGCGTCCTTGATGACCAGGGGTTTGGTGTCCCCGGCGACTTCATGGAGATTGTAGTGCTTGTCGTAGGATTTCTTGGTTGCGTCGTTGAGCTTGATCACATGGTCGACATAGGCGGTGCCGAAGTTACCGGTGCGGACCGCGACGTCTCCTACGGTGAACTTTGCCAGCCCCAGTATCCGGGTCTCTCCCTGACGCAGTTCGATCTGGTCCACAGCCTGACCCGTCTTAACATCAAAGAACCGCTCCATTGTTCCCCCACCCGTATCGCCTGCTCACGCTGGCTGGTCCCCAGAGTAACGCAGGGTGGTAGGGGTGGTTCTCAGGCCAGTACAAAGGCCCTGACCGGGAAAGTTCCGAAGCCTCTCACTTTTGGGGGTACGGCGAAGAACCGGCCGCCCCGTTCCGGCACGGCCGATAGATCTGCGAGGTGCTCGGCGATCGGGATATTCCGGGCCAGGAGAATGCTGTGCACCGGCCGCTCGCCGGTATCGGTGCCATCGATATTGTGCGAATCGATGCCCACCAGCGTCGCTCCGGCCCGGGCCAGCCACTCGGCCAGTTCACCAGTAAGGAACGGGTGACCTTCGAGGTACTGCTCGGTTCGCCAGTGACGCCACCAGCCGGTCGAGATCAGCACTGCCTTGCCCCGAACTTCTTCCGGCTTGAGCGGTAGTTTGTCGATGGCCCGCTCCGAAGTGACCGGCAATTTCACGACCAGGCTCTCGAGGTCAGCCAGCGAAGAGAGTGGCAGATCGGCCAGATCGATTCCGCCGGGATAGCGGTGAAATGGGCTGTCGACGTAGGTGCCGGTGTTGGCCACCATCTCGATCTTGCCGATCTGGAACTCGGTGCCGGCGGCGTAGCGGGAGCGGGAAGCCTCCCGGCTCAGGTAATCGCAAATGACCGGACCGGGGAGGCCCTTGTACGTCGTCATGCCGTGCTCGACCGTATGGCTGACGTCGAAGAAGCGGCTGGAGGGTGACATCGGTCTCACTCCGCGGTGTCCACAGTAAGCCTCTCTTGACTACTTCGAGCTCCAGACCGCACGCCGAGTCACGAAGTACCCCGCTACAGCCAGGTCGTAGACGGCGCAGAAGACTCCGTAAGCGATCGGGATCGCGGAAACCGGCCGGATCGCCAGGTCGACCGGATTGAGATAGGTCATTACTTCGTGGACCAGGTCCCAGGCCCCGTGCAGCAGGTACCCCACTATCAGAGCCGCAGCAAACCGGGTCCCCAGCAGAGCCAGGATCACGAAGACTCCAATCGCATAGGCCTCGTACCGCCAGGCCTGGGCCGAACCGAAATAATCAGCGAAAGCCAGGTAGACCAGCGCGATCGGAATCAGGATAAGTCCGAAGAAGACCTGTTCGGCTCGGGGAGTGAGTTTCCGGCTGGTGATCGTGATAGTGCCGATGGCGGCCAGAACGGCGATGCCCAGATAGAGCATCATGATCACGATGAGGGACACCGTGCTCTCCTTCAGCTGTGGGGCCGGCCTGGCGCCACGGGAGCCGCTATTTCTTGCGGCTGTCCAGGTACATCATCCCGATGATCCCGCGCTTGGGTCCCTCGTAGATCCCGTTCTGGACGAATCCCTGACTGAAGTCCTGTCTGAGGTTGGATCCCATCAGCGCGGACTTCATGGCGTCGACTTCGCCCGGGGGAACAGTATACACCCCGGTTGCCCCGCTGGCATTGTAGGCCCGGATCTGCTTGGCGATCCGGTAGGCGGTGCTCATGATCCGGGCATCGTCGATAGTGTGGCTGGTGAGTCCCGCATTCAGCGCGTAGACGGTTTCGGCAATGTAGGCCACCGCTTCGCCGGTGCCGACCGTGACGGTCTTTCCACCGTGCGTCGCATCGATGACGGCATGAATCGATTCATGCACGATAGCCCAGCTTGGCTCGTTAAGCGAGTAGAAGTTGATGGTGTCGATCCGGTGATCGTAATAATTGGTGTGATCGCTGTCGACCGTGAGATGGACCCGGTCTTTCAGAATGGCGTGGCCGATGTATCCGGTCATGTAACTGTTTATGGTGACGTTGTCGACCCGGAAGTGAATGGCGTTGCAGGCCTGAGTCCTGAGAATGCTGTCGGCTCTGACTCTGAGGTTCTGCAGTTCGGCTTCGGTCGCCATTGTTGCCCTCGAGAAAAAGTGATGGGCCGTCTGGTGCGCCGGCGGCCGGATCGTGGGCCCAATGGGCCTGCTGTTCCAATAACGCAGAAAGGCGAGTAACCCTCTCAGGCGCGAGTCCGGACCCGGAGGGCCGCCAAGAAAGAGTGACGTGTGAAGCGGCACGTCATTCTCACCGCTTGCCAAAGCCGGCTCATTCTGTCACTCTCACCCTGGTTCCCAACCGGACTCTGCATGCAAGGCTGCCTCGCGCCCAGTGAAGTCCCCGGCGTTACACCCAACGATGCCTCGGTCTTTGGTGGCCTGGCCGAGGATCTCATCTATGCCGATTTCTGCACCCGCTATGCCCGGGTGAGCACCGAAGTCTTTCGCGACGCCAACAATCCCGCCGCCTACCTCTACTTCCTGACCATCAACAATCCCCAGTTCACTCAGGCTCGCCAGACCGACTTCTACCAGCGTCTCCTCGGTGAGAGTCTCATGCGGGTGCCCGATTTCATGGTGCACACCGCGGCCGAGAAGGCGTTCTACGAAGTCAAACCCGATTCACCCAGTGGCATGGCGGCAGGGGTGGAGAAGGTCGGGATTCTCCGGGCGGTCTATCCGTTTTACGGGTTGCCCTACGTAGCCGGATCAGTGTTCAATCCCCGGGATCATTCGGTGGCCAATCTCGGTTCGGCACTGCGGGTAACCCTGCGGGTCCGTCGCGCGGCGCCGGGGTTGATCGTCTACAAGTTGTGTGTCGATTCTGAGGGCGTGATCGAGCTGGCGACCTTGGCGGCGCTGCTCCGCTACATCGTCACCCAGATGAACCGGCAAAAGGGTAGCGGAGGCTTCCGGCCCATCGATCTTCAGCCCGCGTTCCGGAGTAACCAGCAGCTGGGTGACCTGGCCCGGACTCTGGGTCTCACTCTCGCCGTGGCGGGTGCCGCGGTAGGATGGAGATACTTCTGGAAGGCCGTTGCGGTGCGGTTCGCGGCTCGGGGGGCTACGGCCGCGGTGCTCGCGGCGGCCGATGGCCCCCTGCCGGTCGGTGATCTGGTCGCGGCCGGCCTCGCCATCTGGACCGTGGTCGACATTATCCGGCTGAGCGACCAGCTCTGGATGGACGCGGCCCAGATCCAGGCTCGCGGGGCCTGAGGCCAGGCCGAAACCGCGAGCCGGAGATACCTTGGTTTAACGGCGGTCCACTGGCGTTCCCTGTGGACTTACCACGTTACCATCCCGTTGGCGCCGACCGGGAGGGTCGCTACTTCGCCTAACGGTTCGAGCGCGCCGGAGTCGGCGATCCCAAAGCCCGAGATGGAATGGGCACCCGAATTGAGGGTGTAGAGGAACTGGCCCCGCTGGGTGATGGCGAGATCGATCGGGGTGGTCCCGGTCCTGCCGGTGACACCGTCTGGATTCAGAATGGTCAGTGCCCCATCCCGGTCGATCCGATAACCGGTGACTGAGGCGCTCCCGGTGTTGGTGGCATAAACCAGACGACCGTTCGGAGTCACGGCCACCCAGCAGGCGGCCGTCTCCGTGGTCTTGATCGAGGCGCTCACCGAGCGAAGCCGTCCGGAACGGTCCAGGTCGTAGGAGGAGAGGGCACTGGCATCGGGTGCGCCACCGAACGCCTCGGAGACGAACAGCCGCCCCCGCCGATCAAAGGCGAAGCCGAACGGAGTCTCCCCCGCGGACGCACGCAGCCGGGGACGACTGAGATATCCGCCGGGCAGGACGTCGTAGATGGCCAGCACGTTGGCGTTTTTCTCGGTGACGACTACCGTCCCGCCATCGGGAGAAAAGCTGACTTGGGCCGGCCCCACGTTGGTGCCGCCCAGGCCGCGGGCCGAGTGAGGAATCGGCAACAGGCGGCCCGAACCGAGCAACCAGAACCCGGCCAGTCCTCCGTTGCCGCCGCCGTTCAGGACGTACACCAGCCGACCCCGGGTGGCTACACTGATCGGCTGAACTCCCCCGGATGGCTGGCGATCCCTGAATACCAGCCGGTTTCCCTCTCTGCCGAAGACCGTCACGTCATTACTGCCGGCGTTCACGGCCAGAAGAAGGCGGCCGTCTGCCTCTGCCAGCGCCCCCTGGTTACCCAGCCCGGAGCCGGTTCCGGTACCTCCCGTTGGATAGGCAACTCCGTCTTCCAGGGTTCCATCAGTATTCCGGGCGAAGACCAGGACGGCATTTCCGGCGGCACTGTTGCTGGCCACCGCCACGGCATCATCCCCCCCAACCCGGGTGGCCGCGGATTCGGAGTTGGCCAGTGCTGTTGTGGTGTTGGGGTCGCTACTGCAGGCGGCGAGAGTCAGGGAGACCAGTAGAGCGCCGTGGAGGGGAGGCCGGAAGGCTGGCATGGACGAATCCTCATTGAAGGGGTTGCTGCAGGTGAACAACCCATGCAACGAGGTCGGTGAACCAAGTGGATCTTTGGGAAGGATTGGGATCCAATTGCGATTTCAGTACGTTGACTGCAGCCCACGGGGTGAAGGTCAAGGAATCAGTGGGGACGTTGTATCCTGCAACTCCGACTGCGGAATACTTGTTAGCCGGAAAGTCGACCCGGTCTAACCCGAAACCACGGCCATCAGCGTCAGGGGTCCAGACCCCGAAGCGCTTCTCTCCCTACCAGCAGCAGATTCATCTTGCCGAACGCCTGATCCACCCGCCCGGTCCCCTGCTGCATTGGCCAGCCCTCCTCGGTGATCCAGAAGTAGAAGCGAATCTCCGGGCTGAATCCCACCTTCCAGCACTTGAAGGTTCCCAACGGCGACTCCACCATCTCGGTTCCGTACACCTTCAGGTTCACCCAGACCGTCTCGTTGTTGTTATTGCGCCGAACCTGCAACGGGATACTGGCCTTCCAGTCGGCCGAAAGCTCGGCTGCCTGCAGCACCGCCAGGAACAGACTGGGTACCGGCTGCACCGTGATCGTGGTATCGCGGCGGCGGGCCAGCAGTCCCAGGCCTTCCCGCGCGGCCCAGGTAGAATCGGTGAACACCGGTGCCGAGTCGGGCGCCTTGGTGCCGGCCAGCAGGAGCCAGGCGGCCGAGCCCTGGTATGCCGAATGCAACTGGCGTAGCACGAAGAGCTGATCCCATGGGCGGATCTGGTCCAGCGGCTCCGAGGAGTAGACCCACTGGGTAGGCTCGAGTGGCCGGGTCACCCCGCTGAACACCGGGAACTCCGGGCGACTGGTTGGTTGTGCCATCAACTCGCCGGGGCTGAACCCACTCTCGGTTGAGCGATCCGAACCAAGGGCCACCACGATCGCAGCCGCGGCGCCGGCCAGAGCCAGTGCAGCAACCACGGCCCGATTGATTACCGGGGCTCGTCTCGGCAAGGCTGGGAGTGTGATCCGTTCGCCCCTGGCCCGCCGCTCGAGTATCCGGTCGGCCTGCTCAGTGCCGGGCTGATAGGTCGGTGGCTGAGATCCGAGCGCCGCGAGGGCCGACTCGAGTTCGTCGATGCTGGTCACTTGCCCTCCAATTCCGACCGCAGTCGGTTGAGTGCCCGGTGATATCTCACCGCGCAGGTGTTCTCCCGCAGGCCGCACAGGGCGGCGATTTCCTCGTAGCTGTAGCCTTCAATGGCTTTGAGGACCACGATGGTGCGGTCGTCGTCAGGCAACAGGCGAAGTGCGCGTTCCAGGTCCAGCTGCTCTATCGGGTGGCCGGCGACGGTGAGATGAGTCGCGTCGGTTTCGAGATCGGTCTCTCGCCGCCGCCGTTGTCCCCTCAGTCGCATCAGCACCAGCCGCACCAGCGCGCGATTGAGCCACCCGGCGAAGCGTCCCTGCTCCTGATACTGCTCCAGCGCCTCCGGTAAGGCCACAAAAAGATCCTGCACTGCATCCTCGGCTTCGGCCCTGCTTCCGAGCAACCGCTCCGCCAGGCGCACCAATTGGCCGGCGAACTGGAAATAGGCTGCGCTCAGTGCTCCGGGATCGCCGGAGCGGATGCGCTCGACCAGATCGGTAGCTCTTTGAGGCTCAATTGCCGGGGTGGTCATACCTGAGAATGCCGGAGGGGCCGGGGTTATTACCGACGGAAGACCTGAGGCGGGAGACGAGAGACGAAAGTGCTTCAGGGCCGAGTCAGGACTTCACTCCTTGACTCGCTGACTCAGCAACCGGTCGATCTGATCTCCCACCTCTCGGGCTGCGTTCACGTCGGCGGTGATAGCAGCCAGGTTCCCCACGCCGCCCGAGAGCCGGAGGAGATCCAGCCGGATCGTCTCCAGCGCCGCGACTGCAGTGCTGAGTCGCTTTTCGGCTTCGTCCCGGGCGGTGCGGAGATCGTGAAGCAGGGTCTGTCGCCGATCACCGAGCTCCGGTTCGGCCCGTTGCAGGGCTGAGGACTTTGGGCCATCCTTTGCTGCGCCGGCGTCGGCCAGCATCTCGGTCAACTGGTAGACCCGCTTGCGAATGGCTTCGGCGTTAGACTCAAGCTGGCGGATCACGTCCGGTAGATCCCGCAGTTCGTTGCGGGTCTCTCGGGGGAGAGCTTCGAACAACGCGTCCGCCGCCGAAGCGATGGCGAGCTCGGTCGGTCGGTGGGTGAACTGGGTGGCTCGGGTCTGCTTCGCCAGTCCGAGTCCCGCCAGCTTCATGAACCAGCGTCCTCCCAAACCATTCCAGAACTTCATTCCCAGCTCGGCGGCCCAGTCTCGTGCAGCCGGGCGACTGGGGAAAATTGTCGAGGCTATCCCGCTTCCCAGCAGTAGGACCAGGGACCAGCCCAGTACCCTGACCAGAATCCCGGCCTCATCCAGATCGGAAACGGTAAAGAGCAGGACGGCCGATCCGACGAATCCCGCCAAGGCAGCCCGGTTGATCCATCGAACCAGACGGGCGATGGGCGACGACCGGCGCCTGACCTGGTAGCTGAGCTCTTCTCGCCGCTGACTGAGGCGGAGCCGAAGCGCCAGTCGGACATCGTCCAAGCGGTATCCTTCGGCCAACAGACGCCGGGTGGAGATGGTTCGGAGAACACCCAATACCGGTACCAGGATGGCCGGAACCGCGAAGGCCAGGAAGAAGAACCCGGTCCACTGTGCCACCGACATGCTGTGGGGGTTGAGCGTCATCATCGACACATAAGCAACCATCATCATCGACCAGAGAATCGCGACCGTGATGGTGTATCCGAGTTTGAGGCGCTCGCCCGAGATCAACCAGAGCCTGATCGGTACCGGGAGATCCCTTCGCTCACCGCCCAGCGAGCGCTCGAGGGCTTCGACCAGCTCCTCGCCGCTGGCGAATCTGGCCGAGGGGTCTTTCGCCAGGCACTGTTCGATGGTTCGGGCCAGGGGGCGCGGTGTCTCTGGTGCTGCGGTGACAAGATCGGGGACCGCCGCCGTGATGTGCTGCGCCAGGATGGATTGCACCGTCGGTCCTTCGAAGGGAACCTTGCCGGACACTGCGAAGTAGCCCACCGCCCCGAGCGAGTAGAGGTCGCTCCGGGCATCGACTTCGCCCCCACTGGCCTGTTCCGGGCTCATGAACTCCGGGGTCCCGACAATCTCTCCCGAGCCGGTCAGACTGGAGCTCTGGCGGATCCGCGCAATCCCGAAGTCAGCCACCAGCGCCCGGCCGGTATCCACTTCGAGCAGGATATTGTCCGGCTTCACGTCCCGATGAACTACCCCCTGCGCGTGGGCGTAAGCGAGGGCCCAGGCCACCTCGCGGAGAATTCGGGCGGTCTCCGCCGGCGGCAACGGTCCCCGCTCGCGGACCCGTTGGCCCAGAGTTCCACCTTCGATATAGGCCATGGAGAAGAAGACGACATCGTCGACCTCGTCGACCGCAAAGATCGGGATGATATTGGGGTGCGAGAGCCGGGCGGCGGTGCGAGCCTCACGCAGAAAGCGGTCCCGCAGCTCCTCATGTACGGCCAGGTGGGGCGGCAGGACTTTGAGGGCAACCCAGCGGTCGAGTCGCACTTCCCGGGCGAGGTAGACCACACCCATCCCCCCTCGCCCCAGTTCTCGTTCGAGGGAGTAGCGGCCTGCCAGCGCGGTTTGCAGCGAAAGGACGTATTGGTCGATAGCGTCAGCAGCCATCGGGACACGGTTGTGAATTGGATCGAAATCAACCTACAGCGCCTTCAACCCCTCAATCTCTTCTTCGAAGCAGCGCACCAGGCTGGCCGGATCGGGGACCATCACGGTATCGGAGATGACTCCGATCTGGACCTTCCCGGCGAAGCTCAGAATCGAAATCCCGACCCCGATGTCGGCCCGCTGCGGTACCCAGAAGAGCAGGCTCCGGACCCGGCGACCGGCGACGGAGAGCCCCCGCTGCGGGCCCGGGACGTTGGTGACCACCGCCGTGCACTTGTTGGCGAGGAAGTCGATGAGGCCGCGGCTTACCGTCTGGGGCAATGTCTTCAACAGCGCGCTCTGGATCCCGTAGATCACGATCGGCGCGACCGACCGCTTGAGCGCATCCATCCGCTGCTTGACCGCGGCTACTCGCTCCTTCGCGTGGGCGATCCCGGCCGGCAACTCCAACGGCACCGCGGCAAACCGATTCTCCAGTGTGACTGTCTTGGCCGGGTTACGCACACTCACCGGCATCGAGACGCGCAGCCGAGTGATGGTGGCCCCGCCATGCTGCTGGATGTAGCGGCTGATTGCGCCGGAGACCGTCGCCATCAGCACGTCGTTCACCGTGGCCCCCAGCCGGTTCTTGATTGCTTTGACCACATTGAGGTCGAGCGGGGCAGTCCAGGCCACCCGCTTTTCGCCCGAGACCTTCTTGCCGTGGAGAATGTGCCGGTCGGGAACCCAGAGCATCCGGGTCGCGAGGATGGCCGGCGCGGCGAGGGGGATCTGCAAGGTGCGCAACAACCGCCTGCCCGGGGCGCCGGCGCCGGCGGCGGGCTGGATGGAGGCCGGTCCAGCTTCCCCGGCGTCCTGCAACTCTTCCATCAGGTGGAACATCACCGCCACCAGCGCCATCCCGTCGCCGATGCAATGATGCAGCCGGGCCAGGAAGGCACTCCCGCCATCCTCGAAATTCTCGACCAGCTGGATCTGCCACAGGGGCTGGCCAGCCGGCAAGGTCTTGGACGCCTCGGCGCCGACGTAGTGCCGCAGTTTCTCGGTCGAGTCGAGCTCCCGATCTCCCGCGGGGACGATGTGTCGGGTGATGTCGAAATCGGGGTCGTCCACCCAGTCCCACCGGCCGCCACTCCGCTCTACCCGCCGGCGGAACCGGGCATACCGCCCGTCGCTGTCATTGATGATCCGGTCGACAAAGAGCTGACGGAAGGTCTCGAGGTCAATCCGGTCGGTGATGAACACACCGTTGATGACCATCGGATTGGTGCTCGTGTCCTGCAGCCAGATGGCGTCGTTCGCGGCAACCGGGGTCCGCAGCGGTCTCCCGTCTCCCGGCTCCCGGCTCACGACTTCCTCACCGCCAGGAAGAACGCGATCACAAACAGTCCCCCGTACACCGGCCACGGCGCCCCGAATCCCAGGCAGATCGCCCCGGCCACCAGGCAGCTCCCGGCGATGAGGGTCCCCCGGAGCCCGCTCAACGGATTGGTGGGTGGCTGGCGGGCGACCTTCTCCAGGACCCGCAATCCATCAGTCACCAGCAGCGGCATTTTGGCCATCGCATCCATCAGGTCCGGCGCGCCCCGCATCCCTTCGGCCAGCAGGCGGAGCGGACTGAACTGCTGAATGAAGAGTGAGCGGATGTGTTTCTTGGAGACTTCCGCCACATCGAAGCCCGGCAGCAGCACGTGACCCACGCCTTCGAAGGTCACCAGCGCCTTGACCATCAGCACCAGTTCGACCGGGAAATACATCCGGTACTGGGCGCCCCGGGAGAGCGAGTCGAGAATCAGCTGGCCGAGGGAATACTCCTCGAAGCTGGAGGCCCGCTTCCAGCGGCTGGAGATCTCGGCGCACTCCCGCTTGAACCCGGCCGGATTGGCCCCGGCGCCCGGCTGGGCGATCGCGGTGAGATAGCGGGCCGCGTTGTCGGCGTCACCCATGACCAGCGCGAAGAAGTAGTAGAGCAGGGCCCTTCGCAGATCCTCATCCAGCCGTCCGACCATACCGAGATCGATGAACCCGACCTTGGGTCCGGGCAGAATGATCAGATTGCCGGGATGGAGATCGGCGTGGAAGAAGCCGTCTCGATACAGCATCCGGATGATCGACTCGGCGCCCAGATCGGTCAGATGGCGACGGTCTTCCTCCGGCAGTTCCTGAGCTTCCTCGGAATCAGGTGCGATGCCGTCGAAGAACTCCATGCACAACACACTGCGTCCGCTGTAGCTCCGGTAAATCTCGGGGAACACCACATCCGGCGTATCCGCGAAGTTGGCCGCGAAGGTCTCGGCGTTGTCCGCCTCTTTCCTCAGGTCAACCTCGCGCAGGGTGTAATTGCAGAACTCGTCGACCAGCTGCTTGGGCTGGTACTGCGGGATGAAGAGCTGGAGGATGCTGCCGAAGAAGCCCAGCAGCTTGGCGTCCCGCTCCAGGGTCTCCCGGATCCCCGGCTTCACCACCTTGAGGATGACCGGCTCGCCCTCATGGGTGGTGGCCCGGTGGGTCTGCCCGATCGATGCCGAGCCGAGCGGGACCGGATCGATCGAGAGAAACATCTCATCGACCGGCCGCTTGAGATCCCGTTCGATGATGTCGACCAGCACCGGCAGCGGTACCACCGGCAGCCGGTTGAGCAGATGCTTGAGCTCGTCGGTGATGTTGCGGGGGAGCAGATCCTCTCGAAGACTCAGGATCTGGCCCAGCTTGATGTAGGTGGGGCCCAGCCATTCCATCCGCCGGCGGAGCTGCACCGCGAACGGCTCGTTCCTGATCTCGCTCGAGACAAACGGCCGGGTAAAGAACGAGAGGATCCGGAGCAGCAGAAATTTGATGCCCCGCCCGGTGCCTTCGTCTTTCTGATGGCGTACCTGCGCCGCCAGTCCCCCGAACAGCAATCCCAGGAAATGCCGGTGAGTTGTCAGCAGCCGGCGCAGCAGCCCCTGAGGCCGCCGGGCCGGCATCACTTCGTAACCGCGGGCCCGGAGCGCTTCGGCCTGGCCCGCGGGTTGTTCAGCGATTGCGCCCATACTCCTCGTGCGACGAAACCCACTCGAGCGACGAGATCGCCGCGGCCAGCGAGATCTCACCCGCCAGCACCACCCCGGCCACGATCTCGGCGAACTTGTTCACCTTCCCCTTGCCGACGCAGCCGAGAATCGAAAGACACTCGCGCTGGGTCGGGAGTCCGGTGCCGCCGCCGTGGGTCGCGACAATGAGCGACGGAATCGTGATCGAGAGATAGAGGTCCTTCTCCGGCGTCAACTCGACGTAGACGATGCCGGCCGACCCTTCGGCCACGTTGGCCACATCCTGTCCGGTGGCGATGAACATCGCGGTGATCGCGTTGGGTGAGTGGAGCCCGTTGTTGTTGGCCCCCGAGAGAATCGACCCGACGTTGGCCACGCCCCAGTGGTAATGCAGGCTCTCGGGCTCGACCCGCATCACGTCCAGCAGCACTTCCCGCTTAACGATGCACTCGGCGGTCACCCGTTTGCCACGGGTCCGCATCAAGTTCACCTGCGAGGCCTTCTTGTCGGTCGCGAGGTTACTCTCGAGGTAGAACCGTTTGATGGTCTTGTTGTTCTCCAATATCCAGCTGCAGGCCGCGAAGGTGGCCCGGCCCACCATGTTCTGGCCCGCGGCGTCTCCAGTGGAGTAGTTGAATCGCAGGTAGGCAAACTTGCTGGCCAGGTAGGTATCGATGTACTGCAGCTTGCCGACCCTGGTAGTGGCCTCCGCCTCCCGGCGGATCGGCTCCATGTTCTGGTCGACCCAGTCGCGGAATGTCCTGGCCTCCCGCGCTGTGTCGAATACGAAGACCGGGGCCCGCTGCATGTGATCTCCCTGAATGGTGGTAATCACCCCTCCCGAGAGATTGAGCACCTTCATCCCGCGATTGTAGGATGCGACCAGGGTTCCTTCGGTGGTCGCCAACGGAATAATGAACTCGCCCTGGGCGTGCTCCCCGTTCACCTTGAGCGGTCCGGCGAAGCCCAGCGGAATCTGAGCCACCCCGGTAAAGTTCTCGATATTCCCCTTCACCACATTGGGATCGAAACTGTACTTGCTGATGTGCTCCAGCCTGGTGGCGCTCACCTCTTCGATGAACTTCTGCCGCTCGGCGATGATCTTCGCCGCGTAGTTGTCGTCCTTCGAGTAGGGCACCGATTTGGGCTTGGCCAGCGCCTGGCTGACGTGGTCCTTCACTTTCAGCGTCAGCCCGCCCATTCCCTTCACTTCGATCGAGATCTCGATCTCATGACTCCCATCGGCGATCGCCTTGTTGGGGGCCCGAAGATGGGCCACCCGCCGGAGCGGGAAGTCTTCCGGCTGGTCGGGCGTCACCGAGGCAGCCGGTTTCCAGTTTCCGTCGCCCAGATCCACCTGCAACGCTTCGGCAGTGATATCCATCGTGCCGATCTTGACCCGGACGATGCGGGTGAGTGTTACGTCGCTCAGCCGGTTCTTGAGGCTGAATCGGAGACCATCCGGCCCGTTGGTGAGCGAGCCGAAGGTGTAAAGCTGCCGGAGCAGGAGCTGAGGGATTTTCATGGCAGAGTTGGGTTAGGCTGGTCCTAATGTGGCATGAGAATGGGGGGGGCGGGAGGGGAGAGGCCATGGGGAGACGGGAGACGGTGCCTTGTCATCCCGACCGGAGCCCGAGCGCATGCGAGGGCGCAGTGGAGGGATCTCCGACTACAGGTTCCTGCCAAGGCTGGCTCGGAAGTCCCTCCACTAGCCCTTCGGGCGCGGTCGGGATGACACACCTCCTCATGAAGACCGTCTCCCGTCTCCCGTCTCCCGAATCAACCCAGCTATGAGGTCCGCAACGTCGCCGGCCCGCTCCAGCGGCACCGCATGCCCCACCCCTGGATAGGTCACCAGCCTGGACCCGGAAATCCGCCGATGGATGGCCTCGGAAAGCTTCGGCTTCATGATCTGATCGGCCTCGCCGGAAACGACCACCACCGGCACCTTGATCCGGTGGATCTCATCGAGCAGGCCGCGCCGGCTCGCCACCGCCTTCAATCCCTGAATCAGCGCCGGCCGGGACATCGCCCGGATCACGCTTTCCCAGCGGGTTACCTCCCGGGGATTCTTCTTCCGGAATTCGGCGCTGAAGGTATGCCTCGCGGCCTCACTCGGCATGAAGTTCGGCGCTCCGGTGAGCTCGATGATCTTGGCCAGCGAGTTGATCTCCGTGGTGCGCAGGAGAGCCTCGGCCGAGGCACTGGTCCCGATCAGCATCAGGCCGTTTAGCCGAGCAGGGTAATTGAGGGCGAACTCGAGTGAGGCCATCCCGCCCATACTGAAGCCGGCCAGTACCGTCTTCTTCACTGCCAGCTGATCGAGTATCGCGGCCAGATCATCGGCCAGATCGGCGGCGGACCATTTGCTCGAGGGGACTTCGCTCCGACCGTGGGCCCGGAAATCGGGAACGATCACCCTGGTGGTTTTCGCCAGGATCTGGGCAACATCGTTGAACATCCCGGCGTCGCACCACATCCCGTGGGCCAGCAGAACGGAGGGAGCGCCGGGGTCGCCCCAGTCGTCCACACAAAGTCGAAGGCCCCCAACCGTGATGAATCGTTCGGTGCGGGGGCCTCGGGTATCAGGGTTCAATCGGAGCCGGGATCAGGTGGATTTTGCGAACCTCATCGCCACCGAGTTCATGCAGTAGCGCAGGCCGGTCGGCTTGGGCCCGTCGTCGAAGACATGGCCCAGATGAGCGTCGCAACGGCGGCAGGCGACCGCGATGCGGACCATGCCGAGACTGGTGTCCTTCAATTCTACAATGTTTTCGGCCGCGATTGGCTGCCAGAAACTGGGCCAGCCGGTCCCCGAGTCGAACTTGGTGGCCGAATCGTAGAGCGCGGTGTCGCAGCAGATGCAGCGGAAGACGCCCTTGTTGTGCTCCTCGAGCAGCTCCCCGGTCCAGGGACGCTCGGTGCCTTCCTTCCGGGTGATATAGAAGGAAGCGGGCGAGAGCTGTTTCTTCCACTCCGCCTCTGTCTTCACCATCTTCTCGATGGTGATCGTCTTGCCCCGTACCCCGTTATCGCTGAACTCCACGATCTTCACCATCTCGCCCGGCGGCATCGGGTGCGCTTCACCCCGCCGCCAGATCAGGGCGGTGAGGATCCCTGCGCCGGCCACCAGAAATCCGCGGCGGGCGATTGGCGTGGAGAGGAGGTTGGTCTCTTCACTCATGTTTGTCTCCTAAACTGATGTCGTCCCGAGCGAAGTCGAGGGACCTCCGAGCGTCCCGGTCTCGAGACCTCAATCAAGGTATCGAGTGCACTTACACTCGGAGTTCCCTCCACCCGCCCTTCGGGCTCGGTCGGGATGACATACCCTGGCCCACTAGCCCACTCACCCAAACGTAAACGCAAAAGCCTGAACCCCAGCATCCAGAAACTCGATCTCAAACGTCCGATCCCGAATCTCCCCACCCTGCCGGACCAACTGGTACAGTCGATTCGTCGACACTACACCCATCCCGCCGGCATCGACATCCATCCCGGCATCGGCGCCCGGCTCGGCTCCGTCAATCTTCACCCGGAATCGGATCTTCTTTCCCTCGACCGACGGCCCCAGCACGAGGTGGAGATCGCGGGCCTGGAACCGGAAGGTCACCTTGCCTTTGGCGACGACCAGCTGGGCGCTTTCCCGCCCCACGTTCCAGGTCCCGCTCAGGCCCCACTGGTTCAGTTCGAGCTGGCGGGGAAGGCTGTACATCGCCGGCAGGTTCCGCTGAATCGGCTCGGGCGAGACATTGTTGGCGGCGCGGAGATAGCCCAGATAAGTCTCGGGCGACTTCACCATCCGGAAATCGGAGGCAGCCTGCGCTCCGCCAGCCGCTATGGTCACCGGGGATCCGCTGCCGGTCAGAGTCCCGTTCTCCCGCAACAGCTCACGGATCACCATCTCAGATTCAGCGTACTTCCCTTCGCCGAAATGGTGATAGCGAATGGTGCCTTTGGCATCGATGAAGAAATGGGCCGGCCAGTAGTTGTTCTTGAAGGCCTTCCAGATGGCGTAACCGTTATCCATCACCACCGGATAGCTCACCTTCAGATCCTTGATGGCCTCGGCCACGTTCCCCGAGTCCTTCTCGAAGGCGAACTCGGGTGTGTGCACCCCGACCACCACCAGACCCTGATCCCGATACTTCTCGGCCCACGCCTCTACATAAGGAATGGAGCGCAGGCAGTTGATACAGGAGTAGGTCCAGAAGTCGACCACCACCACTTTGCCGGACAGCGACTCTTTGGTGAGTGCTGGCGAATTGAACCAGGTCCCGCCCCCCTCGAAGCCGGGGAAGGCTCCTTCGTCGGAGAGTTTCGGCTCGCCCGGCATCTTCGCGGCCAGCACCGTCGAGCTGGTGGGATTCACCCGGTCGATCAGACCCTGCTCGATCCCCGAGGTCGTCGCCAGTGAGAGCTTCCGGAGAATCCCGGTGTCGAGTCCGGTGGCAATGGCGACTACCCCGATCAGTACCGCCACACCCAATCCCCGCCGGATCCATTCCTCCGCGCCGAGCGAACGCTTCATTGCGGTGAAGACCTTGGCGCCGGCGAAGAGCGCCAGGGCCAGGGAAGCAGCCGCCCCCAGCGAGAAGGCGAGCAGCAGGAAAGTGGTGTTGAGGCTCGGCCCGCTCACCGCGGCCCCGGTCAGGATCAGGCCCAGGATCGGTCCGGCGCAGGGTGCCCAGAGCAGCCCGGTCGACACGCCCAGAAGCAGCGAAGAACCAACCCCGACATCCTGATCGGGCCCGGTCGGCTGAAAACGGGCGCCGAGTCTAACTAGCGGTGCCGTGAGATAGGTCGCGACTCCGGGGAAGAGCAGGGCAAGGCCCAGAATCGCAAACACCACCATCGCGACGACCCGTCCCACCTGATTGGCCTGCACCACCCAGCTGCCGGCATAGGTTGCCACCCCTGCCACCAGGGCAAAGGTCGCGGCCATGCCCAGCAGCAGGGGCAGCCCGCTCTTCCGGAAGGGCTGGTTGGCCCGGGAGAAGACCAGCGGCAGCACCGGCAGGATGCAGGGGCTGACGATGGTCAGGACTCCACCGAAGAAGGCCAGCAGGTAGAGCAGCATCGCGGGTCAGCTCGTAGTCGCGCGGTAGAGCTGAGGCAGCTTGTTCTTGAGCGCCTCGAGCTTGGGCAGATCGTTGTAGATGATGTAGGGCTGCCGCATATGCGACGCCAGGTAACCCTGATGATACCCCTCGGCCTCCCAGAACTTGGTGTAGGCTACGATCTGGGTCACGATCGGCGCCGGCCAGGTTTTGGCCTTGGTCATGTCGGCCACATACTTCTCCGCCGCCACCTTCTGAGCCGGATTGCGGAAGAAGATGGCCGAGCGGTACTGGGTACCGTGATCGGGCCCCTGATAATTCAGCTGGGTCGGATCGTGAGCCACAGTAAAGAACACCTGCAGCAACTCTTCGTAGGTCACGGTGGCCGGATCGTAGATCACCATCACCGACTCGGCGTGTCCGGTGGTTCCGGTGCTCACTTCCTCATAGGACGGCGACTTCACGCTCCCGCCGGAGTAGCCGGAAACGGCGCTGATCACCCCGCGGGTGTGCTCGTAGACCGCCTCGATACCCCAGAAGCAGCCGCCGGCGAAATAGGCGGTATCGCGGGCGACCAGGGGGCCTGCAGCGGGCACGCGGGCGGGCCCAGTTGGCCCAGCCGAAAGCGGCGCTGCCGCAATAAGTCCCAGTGCCAGAAACAGATACTTCTTCACGTTCAACCTCCTCAAAGAGCCAGTCCTATTACCCACCCTATTAACGACCTTGGTCCGATTCCGGTTCTATCTGAGACCCTCGAGGTCAGCCGGGGTATCCACATCCGGATTGCCCCCCTCTACGTCTACGACCAGCACCGGGTGCTCGTTCAAGACGTCTCGCAGGCCGGCATCACCACTCAGGTTTTCGACCAGCGGCCAGATCCGGCTGTCGAGCAGGACGGGATGTCCGGGAGTGTCCGGACTATCGGCATATCTCGGCCGAACCGAGCGGCCGGAAGAGCGCCAGGCGGCGATCAGTTTTGTGATCACGTCGGGCCGGAGATGAGGCTGATCCGCGAGAACAACCAGAATCCCAGCTGTTCCTAGCCCACTAGCCCACTGGCCCACTAGCCCACTGACGCCAAGTCTCAAAGAAGAGGACAGCCCCGCCCGGGGATCGGGGTTTTCGATCAGGCTCAGACCAGCTGTGTCCAGCATCCATGCCACAGCCGTGGCGCCCGGCGGGACCACCGCGATTCCGCCCGCGAGCAGACCCCCGGAAATCGCCTCTGCCAGGGTCGTGGCCGCGTGGGCGATCAGGGGCCGGCCATTCAGCTCGGCCAGCAGCTTGTTGCCGCCGAATCTGGAACCCGATCCGGCTGCGAGGAGTACCGCATAGACTGGGTGCTGCGAACTCGCCATTCAGTTCTCCCGTCTCCCGTCTCCCGTCTCCCGTCTCCCGGACACCGGTAACAGAACCGACACGGAAAGTCCTACAGGTCTTGACCTTACCTGCCGATAACGGTAACATGGTGGCCCTATGATGAACCGCGCCAATTCGCTGAATCGAAATCCGAATCGACTCCCACGGGAGACGGGTCGGGCCTAGGCGATTGTCGCTGGATCGCGCAGGTGCTCTGACCCGTCTGAGTGACGGGTTTTTTGTTGGGTACCAGGATGGCCAATCGACTGTGTCGTCCCGAGCGACCGAACCCGGCGAAGCCGGGAAGGGAGTCGAGACCGGGACGCTCGGAGGTCCCTCGACTTCGCTCGGGACGACAATCGACTGACTTTGGGGTGTAGCTCAACTGGCAGTGCGCCCGGCTGTTAACCGGGAGGTTGCAGGTTCGAAGCCTGCCGCCCCAGCTAAGCAAGAAGACCAAGCATCCGCTTGGTCTTTTTGCTTGGTAACCGCCGCACTGCAGTGCGGCGGTACAGGGCGGCAGTGCGGCGGTACAGGGCAGCCGAGCGGCCTTGGCCCTTTTGCATGACCATGCCTCCGCGCCATTTTCATTGTTCATGCACGAACCCTTCCACACGGCCATCATTGGCGGAGGCGCCAGCGGCGTCCTCACCGCCGCCCAGTTCCATCGTCAGCAGCCCGATCTCAGTGTCGCCCTGATCGACTCCACCGGCAGCTGGCGTGGCCTGGCTTACGGCACCCCGCACGACTGCCATCTGCTGAATGTGCCGGCGGGCAACATGTCTGCCTTCCCCGACCTGCCGGAGCACTTCTTCTACTGGCTCCGCCAGCGCGACCCCTGGGCCGCCCGCACCACCTTTGCACCGCGCAAACTCTACGGCGACTATCTCAATCACGTGCTCGACGAGGCCTGCCGGGCGCCCAGCCGGGTGGAACGGATCACGGGGACGGCGGTCGCGGTCGAGCGGCGGGATGGTGGGTGGGAGGTGCGGCTGGAGGACGGTCGGAGGGTTGCTGCGAAAAGTGTGGTGCTGGCCCTCGGCAACCGGCCTCCTGGCGAACTTCCCTTCGCCAAGCATCTCAGTGGGCGGAGGTATGTTGCGGACCCGTGGGTTGCTGGTGCCTTGGGTGAGCCGTCCGCCATCAGCGACCGAGTGCCCTCGGGCGCGCCAGGCGCGACTCGGCACGAGGAAGTCCTGCGGGGCCATCAGCCGGTGCTCCTCATCGGAACCGGTCTGACCGCAATCGACGTCGTCCTGGCCCTCAAAGCCAACGGCCACACCGGCCCAATTCACTGTATCTCCCGCCGCGGCCTGCTGCCGCGGGCCCACGCGCCGTGCACGCCGTGGACCCTGTCCAATGAGTTTCTTCCGTCTCCCGTCTCCCGTCTCCCCCTAAAGGACTCCCTCCCGCCGGGTCGCGCTTCGGGCTCCCAAGGGCGCTCGGTCGGGTCTCACGAATCTCCGCGGGCGCTCCTCAAGTTCCTCCGCGCCGAGATCCAGCGGGCAGAACAGGCTGGCACCACCTGGCGAGCGGTCATTGATGCGATGAGGCCCTACACGGCCAGGATCTGGCAGAGCTGGCCCGAGGCCGAGAAGCGCCGGTTTCTTCGGCACGTGCGGGCTCACTGGGAAGTGCATCGCCACCGGGCCGCGCCGGAGATAGGGGCTCAGATCGAGAAGCTGATATCGACCGGGCTGCTGCAGATCCACAAGGGCCGGATCGTTTCGATGAGCGAGCAAGAGGACGGAGTTGTCGTCCGGTGGCGCGCAACCCACACCTCATCATCGGAGCGAGGGATCTCCCATCTTCCGGAGAGCGAATCGCCTGTCAGCCCTTCCGCCCTTCCGCCCTTCCGCCTTGTCATCAACTGTACCGGCCCGGAGTGCGACTTCAGTCGGGTCGCTCACCCTCTGATCGTTCAGATGAGGGAGGCGGGGTTAATCGTGCCCGATCGGCTGCGGCTGAGCATCGAGACAGATCTTGATGGTCGAGTGCTGGATCAGGCGGGAGCGGTGATTCCGGGGCTGCACGCGGTGGGGCCGCTACGCAAGGCGCGGCTGTGGGAGTCGACCGCGATGCCCGAGATCAGGGTGCAGGCGGCGGGGGTGGGGGGAGGGTAAGGAAGAACCCTATCTCGATTTGGGTGGGTGCAACCGCTCACCGCTCACCGTCCTACCCGTGATATCCCCGCACCACCCACCTCCCACCAACCCTCGCCAGTACCAGCGACAGCACCCCGTGGTACTCGTGGTTCCCTGCCGAGTCGGTCCAGTTGACGTCCTCGGCCGCGGTGACCAGGGCATTGTGGCGATCGAAGATCAGCGTGCTCCGCTGGGAGAATTTCTGTTCCATCATGCTGACCGGGACATGCATCGCCAGCACTCGGCGCACCAGTGAATCGCCGGTGAAGCGCTCGATCTTGCCGCCTTCCACGAACAGCACGGTGTCACCCGGCGGATGCAGCCGGGCGAGGAGGGCAGCGTCGGGGTGTGTCGTATGGATGGTGCTGAGGCTGTCGAAGAAGGTGGCCAGGCTGTCGCTCAAGGCGGCGCGATCGGCGGCGGTGAGCTCGGTGGCCGGCCGAGGGGCGGGCTGGCAGGCCAGGAGGAGAGGGAGAAGGAGGACTCGGCGCATTGGGGGAAGTCAGCCTCAACTAAGAAGGGTTGCAAGCATCAAACACTCCCCCTCACACCGGCGTGCTCACCGCCGGCGGTTCCGCCGGAAGCGCGGGCCGGTCCTGCCGAGTCAGCCGCCGCTCGATGAATTCCTGCCGGTTCTCCATCTCGGCCAGCCGGGCGTCCATTTCGGCGCGGAGCCGAGCCTGTTCGTCTTCCAGCTCTCCCAGCCGCGGGTCGGCGGGCGGCGTCAGCGCCTTGGCCCGCATCCGCATCCAGTAGAAGGTCATCCCGCTGCCAGCCAGCAGAACGAAGACAATTATTCCCTTGAAGAAGCCCACGTCTTCCGGACTCATGACGACCACCTCGGGTTAAGATCAGATCGAGACCGTTCACCTCGGAGATCCCTCGACTGCGCTCGGGATGACACTCGCCGCCTAGCCGCCTAGCCGCCTACCCGCCTTGGCCTTCCACCACCAGAGATCCCCCCGAAACTTCTTCGGCACCGGCTGACCCATCATCCTCGCCGCCAGCACCAGCTGACCCCGGTGATGGGCCTCGTGCCCTACGAAATAGGTCAGCACATGTGCCACGTCGAGGGCCAGGTTGCGCCAGACGTAGCGGCGGGTCGCCGGGATGACGCCGTCGTTGTCACAGCCCAGGGCCAGCAGCTCGCCCATTTCGTAGGCGCTTTCCTTGAGCTCCCTGACCAGCTCCTGCCGGGAGGCTTTGGCCGGATCGAGCCGGGGCGGCACTTCCACCCCGAGCGGTTCGCCCAGTGTTCGGAGCCAGCCGCAGCGGGAGTTGTGGATGTGCACCGCCATCGCCTGGACTGTGCGGCGGGGGAATTTGGGCGGCGCGGCCCGGTAGACCGCAAGCGGCAATGCCCGAATCAACTCTTCAGTGATCCGGGCATTGGTCTTCCAGGCGGGAAGGATCAGTTTTCGCAAATCCATCGGTGCACCTCACCTCGGAGATCCCTCGACTGCGCTGGTCCCTCCGGGCCCAGCTCCGCTCGGGATGACATCCGCCTAGCCGCCTAGCCGACAACCGGCCCCACCCTCGGCGGACAAGCATCCAGCCACTTCTTCTCTTCTTCATTGAACACCCGCGACCGGGTCAGGAACCGCACCCCCAGCGGTGCCTCGAGCGAAAACCCGCTCCCCCGTCCCGGCACTACATCGATCAGCAGCTGGGTGTGCTCCCACAGTGCGAATTGCTGTCCGCCGATGTAGACCGGCATCCCGTCCACGTCGCCCAGATGCACGTCGTAGTTGCCGATCTTGAATTCATGGGTGGGATAACACATCGGGGCGCTGCCATCACAACACCCACCACTCTGATGAAACATCACCGGGCCATGCTCGGTCACCAGCTGCCGCAGCACGTTGGCGGCCTCAGGGGTGATGTCGACGCGATTGATGTCCATGGGTGTCAGGCGCTGAAGCGCCTGCTCGGCTACTGAAGTCCTAAAGGACTTCATGGTTTGATTTCCCTGCCAGATAGAGCACTTCAGTGCTTCAGATGCGATCGAGCGCCCTTGGAGCGCGTAGCGCGACCCGGCGCGAGGGAGTCCTTTAGGGCCGAGCCAGGGGCTTTAGCCCTTGATTAACGACCAGATCGAGACCGGTCAGCTCGGAGATCCCTCCACTCCCCCTCGTTACACTCGGGGTCGGTCGGGACGACACATTGC
>CAZOES010000011.1:0-53928 GCA_964578865.1 uncultured Gemmatimonadaceae bacterium | reverse complement strand
CCTCACCGCCGCCCTCGCCGACCGCTACCGCATCGAGCGGGAGCTGGGCCAGGGCGGCATGGCCACGGTGTATCTCGCCGAAGATCTCAAACACCGCCGCAAAGTCGCCGTCAAGGTGCTCCGGCCCGAACTTGCCGCGGTGATCGGTGCCGAGCGTTTTCTGACCGAGATCAGGACCACGGCCAACCTGCAGCATCCTCATATCCTGCCGCTGTTCGACAGCGGATTGCTCACGTCCAGTAAGGGTGACCCATGGGGTCGCCCTTACTACGTGATGCCATACATCGAAGGCGAGACACTCCGCGACCGGCTCCAGCGTGAAAAGCAGCTCCCCATCCCCGACGCGATCCGGATCGCCACCGAAGTCGCCGCCGCGCTCGACTACGCTCACCGCCACGGGGTGATCCATCGCGACATCAAGCCGGAGAACATCCTGCTGCACGATGGTTCGGCGCTGGTCGCCGATTTCGGGATCGCGCTGGCGGTGACCACCGCCGGCGGCACCACCCGGATGACCGAGACCGGGATGTCGCTCGGCACTCCCCAGTACATGTCACCCGAGCAGGCGATGGGTGAGCGGGAGATCACCGCACGCGCCGATGTGTATGCCCTCGGCGTAACCACCTATGAGATGCTGTCGGGCGATCCGCCGTTCACCGGCAGCACCGCCCAGGCGATCGTCGCCAAGGTGATGACCGAGAAGCCCGCCTCGCTGGTCGCCCGGCGAGACCGGATCTCTCTCGCGGTTGAAGAGGCAGTGTTCACTGCGCTGGAGAAATTGCCGGCCGATCGGTTTGCCACCGCGAAAGAGTTTGCCGAAGCACTGGGTGGACCGACCGAAGGACCGACGGTCAGACGGACAGGCTATCGAAGCAATCCGACCGCGGGACCGCCTGACCGCTCAACCGCCCTCAAAGTCGTAAGCGTAATAGCCACCTTGGCAGTGCTGGCCGCACTCGCACTCGGAGTGAAGGCCTTTGCCCCCAGGCCTGCGGCGCCGGTCACCCGGCTCACGCTGGACCTGCCGGACATCCGGGTCAATCACACCGGCTACTACGGGGCCGCCTTTGCACTGTCGCGGGATGGATCGCGGGTTGCCTACATCCTCGGCGGCAATGCCCGGCCGGGCCAGGGAGCCCTGACCCAGCTGTGGGTCAAGGAACGGGGAGAATTGCAGCCGCGAAGGATCGAGGCGGCAGATGGAGCTGACGGGCCGTTCCTCTCACCCGACGGGGCCTGGATCGGATATTTCAACCGGGGATCGATGTATAAAGTGGCGGCGGCCGGCGGCACACCGGTCCAGCTCGCCACTGATGCCGGCACCGTTACCCCAAGTGCCGTCTGGCGCGACGACGGCTCGATCGTCTACACCAATTTCAACTTTGGACTCAGCCGGGTTGAGGCGGAAGGTGGCAAGGCAACCATCGCGGCACCGCCGCGCGACGCGGGTCTCTTCTATCCCGCGCAGCTGCCGGACAAGAACCTTATCCTTGCCTCGATCTGCAGCAACAACTGCTCCCGCTATTCGCTCATCGTCGTCAACCTGAAGACCCAGGTGATCGACACGGTGGTAACCCTCGCGTCGCGCGGGGTCTATCTGGCCAACGGCTCCGTGGTTGCAGTCCAGTCGGATGGTACCCTGATTGGCGCGCCGTTCGACGTCCGTACCCATCGCTTCAAGCGCACACCCGTCGCCCTCATTCCCGGGATCCAGCGGGAGCTCGGCATCATGCCCGAGTATGCGGTAGCCGATGATGGCACGCTGATCTATCTCCCCATCAACACCACGGCCGGCAGTGCCACCGCGGCAGAGGTCGATCGGAGCGGCCGCAGCCGGATACTCGATCCATCGTGGGAAGCCCGCTTCAGCAGCTTAGGCCTGTCGCCCGATGGCCGACGGCTGGCGGTCAGCCTCAATGAGATCGGTGGCGGCATCGGCGGTATGCTCTGGGTGAAGCAGCTCGATGCTGGCCCGCTTACCCGGCTGACCTTCGATGGCGGCATCAACTATCGCGCGGCATGGCTCCCCGATGGACGCACCCTGAGCTTCAGCTCGGATCGAGCCGGCCCGGGCACTTTCCTCTTTAGGACCCGGGCTGACGGCAGTGGCAAGCCCGAGCGGCTCTTTCCCAGCGACACCTTTCAGGTTGATGAAGCGGACTGGTCGCGTGACGGTCAGTGGCTGGTGTATCGCACCGGTACGGTGCCGGGAGTCCGCGACCTCTACGCCCGGCGACTCACCGGCGACACCACGCCGTTCGTGGTCTCCGCGGGTCCAGCGGACGAATACATGCCGGCGCTCTCCCCTGACGGGCACTGGCTGGCGTACGCCTCCCTGGAATCTGGCCGGGAGGAGATCTACGTTCGCCCCTTCCCCGAGGTGACCCGGGCCCGCTGGCAGGTCACGCCGGCGGGAGGCAGCAATCCGGTGTGGGCCCACTCGGGTCGGGAGATCTTCTACGTCGCGCCGGGTGACTCCATGATGGTGGCGACGGTCGCGGCTGGCACAGAATTCAACATCTCAGCGCGAAAAGCCCTCTTCAGTACCGAGCCATTCGCCTTCCAGCCCTGGCACCAGTCCTTTGGCGTGCGCCCGGGCGACCAGAGCTTCATTCTGCTGCAGCGCACCAACTCGACCGACCCGGTCTACCGCCGGCTCAATGTGGTACTCAACTGGTTCGGGGAAATGAATGAGAAGATGAGGCAGGCGCGATGACCGACCAGGAGTTGGGAAGCATCGCCGTGGCGCGGCGTCGGATCGCCTTCCGGCTCAGCGCGATCATGGTGCTGATCTACTTCGGGTTCATCGTGATCATCGCCTACAAAAAAGAGTTGCTGGCCGGTCAGATCGTCCCCGGCCTCACCCTTGGCATCGTTCTCGGGGCGCTGGTGATCGTTTCCTGCTGGGTCCTCACCTGGATCTACGTCCGCTGGGCCAACACCCACTACGATCCCCGCCTGGATCAGATCCGGCGAGGCGAGTGAAATGGCTCCCCAGACCGGCATAGGCACCCCCAGTCTCGTCGCCGAAGCCCTGTTCTTCATTTTCCTGGCCAGCACTTTAGGAATCACCTGGTGGGCCGCCCGCCGCACCCGCACCACCGATCACTTTTACGCCGCCGGGAGGTCACTCACCGCCCGGCAGAATGGCATCGCGCTCGCCGGCGACTACATGAGCGCCGCGTCGTTCCTCGGCATCGCCGGGCTGGTGTCTCTCAGTGGATTCGACGGGCTGATTTTCTCCATTGGCTATCTGGTCGGCTGGCCGGTGATGCTCTTTCTCATCGCCGAGCCGTTGAGAAACCTGGGCAAGTACACCTTCGCCGACGCAGTGGCCGTGCGGCTCTCCCAGAAACCGGTCCGGATTGCAGCGGCGATCGGCACACTGGCCACCGTCACCCTTTATCTCATTGCCCAGATGGTCGGGGCCGGCGGGCTGATCAAGCTGCTGTTCGGGCTCTCCTACGAGACCGCCATCGTCATCGTCGGCGTCGCGATGATCGCTTACGTGCTCTTCGGTGGCATGTTGGCGACTTCCTGGGTCCAGATCATCAAGGCCGTGTTACTGCTTTCTGGTGCCGCCTTGCTTGCCCTGCTGGTGCTGTGGCGCTTTGGCATGAACCCCGCCCGGCTCTTCGCGGAAGCCGCCAGTCGTTATGGAGACGCGGTGCTGGCTCCCGGCAAGCTGGTGAGCAAACCGCTCGACACCATCTCGCTGGGGCTGGCCCTGATGTTCGGCACCGCGGGCCTGCCCCACATCCTCATGCGGTTCTACACCGTTCCCGATGCGAAGGCGGCCCGGAGTTCGGTGTTCTACGCCACCGGGATCATCGGAACCTTCTACCTGCTGACATTTGTCCTGGGATTCGGAGCGATGGTCCTGGTGGGGCCCGATCAGATCAAAGCGGTGGATGCCGGCGGAAACATGGCGGCACCGCTGTTGGCCGAGCTACTGGGCGGAACTGCCTTACTGGGGTTCATCGGGGCGGTGGCGTTTGCCACCATTCTGGCGGTCGTCGCCGGTCTCACCCTGTCCGGCGCCGCTGCGCTCTCCCACGATCTTTGGGTAGGCGTGGTCCGGAATGGTAAAGGCGATGCGGTCGAGGAACTGCGAGTCGCCCGGCTCGCCACTCTGGTTCTGGGTGTGGTCGCGGTGGCGCTGGGGATCACCTTCAAGGGCCAAAACGTTGCCTTCATGGTGAGCCTGGCCTTTGCCATCGCCGCCAGCGGCAACTTTCCCGCCCTGGTCCTCTCGATTTTCTGGCGCAAGGCGACCACCGCGGGCGTGGTCACCGGCATGCTGGTCGGTACCTGCGGTACTCTGCTGCTCATCTACCTCTCTCCCACCGTCCAGATCGACATCCTGCACCGGGAATCGGCCTGGTTCCCGCTCAAGAACCCCGCCCTCCTCACGATGCCGCTGGGATTTCTCACCGGGGCCGTCGTGTCGCTGCTGGCCCCCGAACCCGCCGCCGCCCAGGCCTTCGACGCAGTGGCCCGAAAGGCATCCTTGGGCGAGTAGTGAATTTTTCTGCAAGACCGGTGGTCAGGCTCGCTGGTATTCTCAGTCCCGGCGCCCCGATAAGCGCGCGATCTGGCGGTATTCTCCGGGGGTCAGACCAATCCATCGGCGGAAGGTGTTGGTGAAGTGACTCTGATCCGAGAATCCACAACCCAAGGCAACTCCGCTGAGGGTAGCTCCCTCGGCCAGCAGGCTCCGGGCGATCTCCAGCCGCCGGGAGGTGCGGTATATCTGGGGAGTGCAGCCCACTGTTTCTCGAAAGGCCCGCATCAGCGAAAGGGGCGTCAGAGATACCGAATCAGCCAGCTCCAGCAGGCTGAGGTCGCTGGCCCAGTCGTCCGACAACCGCTCCCGAATTCTCCCCACTGCTGCCGACCGTTTGGAAACCCGGGCCGGTTGCCTGGGCTGGGCCTCCTGAAACAGCTCGGCCAGAGCGGCGATGAGTTCCGATTGCAGTTCCAGGTCGTCGCCCCCGGCAAAGACCCTTCCGACGAAGTGGGCCAGCCGGCCGCGAAGCCGGGGGCGCTGAGATACCGGTGTGGCGAAGCCGGGATCGCCCTCAGCGAACAGTTCGGGAATGGCATTCCGCAGAAACTTCATGGACGGATACAGCGAGACATAGGTCCACGAGTTCCGCTCGGCCCGCCCGTTGTGGGCCGCCGATGGATTGAGATGGAAGAACCAGCCCGAAGGGGCGGCGACCTCTTTCCTGGAATGGGAGAAAACCTCGGTTCCCTGCAGCACTTCCCCGATAGTGAACTCCGGGTGTGCGTGGGTGGGAAACTCGAAAGACGTGTATCGGGCCCGGCGGACTTCGACCGGTCCGGTCCAGCGCAACAGACGCATCTCCGCGTATTCACCGGGCTCCATGCCCAATCCTATCCTCTCTGGCTCATTGGCGAAGCTCAAGATGACCAGTCCCTACCAGACTCTTACTGACGTCGCCCACCGGGCCCGCCGCTATCTCGACGGCGTGGGGGAGCGCCGGGCCTTCCCCGATGATGCGGCTATCGCCGGACTGGCTCACTTCGATTCTCCCCTGCAGGACCTGCCGATGAGTCCCGACGCTGTCGTGGCCGAGTTGGACCAATGGGCCGGGCCGGCCACTGTCTCCATTGCGGGGCCCCGGTACTTCGGCTTCGTCAACGGCGGCGCCATCCCCGGCGCTCTCGCCGCCAACTGGCTCACCACCAGTTGGGAGCAGAACGGCGCCTTCCAGATCATGTCACCCGGCAGCCACTTCCTCGAGAAGGTCGCTGCGCGCTGGATCCTCGAGCTCCTCGATCTGCCCCGCGACTCCGCCACCGGTTTCGTCACCGGTACGACCGCCGGGGATACGACCTGCCTCGCCGCTGCCCGTGATGCCTTGCTTTCGAAAGTCGGGTGGAGTGTCGCGGATCAGGGACTCTTTGGAGCACCACCCATCACCGTTATCGCCGGCGACGAAGGTCACACCACCCTCTTCAAAGCGCTTCAGGTCATTGGTCTTGGCCGCCATCGAGTGATCACCGTGCCGTCTGATTCCCAGGGACGGATGCGCGCCGACGCGATGCCACCGATCAACGGCCCGGCCATCGTGGCCATGCAGGCCGGCAATGTGAACAGCGGTTCGTTCGACCCCTTCCGCGCGATCGCTGAACGGGCCCGAAGCAGCCAGGCCCCAGTGTGGCTCCACATCGACGGTGCCTTTGGGATCTGGGCTCGAGTGGCACCGGCCCGGGCCCACCTCACCGAAGGAATCGAACTGGCGGACTCGTGGGCCACCGACGGCCACAAATGGCTCAACACCCCATACGATTGCGGCATCGCAATAGTTCGCGACGCCGCGGCTCTCACCCGAACCATGACCCTGAAAGCCGACTACCTGGTGGCCGGGTCGCACGATGGCTCCGACACTACCCTCGAAGGCTCTCGGCGCCCCCGCGGGGTGGACGCCTGGGCCACCTTGCGGAGTCTGGGCCGTGCCGGGCTGGCAGACATGGTCGAGCGCCACTGCCGCCAGGCCCAGCGATTCGCCGACGCCTTCGCCGCGGCCGGTTACCCGGTGCTCAATGAGGTAGTGCTGAACCAGGTCCTGGTTTCTTTCGGCGACGATGCCCGCACCCGGGCCGTGATTGCGGCCATTCAGAAGGACGGCACCTGCTGGTGCGGGCCCACCGTGTGGCGTGGCACGACCGCAATGCGAGTCAGTGTGATTTCCTGGGCCACCACTGATGAGGATGTGGACCGCTCCATCGCGGCCATTCTTCGAATTGCCCGGGGCTGAGGGGCGATCGGTGCTTCACCGCGGACACCCCTTCATCGCCGCCTCGAACAACTCCTTCGACAAATGCGGCCACGGCCGGGGCGTGATGCTCGCCTCGAACTTCTTCCCCACGCATTGCGACTTCTCCGAACTGTACCCATTCGACATCGCCCGGTTGGCCGCCCAGACCGCCACGAAGTTGGTTTTGAGGCAGGCACTGCAGTCGAGCTTCTCGCCCATGAACAACTCCTGCAACGGCTCCGGCGGGGAACCGGCATGGGCGATCCGGTAGTTGTAGATAGCCCGCTGGACCCCGTAGCAGTCGAACGGACCGTCAATCATCCGGTCGTTCTGGCACAACGCCAGCGCTTGGGGCCCCTCGTCGGTGGCGAACCTGCGGACCTCCGCCGAGGGAGGAGTCGGGGAGGGCTTGGCCGGAGCCGGTTCCTTGTCCTCATCCTTGGCCGGACCCTGGGCCGCTACCGGCGCGTCACCCGGCTTCCAGCCGGTGTCGATCACTTTGCGCCCCGCCGACCGCGCCCCGTCGCTCCGCGCTTTGATCGTCCGCTCGGCGTCACTCAACCGCCCGATGTTGCAGTCCACCGGATTCATCACCCGGGGATCGGCCCCGTTCCCGCTGAAGCCGTATTTGCTCCGGAGGAACCGGTCGAAGCTGTTGAGCCAGAGGCTCAGGTTGGGGCCGGCTCCGGCGGCAAAGGCACTGCTGACGTAGAGCGGACCACCGATAGCGTTGGTGAAGCAGTAGCCATGATCCTGGTTGCCGCTGAGTTCGACATTGCGACCTTCGCCCTGGCGGCTGAAATCAAAGGACAGTGAGGCCAGCGCGGTGTCCGTCACATACTTCCATTGCACCACCTCGAGCTTCTTGCCCGCGGCCTGAGCCTGAGTCTTCACTCCGGCCAGCGCGGTCGCAGCTGCTTCGGCCGAGGGCTGACGGGCACAGTTGGAAGGGAAAGGAGCCGTGCTGACCTGGCCATACCGGCCGATGAGATACTGGAGAAACTCCCGCTCTATCGAGCGCATCGACATCCGCGCTTTGACGTTGAGCCCGGTGGCGAAGACCGGAGTGACATAGACGGTGCCGCCGCTCTCGGATGAACAGAACGATTGCCAGTCGGGGGCTTGCCCGGCGGCGGTGTAAATTGGCACCAGGAAGAGCGCATTGAGGAGAACGGAGACCAGCCGAGCGGTGCGGAGCCTGGGGGCAGGCATGAGGGACCTCCGATGAAGGCCTCGTGGGTTGAGACAACCTACTGTCTGACGGCTGCCTCGCCAGCAGACGAGAGCTCAATCCCAGTGTCTCTCGTTAAGTGGGCCTGGTCGGTACCAGAACCTTTCCGATAAAGGTCTGAACTACTTCGCCCAGTTGATTGATGGTCTCGGTTCGAATGGTGACGGTACCACGCGGCTTGCCGGAACTGGACGGCGTGATCGCCGTGATCTCCCCTTTGACGTGTACCACATCGCCCGCTCTGGTGGGTTTGGGCCAGGTCAGCTCGGCTGCCAACCCGATGGTCCCGGCGCCGAAGGCCGGACCGTCCAGTACCAGGAGCCGCATACTGATCGCCGCGGTATGCCACCCGCTGGCGACCAGCCCCTTGAACAGGCTTCGCTCCCCGTCCGCTGCATTCAGGTGAAAGGGTTGGGGATCGAATTCAGTGGCGAACTCCACGATGGCCTCGGCGGTCACCGGATAACTCCGGCTGACGAACCGTTGCCCCACCTGCAGGTCCTCCAGATACATCCGGGGTGTTTCCGGGGTCATGGAGCACTCAGTTGCTCACGAGAGAGCAGCTTGCCGTGAAGAATCACCGCGGCGATCCGGCGACTGTTCTTGATGTCGCCCAGTGGGTTCGCATCCAGCAAGACGAGATCCGCCGCTTTGCCCACCGCAATCGTGCCGCTCCGGTCGGTTGTCCCGAAGAATTCCGCCGCGTTCGCCGTCGCGGCCCTCAGCGCCTGGTAAGGACTCAGCCCGGCGGCCACCAGATCGGCCAGCTCGTCGTGGGTCGAAAAGCCCGGGACCACGCCTGCGTTCATTGCATCTGTGCCGACCAGCATTGGGACCCCGCTTGCCTGAAAGGCGCGGACCAGCTCCTCGATCACTTTGTACCGCGCCATGATCCCGGGATAGAAGGACGGGGGGAAACGCCTGGTATACGGATTGGTTGCGGGGCCCCAGCCTTCCCGAACGCTCCGGGGAAGGTAGCGCATCTCAGGTCGGGCCAGCATGGAGTCGAGATTCCATATCTGGCCGGCGATCGCCTTGTACGCGGTCAGGTTCGGCATCAGCCAGATCCGGGCGTCTGCCATGCCCTGCGCGAACTCCGGAATTCGGGCCCGGACATCCGGGAGCGAGGCATCAGTTGAGCGGTTCTGCCGGTCGTAAAGAAACTCTTCCCCGTGGGCCACCGCGTACTGCCGTTCCTCGAACATGACCTCGACACCCAGGTTGCGGGGCGCATGGCCGATGACTCGAATGCCAACCCGTCGCGCAACCGACATCAATCTTCGATAGGCCTCCAGCGACAGATCGCCGTGGAGTTTCACAAAGTCATAACCGGCTCGTTGCTGCTCTACGACGGCCCGCTCCACCTCGTCGGGCGTCGTGACGAACGGCTCGTTGACATAGGGACCGACCGTGTAGATCCGCGGGCCGAGCACCCGCCCGGTTGCTACCTTCTCCCGCAACTCCAGCAGTTGAGGCGTGCCTCGCAGGTTGAGCACGGTGGTCACGCCCTGGCTCAGGAACAACCGCAGGAGCCGGCGCTGCTCGTCCTCCGGATTGCTCGAGAGGTGAATGTGTACGTCGACCAGACCGGGGATCAGGTATTTGCCGGTCCCATCAATCTGACCTGCACCGGAAGGAATCGTGATGCGGGTGGCGGGGCCAAGTTGGGTAATGACCCCGTCCTGCAGCACCACAGTCTGGCCCCGCAGCACCCGATCCGAGTCCATCGGAAGCACCGCGACATTCACGATTGCGACCGCTGGCCCGGAAGGCTGACTGGCGACCGGCGTCTGCCCCTGAGCGACCTGGAGGAGTCCCAGGCCCAGGACGCCACAAAGCATGTAAGGGAATTGGGACATCAGAGTACGCCGGAGAACCGGTCAGCGCTTCCTCAGCTTACGGACCCTGGCGAGTTTGCCAGTCTTTCGGTTCTGACCTGGAGGCTGCACAGCAGGGGCAGCATCGGCGCCAAGATTGTGGCGGCGCAACTTCACATAGAGGCTCTGTCGGCTCACTCCCAGGACTTCCGCCGCGGAAGTGCGGTTGTCCCCTGTAGTCTCCAGGGCCGCTTGAATAAAGTGCCGCTCCACCAAGTCGGTGGTATCGCGCACCAGATTCTTGAGAGACACTTTCCCCACCAGTGCGGTGAGCTGCTCCACCGCGCGGGTCAGGTCTCTTGCGCCCGCAGGCCCCAGAGACACCCGTCGGCTCACATCCCGAATCAGAAAACCGAACTGTGCTGAACTTCCATCGACTCCCGAGATGCTGGAGACCTCGACCTCAGTCGACCATCCCAGGTCACTCCGGAGCAAGGTTCCAAATAGCCGAACCACACCATGCTCCCGAACTGTGGAAAGCAACAGGCTGAGATCGGCCCCCGGCCGGCCCATCCACTGACTCAGCAGCCGACCCCGGACCTGTTCCAGGGTGGGGAGATGCACCAGATCCAGGAAGGCCCGGTTGGCGGACCCAATTCGTCCTTCCCCATCGGTAACGACGAATCCATCGGGAAGCGATTCGATCAGCTTGACCGCGCTGCCGGAAGGCAGAGTCAGGCCCTCGGTTCCGTCAATCCGCATCGCGAGAGGGGACATGCGGATCAGGAACAGAGTGGTGGTATCCTGTCGCACCAGTGCAATGGAAACGGTAAGACGCGGTCCGGCGTCGGTCATCTGTCCCACCAAGTCATCGGCTCGCCCGCGCGACCGCGCCATGCCCAGCGCATCATTGATGAGTGACTCGCTGGGGCGATCGAACTCGAAAGGGAACCCCCTTCCCACCAGTTTTCTTGCAGGCTGATCGAACAGCGTGGATGCCGCCGGATTGGCTTCGACCACCTTGAGTGTGGTGGCGTCGACCACCAACACGGCCTCAGGAGTCACTTGAAACAGCAGACGATACTCGGTCTCGCTATGTCGCATCCGCCGGTAGTCTCGCTCAAGCGACTGTTGCGCCTCGACCAGCCGCTGTTGCAGCGCAGAGATTGCTCGAAGATCCCGGCCCACCGCAACCAGGCGATGCTCCCCTTCGTCGAGGCGCACCGTGGTGTAAGTCACCGGAATGTCGACGCCAGAAACGGAGATGTGATTGACTTGTCGCCGACGGGAAACCCCATCAGTGTCGGCTTCCTTGAGCATGTCCAGGATGCCTTTGCGCGATTCCGGCGTCACGGTGTCGACCCAGCCACGCCCTAACCATCCGCGCGCTTCTTCAATTGGGTGCTCAGACTGACCGATGGTGAGATTGCGGATTATTCCGGTATCATCCAGCACCAGGGCGATGTCGGAGGCCGCGGTCAGAATAGATGACATTGGGGTTCCATCTCACGAGATTGTCCGCGATGGGCCTGAAGACTCTAACGTTGATTGGCGCTAACCCATTCAACCACTTGAAATTAGGACTTGGCAATCGACGGTGTCAACCTGGCACGACACCGTTGAGCTCCGAGCCACCTTCCTAGCCGACACCCCGCTCCAGGCGTAAATTTGGCTCTCCCCCGAGTCCGGGAAACCACGATCTCAGAACTGCAGTCCCGTCTCCAAACAGCGCTGGGCGAGACCTACCGCATCCTCAAGGAATTGGGAGGAGGCGGGATGAGCCGCGTGTTCCTGGCCGAGGAACCTCGGCTGGGCCGTCAGGTTGTGATCAAGCTGCTGCCCCCGGAGATGGGCGCGGCAGTCAATGTCGAGCGGTTCGAGCGGGAGATTCAACTCGCCGCCCGGCTGCAGCATCCTCACATCGTCTCGCTGCTCACCGCCGCCTCGTCCGGCGACCTGCTCTACTACATCATGCCGTACATCAGTGGCGAATCGCTCCGGGCCAAAATGGCCCGCGAGGGAGCGCTGCCGGTGCACGAAGCCATCAAGATCCTGCGGGAGATCGTGGACGCACTGGCCTATGCCCACAACCACGGCGTAGTGCACCGCGACATCAAGCCCGACAATGTCCTGCTCTCGACCGGCCATGCGGTGGTCACCGACTTCGGGGTGGCCAAGGCGGTGAGTGCTTCGAGCGGCAGTTCCTCTCTCACCTCGTTGGGCGTGGCGCTGGGCACTCCGGCCTACATGGCACCGGAGCAGGCGGCGGCTGATCCCAACGTGGATCATCGGGCCGACATCTATTCGGTGGGTGCGCTGGCGTACGAGATGCTGACCGGCCGTCCTCCCTTTACCGCCTCGACCCCGCAGGGCATGCTGGCAGCCCACATCACCCAGGCACCCGATCCGATCACCAGGCACCGGTCGACGGTACCTGCGGCGGTCAACACGCTGCTGATGCACTGCCTGGAGAAGCATCCAGCCGATCGCTTCCAGACCGCCAATGAATTGCTGAGCCAACTCGAGGTCGTGCTCACCCCGAGCGGCGGCATGGCGCCATCCACCGCGACGCCGGCGATTTCCAGCGGCACCGAAGAGGCGCTCAGGAAGAGTCATCCGGTGCGAGTAGCGGTGGCCTTTGCCGTGGCATCGGTTGCGACGCTCGCGCTGGTCTGGTTCGCGGTACACCAGTTTGGTCTGCCGGATTGGGTGTTCTACGGCGCGATTGTGCTGCTCCTGATTGGAGCGCCGATCATTCTGCTTACCGGTCACTTCGAGCGGAGTCGGGCCCAGGCCCGAGCCACTGGGCGGATTATTCCTCCGTCGGCCAGTGGAGTGCATCGATTGTTCACCTGGAAGAAGGCGATCCGGGGAGGCTTCCTCGCCTTTGCCGGGCTGGCGACCCTCGCGGTGATCTATACGATCATGCGGGTGATGGGGATCGGGCCGGTGGGTACCCTGGTGGCCGCGGGACGGTTGAGCGAGAAGGATCAGCTGCTGGTCGCAGATTTCGAGAACCGCACCACCGATCCGACCCTCGGGAGTTCTATTACCGAGGCCTTTCGGATCGATCTGGCCCAATCGCCGGTGGTCCGGGTGATGAGTACTTCCCAGGTCAACGACGGCCTGCGACGGATGCAGCGGGAGACCACCGTACCGGTGGTGGGTGCCCTGGCGCAGGAGCTGGCGACCCGCGAAGGAGCCAAGGCCGTGGTTGCCGGAGAGATCAGTGCCATCGGCAAGAGCTATGTCCTGGCAGCGCGAATCCTCAGCGCCACGGACGGCACCGAGCTGGTGGCCCTGAGGGAAACGGCGGAAACCGACGGCGGGATCGTGTCGGCGCTCGATCGCCTCTCGGCCAAGGTCCGCGAGCGGATCGGGGAATCACTCAAGACCATCCGCGCGGGCGAGCCGCTGGAACAGGTCACGACCGGCTCGCTCGAGGCGCTCCGCCTCTACACCGAAGCCAGCCGGCTGAACGACGCCGGTGAATCAGGTCGGGCGGTCCCCCTGCTGGAGCAGGCCCTCGCGCTGGACAGCGGCTTCGCGATGGGATGGCGTAAACTGGCGGTGGCGCTGGGGAACTCGCGGGCCAGTGAAGAACGGATCATCGATGCCACCACCCGAGCCTACAACCATCGCGACCGGCTCACCGAGACCGAGCGGCAGCTGACCACGGCCTACTACTACAGCAATGTCGACTGGGACCTTGAGAAGACCGACGCGGCCTACCGCAAGATCCTGGCGGCCTACCCCGGTCACTTCATTGCGTCGAACAACCTCGCACTCTCGCTGCTGAACGAGGGGAAGAATGCCGAGGCCGAATCGTTGGTAGTGCGGGAAGCAATGGCGGCTGATCATCCGACCAATTCTCAGGCCCAGCTGGTCGGAGCCCAGATTGGAGGTGGAGACACCGCCAAGGCGCGCAAGACAATGGATCTCCTGATCCAGCGTTTCCCCGACTCTCCGTTTATTCGCTTTGTCCGGGCCTTCGGGCTCGCAGGAATGCAGGATCTCCCGGGGTCCGAACGGGCCTATGCCAGCTATGCGCTGGCCGGACGTGACCCGGAGGATCAGGCGATTGCGCTCTGGGGGCAATCGGGAGTGGTGCTTACCCAGGGTCGACTGGCCGAGGGGGAACGCCTGGTCCGTCAGTCCGTCGCCATCAACGAACGGCGAGGTTTGCCAGGCACGGCTTTGACGCAAACGCTGACCCTGGCGTTGGGCCAGATCCAGCTGTTTGGCGATACCACCGACGGTCTGCGACGGACCGCCGAAGCACTGCGCCGCTATTCACTCGATTCGCTCCCCAAAGCGGATCGTCCCTACGGACTGATTTCGACGATCTACGCTCGGGCCGGCCGGCTTACCGATGCAAAGAAGTTACTGGCCCAGTATGAGAGTGACGTACCGGTCGGCGTGCGGCGGGGAACCTGGGAATGGTACCAGGCACGGGGATGGGTCGCGCTGGCAGGAGGCGACGGCGCCGGCGCGGCTACCGCGTTCACCCAGGGGCGGATCGCACGGTTCTGCTCTGACTGTGGAGACTACGAGACGGCGCTGGCCTGGGAACAGGCCCGGCAACCCGACTCCGCCTTCGCCGCCTATCAGCGAGCGGGCGCGGCTGGCACGGTCTGGAAGGCGCAAGCGGACGTCTACTACCTCGCGCCGGCGCTGATGCGACTGGGCGAGCTTTATGAAGAACGGAAGGACAGCGAGCGGGCCTTGCAGAGTTACAGCCGGTTCCTTGATGTGTGGAAGAACGCCGACCCCTCGCTGCAGCCGCAGGTCCGGGAGGTAAAGACGAGGATGGCGAAGCTGGCGGGAGAGAAGCCGTGATCGACCGGGTATGCCCCGGCTGCGGCAAAGCGGTGCTGAGTGTGGCAACGCGATGCCCTCGCTGCGGCTACGCCTTTGAGACTCGCTATGATCGGCAGATTGATCCCAAGCCGTTGCGACCCAGGGTGCCGGGCCCGGCTTTGATCGTTATTGCGATCATTGTGGTGGTGTCCGCGAATTACCTGTGGAAGAGCGGCCGGGGTGGTTCGCATGATTCCTCGACGACACCGACTCCCCCGGTTCCTGCCGCACTCACAGCCAGGACCGATTCGATTCCGGCTAAACCGCAGCCGGTGGCCGTGGCCCCAAAGACCGACGGCGTCGCCGCGCCCAAACCCCAACCGCTGGTGCTTCCTCCGCCGGCGCCGACAACCGCGCCTGCCCCACAGCCTCCACCGCGCGAACCGAAGCCTGCCCGCGGAGCCGAGCGGCGCTTCGCGACCACCTGGATCAATGTGCGCGCAGTTCGCAGCAACAAATCGAAAGTAGTTCGCATCCTCAAGCCCGGTGAAGCGGTACAGGTCGATTCACTGGGTGAGGGCTGGTACAAGATCATCTCGGGCGAACCGGGCTACGCCGACCGCCGACTGCTGGCCTCTTCTCCGCCGCCGCAGAGGGACTGAACTCTCCGGCTGGGACTACTTTCCAGCGTGAAATTCCCCAATCCATATCGCGGTCTGCGCGGGCTCCCGCCCGATGTCTGGGTCATTGCCGCCACCACGCTGGTGAACCGGGCCGGCATGATGGCGTTGCCGTTTCTGGTACTCTATCTCACCGAGCAGCTTCACGTCACCGCCTCGCTCGCCGGGCTCTCCTTGAGTGTCTATGGGGTCGGCAGCCTGTTGACTGCACCGTTCTCCGGCCGGTTGTGCGACCGGATCGGCCCCTTTGCGGTCCTGCGCGGCTCACTCGCGCTCACCGGGGTGGTGCTCCTGATCATTCCCTGGATCCACAGCTTCTGGGGCGTGCTGGCCCTTACGCTGGTGTGGGCAGTGGTGGCCGATGCCGCCCGCCCCGCCACCATGTCCGCCCTCACCGGATCGGCGACCCCGGAACAGCGTAAGGCCGCCATTGCGTTGAATCGTTTGGCCGTCAATCTCGGTATGGGAATCGGGCCTGCGATCGGCGGGTTTCTGGCCCTGGTCTCCTTTCCACTGATTTTCATAGTGGATGGAGTGACATCGCTGGTCGCAGCGGCCACGCTTTCTATTCTGATATTGCGATTCCGCCGGGCCGGGCACCGGTCTGCTTTCGACGGCCCGGTAGTGGCGGTGCCGGCCATCGGCGAGTCACAGGCGGGCTCGGTGGTGTGGCGGGATCGGCGGGCGGTGGGCTTCTTCCTGGTCGCGCTATTACTGAACCTGATTTACTCCCAGAGTAACGGCGCAATGCCGCTCTTTCTGGTTCGGCATCTGGGTTACCGGGAGTCGTTCTTCGGAGCGCTGTTCATCGTCAATACCATGACGATCGTGGCCATCGAAGTGCCCCTCAACGTCGCCATGTCCCGCTGGCCGGCCTGGAAAGCCAACGCACTGTCGGCCCTTTTGATCGGAATCGGCTTTGGCGCGCTGGCCCTGGTGACCACGCCCACTCCGATCGTCCTGGCTGTCATCGTATGGACCTTCGGGGAAATGATCTTCTTTCCCACGGCCACCGCGTATGTGGCCGAGCTGGCGCCACCTGGCCGGACCGGGGAGTATATGGGCGGGTTTACCGCCATGCTCTCCTTGTCGCTGATCGTGGGACCGTGGGCTGGAACGTTATTGCTCGAGCGGTCCGGTCCCCAGGTCACCTGGGGTATGATGCTTGGTTGCGGGCTGCTTGCGGCGCTTTTGCTGGCGATGACTCACCCACGCAAGCAAACTGAATCGGCGGCGTGATTGGTTTTGTAACAGCATAACACGAAGCTCACGCAGGTCACACGAAGGGGGACGTCTAAGAACGTGCACCACCTTCGATCGAACCATGATCTTTCTGGTGAACGCAACGAAAACCGTCCCCCTTCGTGAATGCTACGTGTTCTTCGTGTTATGCATTTTGCGATCTGTGTGCTCAACCAGGCTCAGCTAGACAACTGACGTTCTGAACCAACGACACCAATGATCATTGCAACTCTGCTCGCCCTCGCCGCGCTGCAAAGCCCCGCCATCACCGGCAGCGTCTTCCTCGACCGCAATGGCAACGGAATGCGGGATCCCGGTGAGCCTGGGATCGCCAAAGTGGTGGTTTCCGACCAGGAGCACGTGACCCAGACCGACGCCAGGGGCAACTTCTCGCTGGACCCGGGCGGCTTCGGGCTGGTCTTCGTCAGTGTGCCAAGCGGCTATCGAGCGGTCGGGCCGTTTTATCGGAGTTCGGCTGAATCGAAGCTCGATTTCGCTCTCCGGACAGCCCCCAGTCCTCGAAGCTTCAGCTTCATCCACGCCTCCGACACTCATCTCGATTCGGCTTCGCTGGACCGGACTCGCCACCTCGAGCAAGTGGTGGACTCGCTCAAGCCCGACTTCGTCCTGATCACCGGTGATCTGGTCCGGGACGCGCTGCGGGTCCCCGAAGCAGTCGCCACCGAACGTTACGACCTCTTTGCCGCTGAGAAGAAGCGCTTTACCCGTCCGGTGTGGACCGCTCCCGGCAATCACGAGATTTTCGGCATCGAGACTGAGAAATCGCACGTGAGTCCACAGCATCCGCTTTTTGGCCGTGGGATGTATCGGCACTATTTCGGGCCCGATTACTACTCCTTCAATTATGGCGGGGTTCATTTCGTCGGGCTGAACAGCGAGGACATCGACGACCAATGGTATTACGGTCACATCGATGCCGGTCAGCTTAATTGGCTGGAACTGGACCTCAGCTTCGTCCCGGCGACGACGCCGGTCGTCACCTTCAACCACATCCCGTTCTTCACTGCGGCCGAGATGATCAACGGGTACGTCGACGAGCCGCCGGCGCCGACCCTCATCACTGTGGGTGGAAAGACCGCCTTCCGGCACACCGTTTCCAACGCCGGCGACGCGCTGGCCATTCTCCGGAAGCACCGCTTTCCGCTGGCGCTGGGCGGACACATCCATATCCGCGAGACCCTGGAGTACGCCCTCGGCGGGCAGAACACCCGATTCGAGCAGGCCGGAGCGGTGGTGGGGCCCAGCGAAGGTGCGGGGCTGGAGTTCCAATCCGGAGTAACACTCTATCGGGTGACCGATGGAGTGATCAGCAAGGGGCAGTTCGTCGCCTTCCCCGAGCCGCCGGAGGAGCCGAGCACTCAGTCGGCCTTCAGGTGGGTGGATGCCTCACCTCATCGAGCCGACTTCATTCAGGTGGGAAAGGGAGTGAAGCTGGAACTGCTCGACTGGGGCGGGAAAGGGCCGGCAATGCTGTTTCTCTCGGGACTGGACGATACCGGTCACGAGTTCGACGACTTCGCCCCCGAGTGGACCGACCGCTTTCACGTCTACGCGCTCACCCGCCGCGGGTTCGGTGCGTCGAGCCAGCCTCCGGGTGGCTATCAGATCGACTCGCTGACCAACGACATCAGGGTTGTGCTCGATTCGCTGAAGATCGACCGGGTCGTCCTGGTAGGACATTCAATCGCTGGTGATGAACTGACCCGGTTTGCCACCACCTGGCCGGAACGGGTCAGCAAGCTGGTGTACCTCGATGCTGCGCACGACCGGGTACCCCTGGCCGAGATGTTCAAGGCCACGCCGCCCCCGCCGGCCCCGCCGATGAGCAAGGCGGATTCGCTGAGTCCCGCCACCTACCGGGAATACAGCATCCGGAACTATGGAGTGCGATACACCATGGGTGAGGTGCTGTCGATCGCGGTGTTCGCTCCCGATGGACGCTACCTGAAGGACGTCACCCCGCCTCGAGTGGACGCGGCCATTCTCGCAGGCCTGGCCCACCCCCGCTATCAAATGATCAAGGCGCCGGCCCTGGCCTTTTACGCCATACCCGAATCGGTGAACGGAATGTTCAGCTACTACGAGTCGCTGGACCGCGCCGGCCGGGCCCAGGCCGACGAATTTCATCGGGTGTTCAGTCCCTGGGTTGCCAGCGAACGGGACCGGTTCAAGCGGGAAGTCCCCAACAACAAAGTGGTCGAGATCCGCGGAGCTCACCACTACATCTTCATGTCCAACGAGGCTGAAGTCATTGCGGCGATGCGGTCGTTTCTGGCAGAGCACTGAGCACCGATTTGAGACCACCGCACGCCACCGCAGTCAGGTCGGTGTTCGACTTGTGGACCGTGATGCTGTATTCACCCTGTGACGGCATCGCTCCGGCCAGGGTAACCCCACCGGTAGCTTTTCCCTCGGCGCCTGCCTTGAGCAACGGGTAGGCGCTTTGCGGTCCAAGGATCATTCCCCGGTCGTCGCACCCGCCCAGATGAATGTGCCAGGCGATTTCAGTGCCCGGCTTCGCCCCGGAAAGCTGAATCTCCACCTCGAGAGAATCACTCCGAATCTCTTCCACCACCGCCGTTCCGGTCAGAACTGAGGTTCCGGTGGGCTGGAGTATGGCGGTCCATTTGGGCGCGCCGGCCGGAGCCGATCCGGCCAGCGCCAGCGCGACTACCCAGACTCTGGACACGGTCTCCCTCCCTGGTGGTAAAAGAAAACAGGCGCGCAGCACGCCCTCGCGTGAACTGCGCGCCTGCAGCTGAGGAAGCCGAACTTCCCCCGAACAAGCGACGCCGGTCGGTGCACCGGCTCGGTTCCCGCTACCAGGCTATCCCCGCAGAACCGTGGAGGGCTGTGACTCCTCTCACGTTGACCTCGTGGTACTAGGGATTAAGTTGGGCTCAGAGACCCCACTATCGGGTCGTCGGTCCGGAAAATCGGACCGCCTTGTCGAGCGGGGCAACCGGACCCGCGAGTCGAAGGCACGAGCGAAGCTCCCAATCGATGTCCGGGGGCATCGACCGTGCCTTTTCGCTTTTCCTTATATCTCTAGTTCGCGCAATCATTGGAGGTAGGTCTGTCTCCCTGGACCGGTACCGACGGCGGGATGGTCAGTCGGCGAGCTAACGCCATCGCTCGAATTTTCGGGTGGCTCCTGGCATTGGCGGGAGTCATCGGGGCGGGTGGATGGTATCTCTCGCATGGCGGGCTGGCTCAGCCGGTGTCCTCATTCCCGCCGGTTTCGCTGATCGAATCGGTCGGCATTCTGTTCATCGGGCTGGCGCTGATCGCCGCCGCGACCGACCGGCCCCAAGGTGTGGTGCTGGGTGGCATCAGTGTGCTCTCGTTAGGCCTGTTCACCCTTGCACGCCGGCTGATCGAAGCCGCCCCTGAGGGAACCACGGTCGGTGCTTCTCAAGGGGTTCTGCAACCGCTGAGTTTGCCGGTGTCGAGCGCGCTGCTCTTGATCGGCGCAGGCGCAGGGCTGCTGGGTCTGGCGCTCCCCAGTCGCACCGACAGGAGCCGGCTCACGGCCGGCGCCTTTGGGGCCATCGAAGCAGTGCTCAGTCTCGGGATTCTGGCGACCCGATTCATGTGGCGGCCGGACACCCAGAGCAGCCTGCTGGTTGGTTCGTCCTTTCATCTGCTGGTGGCGACCCTGCTGCTGGGGCTTTGCCTCGGGCTGATCACCTGGAGCAGCGATCCCGATACCGCTTCCAATCCCTGGGTCCCGTTGATGGTCGGGCTCGCCTGCCTGGTGACCGCGATCTTCCTCTGGCGGGCCCTGATCACCTATGAGCAGGAGCAGATCCGGGAGCAGACCCGGGTGGCGGGCCGGTCGGCCCGAATGCAGATCGGCCGTCAGGTCGATGCCGGCGCCAAGGTACTGGCCCGGCTCTCCCGATTCACTCCGGCACCCTGGCCCCGAACTCGGGACCGGGAGAACACCGCGGTCACTCTGACCCGGGATGTCGAAGGTCTGAGCGCGATTGCCTGGATCGACAGCGGACTGGTGGTCCGGCGAGTTTTTCCCGAGGCCATGGACTCCCAGCCGCTTAAGACTGAACTCGGCAGGCGGCTGCAAGAGGAACTGGCCCTGCAGCCGCAAAGCGAGTCCGAGGCGGCCCGTTATTTCCCGCTGGAGAAGCCCGGCACCTTCGCAATGGCGATGCCGTTCTGTGGATCGAGGAAGTGCTCCGGCTACGTGGCTGGGGTGTTCGAAGCCGACCGGATGCTTACGCCGGTGGTGGCCGACTCGGGCAGCGGATTCGTGGTCACGGTCTCGGCCGATCGGCGTGATATCGTCTCCAACTCGGCCCGGGCTCCGCTCGACTGGACCGATCGTTCCACGTACACGGTAGGACGAGTGGTCTGGGACATAGCCACCTGGCCCGGTGAATCGACTCTTGCCCGTTTGAGATCGGGGTTGCCCGATCTGCTCCTGCTTCTCGGTCTGCTGGTTTCCACCCTGCTTCCTCTGGCGATTCGTCTGGGTCAGCTGAATCTCACCCGGGCCCGGCTGGCCGAGCGGTCGCGGATGAACACGGCGCTGGAAACCGCCACCGACGGCATCTGGGAGTGGGACGTGAGCACCGGGACGGCCCGGCGCAGTTCTGCACTCTGGCGCCATCTGGGTTACGACCCCGGTGCCATGGGAACCGGGAGTGACAGCTGGTCATCGTTGATTCACCCGACCGATCAGCCCCGGGTGAAGAACTCGCTGTCGGACCACCTCTCGGGGTTATCGCAGACCTTCGAAGCGCGCTATCGCATTCGCAGTCATGCCGGCGACTGGCATTGGATCATCGATCGCGGCCGGGTGGTAGAACGGTCTCCTACTGGCCAGCCACGGCGTGTCCTTGGTATTACTGCCGACGTCACCGATCGACAGAGAGCGGACGAGGCCCTGGCCGCGAGCGAGCGCCGGTTCCGGGCCTGCTTCGACAGCGCCTTTCAGTTGCAGCTGCTGCTCGATTCCGAGGGGCGGATCCTGGAGGCCAATCGGGCCGCGCTCGAATTCGCGGCGCTGGAGTTGCCGGTGATCCGGGGCAAGGCGTTCTGGGAACTGCCGACATTCCAGGTCGGCACCTCGGACGACAAGGCGAGCCAGATCCGGGCCGATGTGCGGGAAGCGCTCAGTGGCAAACCGGTTCGCCGGGAGATGGAACTGGACACACCCAAAGGCGATGTGCTGATGCTCGATGTGGCCTACAGTCCGATTCTCGACGGCAGCGGTCAGGTGATTCAGCTGCTGGTGGACGCCCGTGACATGACGGTACGCAAGCGGGCCGAGGACGTACTGCGGGAAGTGGAGTCGCTCACTACCATGGGCCGGATGGCGGCCCGGGTGGCCCACGAGATCAACAACCCGCTGGCCGGAATTCAGAATGCCTTCCTGCTGATCAAGGATGCGGTCCCGGCCGATCATCCCCATCGCAACTACGTCGGCGCGGTGGAACGGGAGATCACCCGGATCTCGGGAGTAACCCGTCAGCTCTACGAAACCTACCGGCCGGAGCAGAACGGCTCGCATGGTACCTCGGTCCCCGGCCTGGTGTCCGATGCGGTGGCGCTGCTGGAGCAGGTGAATCGGGCGTCGGGGGTCAAGATCGAGGTGAACCTGACGGGGCTGCCTCCCACCATCCAGCTCCCCGAGGCGATCGTCCGGCAGGCGCTCTACAATCTGGTGCAGAACGCGGTGGAAGCTTCCCCCGCCGGCGGTACGGTGGAGGTCGGCGCGACTGTCTCCGATGGTGTATTCATTCTCAAAGTGAGCGATCGCGGCCCCGGTATTCCAGCCGAGATTCGCGAACGAGTGTTCGAGCCGTTCTTCACCACCAAGACCGCCAAGGTGCGAACCGGTGGTATGGGTCTGGGTCTCTCCCTGGTGGGAAGATCGGTTCAGGCCCTGGGCGGCCAGGTAGAAATTCATGACCGGGACGGAGGCGGCACCGAGTTCGTGGTGCGTCTCCCGATGCCTTCGGTCACTTCAGGAGTGATGGCATGAGCCAGGGGCGTATCCTGCTCGCCGATGACGAGCCCACCTTTCTCAACTCCACCGCTGATCTGCTGCGGCGGGAAGGTTACACCTGCGACACAGTGTCTGACGGCGCCTCGGCCATGGCCAAGGTGGAAGCCAATCCCTACGATCTGCTGATCACCGATCTGGAGATGCCCGGGAACAGCGATCTGGGACTGGTGCGCCAGATCGCCGCCTCGCGCGGAGGGTTGCCGGTGCTGGTCATAACCGGTGTCCCGTCAGTGCGTTCAGCTATGGCCTGCGTGGAGCTGCCGGTCGCCGCGTATCTGCTCAAGCCGGTGGTCTTCTCGGATCTACTCCCTAAGGTAGAGACGGCGGTAAACCGGTTTCGTTCCTGGCAGGCAATGCAGCAGGCAGAGCAGCGGCTGGCCGACATGCGGCAGGACTATCAGCACCTCGCCAATCCTGACGGCAGTGGCAATGGAATCGACGTCTTCCTCTCCCTGACGCTGCGTAATGTCATGGGATCGTTGACCGATCTGCAGCAGCTGGGGCGGGCCCTCTCGGGGAAACCGGTCGACCAGCACCCCTGTCAGCTGCTCAACTGTCCTCGAGGAGCCCAGCTCAACGAAGCGGTCAAGGAAACCATCCGGGTGCTGGAAGAGACCAAGCACGCGTTCAAGTCAAAGGCGCTGGGTGAACTGCGCCACAAGCTGGAATTGATGCTTGAGCTGGACGGAAACCGGCCAACCCAGGTGTGATGGTCGGCACATCGACCGATTCCGGGCGTTGGTAGGTTGATTCCCGCAGGCCAATAGAAGGCTCGGCGCAACCGGGCCATCCTTGGCGGATGAGTTTGAGACTCATCAGTCGAAGGCGCGAACGGCACCCACCGTACGGGGATGCCTCGCGCCTTTCGTATTTCAGTGGCCTGCTGATGTCATAGATGGCGGGGCGGCGCCGGTTCGCCGCAGATCGGAATAGGGGAGAGCACCATGTCACAGCATACCAAACTCCGAATCACCTTCGCCGTGCTGTGCCTGGCCGGCGTCGGACCGGCGCAGGCCTTTGCTCAGAGCAGCACCACTTTCGGTGTCTACGGCGGTATCTACTCGCCGCTGGGGCAGGATCCCAGCCTGAGCGGAGTAGGTGGCAGCATCGATCGCAATAACAGTTTCGCCGGCGGCGCCCGCCTGACGTTCTGGGGTCCGGGCATCTTCGGGGTTGAAGCCGTCGGCGGATTTACTCCGGCCAAGGTGGAGATCGCCGGTGCGCCGATCAATGAAACCCGCAATCAGGACATTCTGACCGCGGGCCTGAAGCTGATGGCCGGTCTCAGCCCCAGCGTATCTCCGCTGGGCATCCATGTTGGCGTCGGTCCGGCATTCATCCGCCGGGGCGGTGACGCCTTCAGTGAGTCGAACAGCAAGAGCCGCTTCGGCGTGGTTGCCGGGGCCGGCATCCGTCTCCCCGTGAGTTCACGGGTGCACATCCGGGTCGACGCCGAGGACTACATCTACGGCGGGAGCATTGGGAACACCGACAAGACCTGGAACGACCTGATCCTTTCAACCGGTCTGGGTTTCCAGCTGGGCGGGTCGAAGTAGCGGCAGTCGCAGGATCACCATCGCCGCCTCGCGGCGTGAACCAAATAGGAGGGCGCAATGAACTGGAACGAAATCGAAGGCAAGTGGAAGGAAGTCCGCGGCCGGGTGCGGGAGCGGTGGGGCAAGCTCACCGATGACGATCTCGATGTCATCGCCGGCAAGCGGCAGCAGCTGGTCGGGGTTCTGCAGCAGCGCTATGGCCAGACGGTCGACCAGATCGAAGAGCAGGTCAATGACTTCGAGCGCCGGCTGTTCGCCAACCGGTAAGCAACTGCTTGAAGGGTTCTGAGAAAACGGTTCAGCACTAAAGACGGGAGAATCCGATGTCCCTCGATTCGATGCGGGATCTGTTGGTGAGAGAGCTGCGGGATCTGTACAGCGCCGGGACCATGGTCCTCAAGACGCTGCCTGCGCTCGCCTCGGCGGTGACGTCCCGGCCGCTCCGCCATCTGCTGGTGGACCACTCGCACGAAGCCGAGGCTCAGCTCGACCGCCTGGAAACGATCTTCGCCTCATTGGGCACCGACCCGTGGGGATTGCGCTGTCGCGGCATGGAAGGATTGGTCGACGAGAGCGTGGTGCTCCTGACCGAGCATGGAGATCAGGCGGTACGGGAGGCGGCAATCGTGGCGGAAGCACTGCGCATCGGGCACTACCTGATCGCGGCGTACAATTCTGCCTGCCGCCATGCGCGGCACCTGTGGCTCGACAATGTGATGGAGCCACTGGCGGTGAGCCTGGGTGAAATCCAGGCCACCACCGCGCAACTCACGACTATGGCCGAAAGCATGACCCCCATGCCGGCGCTGGCGACCGAATCGGTCGCGCTGGCCAGCTAGGGGGTCTGACAACTGCACGTCCGCGGTGATTAACCGGGGTAGAATTTCCAACTCCACGGTCACTGCACCCTTCCTCGTACCACCGCTTGCCACACAAGGGGGACCGGCGTCCGACGGCGCTGGTCCTCTCCTTCCTTTTTGGGGTGAGAGGGTTGTCATTCCGAGTGAGCGAAGCGAATCGAGGGATCTCCGACTGTGCAATCTCGGAGATCCCTCCACTCGCCCTACGGGCTCGGTCGGGATGACAACGGCTCGGGCTCCGCCCTACAACGACCACCCCTTGCGATACGATGGATTGATCCATTCGGCAGACACGGATGTAGTGACATTCCCTTTCTCCCCATCCACGTCTATCGGCTGGCCGGCCCGCACCGCAATGCAACCGAGGAGGACCATCTCGGTGAGCGGACCGGCATGACCGGCAAAGGTCGACAGGTTCGGCGCTCCGCCTTTCATGGCCCGAATCCACTCGGCGTACACGCCGGGCGACCGTTCGTACTTTACTGCCGGCGGATTAGCCTTGAGCTCGGCGTCCTTCTTGCTGTCGAGCAGCCGGGGATTCTCGGCGTACATCCCGGCCAGGATCGCTCCGGAGTCACCCACCCACATCTGCCCGCCGATTTCTTCCGGCGGCCAGTTCATGCCGTCGGGCAAACCGGACGGCTTGGGCGGCCACAGCCCGCCATCGCGCCACACCACTTTGATCTCGCCCCGATTTCCCCGGGCCGGAAAGCGATACTCGACCCGGGAGGATTTGGGCGCCGTCTCGGCGTAGAGCTTGGTGGTCTCGGGAATAACCCGAGTGGGGTAATGCAGATCGAGAGCCCAGAAAGCGGCGTCCATGCCGTGACAAGCCATGTCGCCCAGGGCGCCGGTGCCGAAATCCCACCAGCCACGCCAGCTGAAAGGCGCGTAGGCCGGATTGTACGGGCGATCAGGCGCGGGGCCGAGCCAGAGGTTCCAGTCGAGCGTGGGCGGAGGATTGTGCGCGGCGGTGGGGCGATCGATGCCCTGGGCCCAGATCGGCCGGTTGGTCCAGTAGTGTACTTCGCGGACTGGTCCGATTACTCCCGCCTCGACCCACTCGCGAATTTGCCGGCATCCGTCGCCGGCGTGACCCTGATTGCCCATTTGGGTGAACTGCTTGGGGCGGCGAGCCGCCTCCTGCATCAGGGCGCGAACTTCCCCGAGACTCCGGGCCAGGGGCTTTTGACAGTAAACATGCTTGCCGGCCTTGAGCGCCAGCATCGCCGCCGCTGCGTGGTTGTGATCGGGGGTCGAAACCGTCACCGCGTCGATATTCTTGGCTTCCTTGTCCAGCATCTCGCGGTAGTCCTTGTAGCGCCGGGCCTTGGGATAGGTCCGAAAGGCATCGTCGGCCGCATTCCAGTCGACATCGGCAAAGGCGACCAGATTCTCGCCTTCCATTCCTCGAACATCGTTCCGGCCCATACCCCCGACGCCGATGCACGCGACGTTGAGCGTATCGCTCGGCGCCCGGTAACCTCGACCGAGTACGTGGCGCGGGACGATGTGGAATGCGGCGGCTCCAGCTGCCACGCTTGAAACGAAGTCACGACGATTGGGATTGCGGGACATTGTTAGCCTTGGTTCGTCGAGGTTGTACCAGTTTCAATACAGGATTGAAGGATTGCCGGGATTGAATGATTCAATCCCAAGCAAGACTGTCTCAACCGAGAATCCTCAATCCGTTCAATCCTTTAATCCTGTTATCAAGCTCAGCGAGCCGCACTCAGCCAGAGGGCTACGCCGGCTTCGCCTCTTCACTGCTGCGGAACAGCAGCGCAAACAGAATCAGAATCCCGGCTGCCCCGATTGCCGGGAACAGCCAGATCGCGTGCCAGTCGTGGCCGCCCGCCGGGATCGCGTGGGCATCGACCACATGACCCGACACATAACTTCCGATCAGGTAACCGACTCCCTGAGTGATCAGGGTGATGAATCCCTGCGCCGCTGCTCGCACCTTCTGGCCGGCCCGCTGATCCACGTAGATCTGCCCGGTGACGAAAAAGAAGTCGTAGCAGATTCCATGGAGCATGATCCCGGCATAGAGCATCCACACGCTGGAGCCGGTGTTGCCGTTGGCGAACAGGAGATAACGAGTCGCCCAGGCCCCCATGCCGATCAGCAGGATATTCTTGGCACCCAAACGAACCAGGAACCAGGGCAACAGCAGCATGAACACGATCTCGGATACCTGCCCCAGCGTCATCTTCGACGCCGCATCGGCCCAGCCGATCTCGTTCAGGAAACCGTTGGTGAAGGCGTAGTAAAACTGCAGCGGGATACAGAGCAGGAACGATCCGGCCACGAAGGTCGCGAACGACCGATCTTTCATCAGCGACAGGGCATCGAGACCGAGGATGTCGCGCACGCTGAGCGGCTTCCCGGCGGCGTGAGGCGGAGTGTGCGGCAGGGTGAAATCGAACACCCCCAGCAGCAGCGAGGCGGCCGCAGCGATCTGCATCGGGGTCGAGAGTGCCTCGACCTTGAGATATCCTACGATCAGTCCGGCCGCGATCCAACCGATCGTTCCCAGGACCCGGATCTGGGGAAAATCCCGGGCCGAGTCTTTCATATTGTCGAAACAGATCGAATTGGTCAGAGCCAGCGTCGGGGCGTAACAGAGGGCGTAGAGAATCAGCGCCGGGAACAGGGTGCTGAAATCAGTGAGGGTCGAGGCCCAGTAGAGGATGAGCGCCCCCACGATGTGGAGAATCGCGAGGATCCGCTCGGTGGCGAAGAACCGGTCGGCCACCATTCCCACAAAGAACGGCGCCGCGATCGCCCCGATAGCCATGGCCGCGTAGGCCCAGCCCACATGGGCGCCGGTGAATTGACGGGTCTGCAGCAGATAGGTGCCCAGCGTGACGAACCACGCCCCCCAGATGAAGTACTGGAGGAACATCATGAAAGAGAGCTTGGCTTTGATCATAGTCCCTTGAGCAAGACGGGCGTGACGGGCAGGACGGGCGAGGCGGCGTCAGCTACGGTGAGTTGACCGTCTCGCCCGTCTCGCCCGTCTATCTAGGGGAGTTCCTTGATTCGAATGCTGCGATACTCCACTCTGTCTCCGTGATCCTGCAGGGCGATGTAGCCGGCGGGCGCCTTTCCGTACCCCTTCCATTGATCGAATTTGCTGGCAGCGACTTTGGCGGTCCAATCGGGGCTGCCCAGTTCATATTCGACCACTTTCACGTCGTTGAGCCAGTGCTCTACATGATTGCCGTTCACGACGATCTTGACCTTGTTCCACTCCCCGGCCGGGTGCACCACACCCGCCGGAGCGGCATAGAGTCCGTAGTCTGAACCAGCCGACGTCAGCCGGTTGGCCCCGTCGGCGTGCCGGGCATCATCCAGCACCTGCATTTCGGGACCGGTCTCGTAGGGCGCCTTCCCGTCCTCCGTCACCCGATACATGATTCCGCTGTTGCCGCCGGGGGAGATCTTCCACTCCAGCGCCAGTTCGAAGTTCCGGTACTGCTTGAGCGTGATGAGATCGGCCCCACCGGCTTCCCGTACCAGCGACCCCTGCTCCACCACCCATCCCTTGGGCGCCACCGTCTGCTTGAATCCGCGCCAGCCTTTGGTCGACACTCCGTCGAACAGGAGCTGCCATCCATCCCGCCGCTCTTCGGGGGTGAGCCGGTTGGGTAAGCCGGAAGGGGCGTTCTGTCCGCTGGCTGCCGATGAGGTGAACATTGGAAGTACGAGGAGGGCGGAGCAGAGAATAGTCCAGCGACGACTGCTGTGCCTGGAGTGCATTGCGTTTCAAACCTCGGCAGGAAAGCTCGCCCGGCCCGCGCAGGGAATCCGTGCCGCGCCCGGGTCGGCCCAACGATACGGCCGGCGCTTCATGGGGGGAAGGGTCTCCGCCACTGGCGAAGCCCGTCGGCCGGCAGTAACCTAGCCCTGCTCCTTTGCTGCTCCCCGAACCACGCCGATCCAATGCAGCGTCGCGATCTTCTCCGAATCCTCGGCACCGGCACGCTCCTCCCCTTTGTCCCTCGCTCGGTGGAAGCCGCCAGCCGGTTTGCCAACGCCGCCCATATCGCCGCGGCCCATCGTTCGTTCGAGGTGCTGACACCAGCCCAGGCTGAGCTGGTTGGCACCCTCGCGGACATGATTATTCCCCGCACCGATACGCCGGGCGCCACCGACGTCGGGGTCACCGGGTTTGTCGATCATCTGCTCGCCGCCTGGTACCACGACGACGAACGCAGTGAGTTCCTCGCCGGGCTGGCCGATATCGACCGCCGGGCCGGCGGCACCTTCACCGGACTGGGCCCCGCCGAGCAGGCAAAGTTGCTCCGGTCGATCGACGGAGTAGACGGCAGGGCGGGCAGCGCGGAACACGAGTTCAAACGGCTCAAGTCGCTGACCCTGTACGGCTACTTCACTTCCGAAAAGGTGGTGAAAGAGGTGACCAGGGATCCGATCATTCCGGGACGATTTGACGGCTGTGTACATACGTGAGATCTGAGAGGTAAGACGTGAGACGCACCTTGGAGTTCAGAGCGGTTCCGTCTCCCGTCTCCGGTCTCACGTCTCACCCAACAAGGAACTCGGCGTGAAGACGAAATACGACGCCATCGTCGTCGGCAGCGGAATTTCGGGTGGCTGGGCCGCAAAAGAACTGACCGAGCGCGGCCTCGAAGTGCTGCTGCTTGAAGCCGGTCGCCCGACCGATCCCGCAACCGACTACGTCGAGCACGTGCAGGCGTGGGAATTGCCATATCGCGGCTGGGGCGATCGCGCGAAGCTGGAGAAGAATCAGCCGGTTCAGCGGCTCTGCTACGCGTGCGACGAGTGGAGCGGCAAGTTCTTCGTCAACGATCTCGAGAATCCCTACACCACGCCCGATGACAAGCAGTTCCACTGGATCCGCGGCCGCCAGGTAGGTGGCCGTTCGATTACCTGGGGGCGACAGGTCTATCGCTGGAGCGAGCTCGACTTCACCGCTAATGCGCGTGACGGCTTCGGCTGTGACTGGCCGATCCGCTACGCCGATATCGCGCCGTGGTACGATCACGTCGAGCGTTTCATCGGCGTGAGTGGCCAGAAGGAAGGACTGAGCCAGGTACCCGATGGCCAGTTCCTCCCGCCGATGCAGCTGCGCTGTGCCGAGCAGCATGTGCGCGACAAACTGATGGCGAAGTACCATGGCGAGCGGGTCGTCACCGTCGGTCGCGTCGCGATTCTTACCCAGGATCACCAGGGCCGGAAGGCCTGTCACTACTGCGGGCCCTGCGAACGGGGCTGCATCACCCGCAGCTATTTCTCGTCGCCCTCGAGTACCCTGCCGGCAGCCCGGGCGACCGGGCGGCTGACCCTGCGGCCGTTCAGCGTCGTCGAGAGCGTGATCTACGACGCCGGAAAGAAGCGGGCGAGCGGGGTCCGCGTCATCGATGCCAACACGATGCAGTCGATCGAGTACCAGGCGCGTATCGTCTTCCTCTGCGCCTCGGCCCTGGAGAGCACCCGCATTCTGCTCAACTCGAAGAGCTCGGCCTACCCCGGCGGACTCGGCAGCAGCAGCGAAGCGCTGGGCAAGTATCTCATGGATCACACCATGGGCAATGGCGCGCAGGGGACGATCCCGGGCTACCAGAAGCACACCTCGTTCGGTCACCGGCCCAACGGGATCTATCTGATCCGCTATCGCAACGTGAAGGAGCAGCATCCCGACTTCCTGCGCGGCTACGCGTATCAGGGCGGCGGCGGACGCGCGGGGTGGGGCCGCGGCAACAGCATGAGCGGCTTTGGCGCGGCCTTCAAGCAGTCGTTGCTCACCGAGCAGGGACCGTGGCACTTCAGTCTCGACGGCCGGGGAGAAATGCTGCCGCGGGCCGAGAATTTCGTAGCACTCGATCCCGCCGTGAAAGACAAATGGGGCGTGCCCGCACTCCGCATTACCTGCGAGTACGGCGAGAACGAGAAGGCCCAGTGGAAGGACCAGATTGCGAGCGCAGTCGAGATGCTCGAGGCCGCCGGCGCCACCAACATCAGTACCTTCAACAGCGACGAATGGGTGAAACCGGGCCTGGTGATTCACGAGATGGGCACTGCCCGCATGGGGCGCGATCCGAAGACCAGCGTGCTCAACGGCACCAACCAGGTGTGGGACGCGCCCAATGTCTTTGTCACCGACGGCGCCTGCATGGCCTCCTCGGCCTTCCAGAACCCGTCGATCACCTACATGGCCCTGACGGCTCGGGCGGCGGCAAGTGCGGTGGAGCAGATGAAGAGGAATGAACTATGAGGCGGCCAGGCGGACAGGCGGCGAGGCGGTTAGTGACTCGTCGTGACTTCATAGGTTCTTCGGCCGCCGCGTTGGCTATGACTTTTCCTCTCGGGGGTCTTACTAGCCGCCTAGCCGCCTCGCCGTCTAGCCGCCTGGGCATCCAGCTCTACACCCTGCGCGACCTCCTCCAGAAAGATTTCGAAGGGACCATCGCGAAACTTGCCAGGATCGGCTACCAGGAAGTCGAGTTTGCCGGAGTGTACGGCCGAAAGCCGGTCGAGCTCAGGCGGGCACTGGACCAGAACCACCTGGTCGCACCCTCGGGCCACTGTGATATCGAAGCGGTCACGGTGAAGCTGGACGATACCATCGCCCAGGCCAAAACCCTGGGGCACAGGTACGTCGTGGTAGCCTGGATTCCCGACGAGGCTCGGACCGCGGATGGCTACGCCAGTGTGGCCGACACCTTCAATGCCGCCGGCGAGAAGCTCAACAAGGCCGGGCTCGCGCTCGGTTACCACAATCATTCATTCGAGTTCAAGTCACTCGATGGCGAGCGCTGCGGCTACGACATCCTGCTGGAACGGACTCAGCCGGAGCTGCTCCATATGGAGCTCGATCTCTATTGGATCCGTGAGGCCGGGCGAGACGCTTTCAAGTACTTCACTCAGCATCAGGGCCGTTTCCGTATGGTCCACGTCAAAGACATGGATGCCAACGGTGCAATGGTCGATGTCGGTCAGGGTGTCATGGACTGGCCGGCCCTCTTGTCAGCGGCAAAAGCGGCCGGGGTAGAGCACTATTTCGTGGAGCATGACGAGGCCAAGGATCCCATCGCCTTTGCGAGGACCAGCTACGACTACTTGCGCCGACTCAAATTGAAGTAAGGTGTGGTGGTTCCGCGTTCCCCGTTCCCCGTTCCCCGTTCCCCGTTCCCCGTTCCCCGTTTCACTTTTCACTTTTCACCTTTCACCCACGCCCTAACCCTTTCACCTATAACCACATCCGGGCCCGGTCGGGTGACCGGCTAGAGTGTAACCTGGGCCACTGCCCCGGGGTGCGCTTCAGCCCTAGCGTGAAGCATCCGAACCTCAAACACATGGCTCGCTTCTCACCGACCCGATTCCCGCCCGGTTTCTTCGACCTGCCTTCCGATGCAGGCCAGTCTCTTCCATTGGACTTGATCGGCTCCTGGATTCGCAGCCCGCAGACCCCCGAGGCCGCTCGTCTCCTGCTGGGCCCCAATACTCACAACGGCATCGTCGTCTGCAGCGATACGGTGGGGCTTACCCGGCTGAGCCACGAACGCTCCTTGATCGAGCTGCTCGCCCTGGTCAGCCGGCCCAAGGAACTGGTCCACGCCTACGGCCGGGCCATCGGTGGCACCGCCATCGGAATCTGGGCGGCGGACAACACCGCGATGTTCTATCCCGAGTCCATCCCGGCCGAAGAAGTGATGAGCATGCTCCTCACGCTGATGGATCGGATCAAGGAAGAGTGTGAAGTGGGGATCGGGATGGCGGTACACTGCGGACAGTTCTACGAGTTGGGGAGCGGACTCCACGGGGCCGATGCCGACCGGGTGGAGAATCTCGCCGAGGATCACACCGAGGCGGGGGACATTCTGATCACTGCCGAGTTCCGCCATTTATTGGGCGAGACTGCCACCTTCGAATTCGAGCATGTCGATCATATCCCCGTTTCGGGTGAGATCTACCGGGTGATCGACGGCTTCCGGCTCGAAGGAATCGAGCCGGCCGAGTTCCGTTATCCGCTTCCTTTCACCGATGAGTTCTACGATGGCTTGGGCGAGTTCCAGCGGACTCGCCGGACCTCGGTGGTTCCCCGTCCGGCCTATCGGGATGGATTCGTGGTGGTGGTCGAACGGGAGCGGGAGGATCGGGACGATCCCGAAGTCGCCAGCCTGAACGACCTGGCCCTGGCAGCCGCGATTGCCCGGGTGGGCGCGACCCTGTTGGAGGAGTTCCAGGGTCTGGATGTAAAGAACACCGGCGGCCCCAGCATTTACTACTTCGACGAAGCTCGCCGGGCCCTCAACTTCTCCCGCAAGCTCCGGGAGTTCTTCGAGGCCCAGAAAGTCCAGCTCTCGATCGGAATCGATATGGGCCGGGTGTTGCTGTTCGAGCTGGGCCCCAACCGGTACGATCTGGCCGGCTCACCGGTGAACGTCGCTTCCAAGCTGGCCCAGGACGCCGGCAAGATGGGCGCAATCACTTTGACGTGGGCCTCAGCCCGGGCGGCCGGGATTCCCGACATCACGGCGGTCGAGGCGCTGGCGGCGAGCGGGATCACGATAGAAGCGGTGCGTACGTAAGGGTCACAGTCAGTAAGGAGGAACTAATCACAGGGACAGCCCGAGTCAGTGAGGAGTGAGGAGTGCGCCGGTCTCCCTCCTCACTACTCAGGACTAACCCTGTGATTAAATCCTTCTCACTACTCGGGACCATCCCGGCGATTAGCTCCTCCTCACTGACTCCCGTTCTTGACCGTCCCGCAAACCCTCGTTTATTGTCCGGCTCATGGCGAGACCGAAGGAATTTGACGAGGATCAGGCGCTGGCCGCCGCCCTCGAAGTGTTCTGGGAGAAAGGCTACGAAGCCGCCTCCGTACAGGACCTCACGGAACGCATGGGTATCCAGAAGGCCAGCCTCTACAACACATTCGGTGACAAGCATGCGCTCTTCGTTCGGGCGCTGAGTGCCTACTCGACCGAGACCCTCGATTGGTATCGCCAGCAGCTGGACCGACCCGGTCCGCTCCGGATGACGCTGGCCGCCATGTTTCGAGAGCTGACCGAACCCTGTGAAGATGAAGACGACGATTGCCGCGGCTGTCTCTGCGTCAACTCGGCCGTCGAACTGGCCCCCCACGATCCCGCCATCGCCACTCTGCTCTCCCAACACAATCAGTCACAGGAAGAACTGTTCCGCCGGGCCCTGCTCCGGGCCCAGACCACCGGGGAGATCCCCTCCGCCCTCGACGTGACCGCCACCGCGCGGTATCTCCTCAATGTGATTGCCGGACTGGGTGTGGCGAGCAAGGGTGGCGCCGACCAGTCCCGGCTCGACGACATCGTCCGCATCAGTCTCTCGGTCCTCGATCGCCACTAGGGGCAGCATGACCAAGACCATCGCCGTGCTGGGCGCCACCGGCCGGGTAGGCCATGTGCTGGTGGAACAACTCCTCGCCGCCGGTGTCAGCGTCCGGGCCGTCGGCCGCTCGATCGACAAGCTGTCGGTGCTCGCCTCGCGGGGCGCCGATCCCCGGGCCGGCAGTTTCTCCGATCCCAAATTCCTGGCCGAATCACTTCGCCGGGTCGACGGGGCTTTCATCGTCCTGCCCACCGAAGTGGGGACCCCCGATCCCGCTGGCCTGGCCAAGTCGTTCATCGATGCGATTGGCGCCGGAGTCCAGGTAGCCCGGGTCCAGCGAGTGGTGACGGTGAGTTCGATTGGGGCCGATAGAGGCCAGGGAAACGGTCCCATCGCGAAGCTGCACGATCTCGAGCGGCGCATCAACGCAATTCCAGGCATCCATGCGGTGCATCTCCGGGCCGGTTATTTCTTCGAGAACTGGATGGCCAATATCGGGCTGATCAAAGGGGCGGGGATCAACGGTGGAGGACTCGCCGCCGACAACCCGATCACCATGGTGGCGAGCCGGGACATTGCCGTGACCGCCTCGGGGCTGCTGGCCAATCCAACCTTCACCGGTCAGAAGACCCGCGAGCTGCAAGGCCCCCGCAACTACACCCCTCGCGAAGTGTCGTCCATCATCGGTTCGGCCATCGGCAAGCCCGACCTGGCCTACGTCCAGTTCCCCGATAACGACGTCCGCAACGCGCTGCTCGGCGCCGGTTTCTCCGAAGCGATGGCAGACAGCTTTCTCGAGATGTATCGCAGCTTCAATGAGGGATCGTCCAAGGCCCTGGAGCCGCGTTCAGCCAGTACCACCACGCCGACCAGCTTCGAGGAATTTGCCCGCACCGTCTTCGCTCCCGCCTTCGGACACTGACGGCCTTCCGGGGCCTCCCGGTTCAGGCCCATATTCGGCCCCATGGTAAAACTGACTCGATGCATCCTCGCGCTGGCTCTGGCCGGCGTGGCCCCACTCGCCGCCCAGTCTGCCTCGCCCTCCTTCGACTGGGCCCGGCTGCAGGAGGAAGGCTCCCAACGTCTCAGCGAATATCTGCGTATCAATACGTCTAACCCTCCCGGTAACGAACTGGAGACCGCGCGTTGGCTCCAGCAGGTGCTGGCCCGGGAGGGGATCGAGAGTCAGATCCTCGATACCGCGGAACTGGGAGCCGGTCGGGCCAACTTCTATGCCCGGCTCAGGGGCAACGGCTCCAAGAAGGCGATTGCTCTGGTCCACCACATGGATGTGGTCCCGGTTTCCCCGGAGCTGTGGCATCAGGACCCCTTCGGGGGACTGATCAAGGACGGAGAGATTTGGGGGCGGGGTGCGTTGGACATGAAGGGCCACGGCATCGTTCAGCTGATGGCCTTTATCGCGATCAAGCGCGCGGGACTGCCGCTCACCCGTGACATCGTCTACATCGGGAATGCCGACGAAGAGAGCGGGGGCGCCGGAGCGATCACCATGGTGGCCCGGCATCGGGACCTGATCGGAGACGTCGAGTATCTTCTGACCGAAGGCGCCGACACCCGGGTCGAAGGTGGTCAGGTGCGCTGGTTCGGAATCGATGTCGGCGAAAAGCGGCCCCTCTGGACTCGGATCATCGCCCACGGGCGGTCCAGTCATGGTTCGGTTCCCATCGCAGACTGGAATCCGGTGCCCCGTCTGGCCCGGGCCATCCAGCGGGTCTCAGCCTGGCAGACTCCGGTCCGAATGAGTCCGGCGGTCGAGCGCTTCTTCAAGGCCACCGCCCGTTACCAGACTGGCGCAGGGCGGAACTACCTGGCCGATCCGGCCGCGGCGCTCAAGACTGCCGAGGGACGGGCCTTCCTGCTGGCCGATCCTCAGCGCAATGCGCTCTTGCGTAACACGATTTCGGCGACCGTGCTCACCGGGTCGAACAAGACGAACACGATCCCTGAGTACGCCAGTGCCGAGCTCGATATCAGGTTGCTGCCCGACGAAGACCCCGAAGCATTCAAACGGGAACTGACACGGGTGATCGGCGATACCAGTATCACACTGGAAGAGATCTACCCGATTACGCCCAGGTACGACGCGCCACTGGACACCGAAATGTTCCGGGCCATCGAGCGGGCTGCGGGCCAGATGCTGCCGGGGGTACCGATCGCCACGCCGGTGAGTGCTGGAGCCAGCGATCGGCCAACCTATGCCAGCGCGGGGATCATCGCGTATGGGCTGGACCCATACCTGATACCGGTGGAACACAACCGGGATCAGGTGCACGGGAATGATGAACGGATCTCCGCGAAAAACATCGGATGGGGAATTCAGTTCTACGTCACATTGCTGCGACAAATCATGTGATAGGGCAAAGCGGCCCGGTCAAAAAAACCCAGCCGATAACCTCTTCCCTTATTTCAAAGGTCGTGTGATCTTTGGCGCGCCTTCCGTGACACTGATCCCGGATCACGGAAAATGACTACACGGGAGCAATGAATGCCTAAGAAAAGCGCTCGGCCGCCCCGCTCTGCGACCCCGCGTTCCGCCTCGAAGAAGAAGAAGGTCGCCCTTCCCGCGCCGCGGGCCAGACGGGTGAACCGGAATCTCCCTCCGGGGATATGTCGAGTGGAGCAGCCCAGTACGCGTACCTACGGATTCGTCGTCCGGGTGGGCCATCGGCCCTCACCCAAGGGCTGGCGTCCCAAGTACACCGCGTACTTTGGCGATCACAGCCACGGAGGCAAGAAGAACGCCCTGGCCGCCGCGACGAAATGGCTCAACACCCTGGCTCGGACCGGTAAGCCTCCGGCCTGACCGTCAGCTGCATTGTTCCAACCCCGGCGCCTCTCCCGCCGGGGTTTCTTTTTGGGCCCCCTCCAGGCCCATCCGGCCGATGCGGCAGACTTGCCACTGGCGTTGCGGCGGGCTCCATCGCATCGTTCAATGAGGGCCGGACTCCTCTCTGGAGATCCTCCATGCGCTGGTTGGACCGCATCGTTGCCAAGGGAAGCTGATATTTCCGGCGTGACTTTTCCCGAGATCGTGCGTAGCGAGCCGGATATTTCCGGCTCGATGCACCCGTTCCAGGAACGCCTCGCCGAGACGGTTTCCTGGGCTGCCCGCCGGGGCGGTGAAGGCCCGCTGGCCGAAGCACTGCGAAGCTCCCTCCTCGCCCCGCCGCCGGCCACCCCCTGGCCCGAGACCCTGCGCTCAGTTTCCGAGAAACGGCTGGCCCAGCTGGGACGTTCCTGGCGCCGTACCCTGGATCCGCTGGGTGGGGGAAAGTTGATGGTCTACTTCCCCACTCCACCGCATTCGCGGGGTGGGGCCAGAAACATCAGCGATGGGTTCTTTGATGATCGCGACACCCCGCCGTGGGACACCTGGGTCGCGTATGTCGAAGAGACGTCCCGAAGCTACCTGGTAACCTGGGTCCCGCCCTTTGCGTTCGCCCAAGCCTCCGCGGGAATCGGCGCGGCGACCAAGTCGCTGGCTTGGCTGGACAAGGCGAGTGTGCGGCTGAGCGAGGGAATTCAGTTGTGACCCATCATCGGTTACCGGTCGCCGGTCACCTGACCTGATTCCGATGACCGATGACTGGTGACTGGTGACCAAAGACTTTCCATCGCAAACGCCTCCCTCTCAAATCGATTATCCCGATAGCCGTCCCTCCCCCGCAGTAACGCCCACACGCTTTCAGCCAGATAGACCGCCGGAAAGAACCCACCGTACCGCTCGTACTGGCGGACGTGCACTCGTTCGTGCAGGCGGGTTCGCTCAAGCTCGGCGGCGCGCTGGGCCAGAACCACGTGACCCAGCGTAATCGCCGCGATGGGCATTGGGGGATAGACTCGGCAGAGTACCAGCGGGAGCAGACCGTCGCTGGCTTCCAGCACACCCGTATGCCAGACGACCCGGGAGCCGGTCAATTTCGCGAGAAGGGCCAACCCCATTGCCGGCAGAGTCACCGGCGCGGCCCAGAGGTATCTCACGATCGAGTAGATCATTCCAAGCCTCGGAGAACCCGGAGCCACGGCCTGCCCCAGAGAGCCGTCCTTGGTGCCGCCGGCTGCGAACCGGCTTAGCTCGTCGCCACCGCTGCCGAAGCCGGCTGATAGGTCCCTGGCGTGAGGCGCGAGGCGATCGAGAGTCGGTTCCAGGCGTTGATAGTAGAGATCGCCAGCGTCAGGTCGGCCATCTCCTTTTCGGAGAACTGGCTCCGCACCGCCTCATAGGCGCTTTCCGGAGCATGACCGTCGGCAATGTGGGTCACCGACTCGGCCCACGCCAGCGCCGCCCGCTCCCGGGCCGAATAGTACGGGCATTCCTCCCAGGCATCCAGCGAATACACTCGCTGGGGATTCTCCCCCTGCACCATGAGATCCTTCCAGTGCATATCCAGACAGTAGGCGCAGCCATTGATCTGGGAGACCCGCATGTTGATCAACCGGATCAACGGCGCCTCGATGCTTGAGCCGGCCAGATAGTTCTCCAGCGCATCCATCGCGTCGAACACGCCCGGTGCTGCCTTGGCATAGCTGAAACGCGGCTTCATGGTGCAACTCCTCGCTGCTCTGATGTGATAGTGACTACGGGTTGGGCGGCCCCGAGAGCGGGACATCGGCTTCGCACACGAAAGTGGCGGTGAACCGGGCCGGCTGGTCCTTGCTGGCATTGGCCGAGACCTGGTGGGTGCCATTCGGCGGCTCGTAGAAGCTCTGCCCCGCCTTTACCACCAGTTCGGCGTCACCCTTCACCTGGGTCCGAACCGATCCCTCAATGACGTATCCGATTACGGCGCAAGGATGGCTGTGAGGCGGCGACGATTCACCCGGGGCGTAGGTGACTTCAACCACCTTTACCTGGACATGGTCACCGTTGAGCCTGGGGAGCGTCTGCGAAATCACCAGCCTGACCGGGTCGGCAGTGGCGCCGGTGAAATGGGCCCGATACGAGCCCATGGTCAGAATTCCTCCCACTCCGATCACCCCCAATACAGTCGCCTGCCGTTTCATCGCACCCTCCCTTGTCGTGGGTCTGAAGCTAGAATAGAGTGGACCTGTCATGTAGATCCATTTTCACCGTTCCAACTGTACCACTTTCATGCCCAAGCGTGCCTCGGCCTTCCCCTTGGTTCTGCGGCCCCGGACCGGCAACACCCCGGCGGGGCGCTGGCTCTACACCGCCCTGCGTAACGAAATACTCGATGGGCGCCTCCCTCCGGGTACCCGTTTGCCCGCGACTCGTGACTTGGCCGCTCAGTACCGCCTGGCCAGGGGAACCATCGTCGGTGCATTTGAGCAGCTCCGGGCTGAAGGCTACCTGGAGGGCCACATCGGGTCGGGGACCTATGTAGCACGGGTCCTTCCCGAGACATTTGCCTCCCGGCTGCCGGCTCGGACCAGCACCAAGCCGGCCCGCCGCTTCTCCGGGTACGCCCGGCGAGTGCAACCCTTTCCAGTGCTGGGACGGCGGCCCATGCGCGCCTTCCGGGCCAACCAGCCGGCCCTCGATCTGTTTCCCACCTCCCTCTGGGCCCAGGTGGCCTCGCGACGGATGCGGCTGGCCTCGCCCCATCTACTCGAAGGCGATCCTTCGCCCGGCTATCAGCCGCTGCGCGAGGCGGTGGCCGATTACCTGGTCACCTCACGGGGGGTGCGCTGCACTGCCGATCAGATCGTGATTCTTTCCGGGGTGCAGGAAGCACTCGACCTGGTGGCTCGCGTGTTTCTCGATCCCGGCGATAAAGTTGTGATGGAGAACCCGGGATACATCGGCGCAACTCTGGTCTACCAGGCGGTGGGTGCCCGGATTGTGCCGGCCCGGCTCGATGAGCAGGGAATCAGGCTCCGGCCCGGAGATGAGAGCGCCAAACTAGTCTACGTAACACCGGCCCATCAGTTCCCGGTCGGTGTCAGTATGAGTATCTCCCGCCGGCTGGAACTGCTGGAGTTCGCTCGAAAGAGCAATCTGGTGATACTGGAGGATGACTACGACAGCGAGTTCCGCTACTCCGGGCGCCCCATCCCCGCGTTGCAGGGACTGGATCAACACGGCGCAGTGATCTTCGCCGGCAGCTTCAGCAAGGTGCTCTTCCCTTCGCTCCGCCTCGGCTATCTGGTTCTCCCCTCCGATCTGGTCGAGAAGTTTGCGGCAGTGGAATCGGTCACCAACCGGCACGCCTCGACCATCATTCAGGCCATACTCTGTGACTTCATGGTGGAGGGGCACTTCGCCCGCCATATCCGGAGGATGCGGGATATCTACGCCGAGCGGCTGGGGGTGCTGATCGAGTGCGCCCAGTCCCGGCTGAGCGGACTGCTGGACGTGTCGAATGTCGAGGCTGGACTGCAGACTGCGGGCTGGCTGGCGCCAGGGATCACCGGGGTACGCGCCGTCGAGGCGGCTGCAGCGCGGAGAGTCGAAGTAGGAGCGCTGAGCTCCTACTCACTGGGAAAGGTCGAACGGGAGGGACTCCAACTCGGTTTCGCCGCAGTGGACGCTCAGGAGATCAGGCGGGGAGTCACGGATCTTGCCGTTGCACTAGAGAGCTGTCGCGATAAACCTCGCGGCCTTCGACGTAGGTCCGCAGAACCTTGATGCTGTGAATCTGGGTAACCGGCACCTCGAAGAGATTCTTGTCGAGGACCACGATATCGCCCAGCTTGCCGAGTTCCAGTGAACCGGTCTCCCGTTCGGTGCGATGGGCATAGGCCGCGTTGATGGTGTACGCTGCGATCATCCGTGGGAGATCGGCCCGCTCCTCCGGAATGAACGCCGGTCCATTGGGTTGCTCCACACTCCGCCGGGTTACCGCAACCTGAATCGCGTCGAGCGGATTGAGGCTGGAGACCGTCCAGTCGCTTCCCCCAACCACCACCGCTCCGCTGTTGAGCATGCTCTCGATGGGATAGATCAAGCGGGACCGAGTCGGACCCAGCACCGGCAGAGTCAGGTCGCGGATGTACTCGTCTTCCTGGGCCCAGAACGGCTGGAAGCTGGCAATCACGCCTAATGCCCGGAAACGGGGGATATCGGGCGGATCGATCAGCTCCAGATGGGCGAGAACCGGACGGGCGTCTCGCGGCCCGTTCTCATGCCGGGCCTGGGCCAGAGCGTCCAGCGTCACCCGGATGGCCCGGTCACCGATGGCGTGTACGTGGATCTGGAATCCTTCCCGGTCCGCCGCCACGATCCGGGTCGCCAGATCCTCCGGCGTGTAGTTGAGCGACCCGGCATCCTTGCCATAGCCGGTGTAGGGCTGGAGCAGGGCAGCCGTTCGGGCCTCGATGACCCCGTCGGCGAAAAACTTCACCGTATTGGCGCTGAGCCGGGTCCCGGTGTAGCGTCGCCGTAATTCGACCAGCCGGCTGGTTTCGCCGGCCACGGGATTGTCCTCGACGTGAATCGCGGCGTACACCCGGGCCGTGAGCTGATTGAGATCGTCCAGGGCGCGGTACGCCTCGAGATAGCTGGGTTCCGCGTCGGCATCGGTAATCGAGGTGATCCCGAACTTGTTGGCTTCGGCCAGGGCCCGCCGGGCCGCGCCGATGTTCTCTTGAGTGCTGTATGCCGGCATCAGATCGAAAACCAGATCGGTTGCCGACTCCCGCAACGTTCCGCTGGGATTCCCCGCCGGATCTCGCTCGATCCGGCCGTTCTCCGGATCGGGAGTCTTCCTGGTAATACCGGCCAGTTCGAGGGCTTTCGAATTGACCCAGGCGGAGTGCCCGTCGGCGGCGTAGAAGAAGGCCGGACGATCGGGGATCAGCCGATCCAGCATTTCTTTCTTCGGATTGGCGGCGGGGAACACCGGCAGCTGCCAGCCGTTGCCCCGGATCCATTTGTCGTTGGGATGCTGAGTGGCGTAAGCCCGGATTACGCCCTCGACCTCGGCCGGGCTTCTGGCGGAGTACAGACTCGCCTCATTGAGCTCGAGACCGCCCGAAAGCGGATGAGCGTGATTGTCCTGAAAGCCGGGGAGCACCATGTGGCCGGAGAGATCGACCACCTTGGTGGCGCTGCCGATGAACTTCTCGACTCCAGCCTCGTCGCCCACGAATACCAGTCGGCCATCCCGCACCGCGACCGCATCGGCCCAGGGCCGCGAGGGAGACAGGGTATAGACCACGCCGTGGCGCAGCACCAGATCGGCGGGCACCACCGGCGCCCGCCGCTCGATCTTGCAGCTGAGAATTCCGCTGAGTGCGCCGAGCCCGAGAAGCGCGGTCCCGCGCCTCATGGCTTCAGGCTGACGGCGGGGAGTCCGCTGAGCCAGGAATAGGGATCGATGTTCAGACCTTCCACCCGGCGGGACACCGCCGCCTGCTGCACCGGGGTGTAGAGGAAGATGGCGGGCGCGTCAGCGTTCAGACTGTCGAAAGCGGCCCGCCATTCTACCCTGGCCTTCTCGGGCGACGGCTCGCTCATGGCCCGATCGAAGTGCCGTTCCACCGCCGGGTTCTGATAGCCACCCAGGTTGTCGCTCCCGATCCCCTCGGTGCCCCACTGGATCGGGATGAACCGGGCGCTCGGTTCATCCAGCCAGGCTCCGATGTAGCTGTCGAACCTGGCGGTGTGGGTCCGCTCCTGGAACACCGGAAAGTCGACCGCGGTGATGCTGGCGTCGACCCCGGCCAGCCGCCACTGCTCCTGCAGGGCCTCGGCCAGACGGCGCCGGCCGCTGCTGGTGGAAGGCACCAGGATATCGAAGCTCAGTTTGGTCGACCCCTTGTGCCGAATCCCGTCAGCTCCACGAGGCCACCCCGCCGCATCGAACGCCTTGGCCGCCGCCGCGGTATCGTAGGGCAGTACCGCCACCTGATCGTCCCACAGCCACAGCAGCCTGGACATCGGGCCGGGGGGAGCCTCCGCGCCCTTGCCGTAGACTACCGTCGCGATGGTGGACCGGTCGATGGCCTGGTTGAGCGCCCGGCGGACCGAGCGGTCGCTCAGCAGCGGGTGCCCCTTTACCCGGTAACCGAGAAAGCCAAAGGCGGCCGAGGGATAACTCAGAGTCCGCAGGGCCGAATCGCCCTCTACCCGGGCGACCCGTTCGGGCGAACCGATTGACTCCATCAGATCAGCTTCGCCACTCAATACCAGGTTGAGAGCCCCTTCCGGATCGGAGGCGAAGCGCCAGACCGCCCGAGCCAGCTTGCCCCGGCGGGGCGAAGTGGTGTCGGACACCAGGGTGAGCGCCTGTCCCCGAACCCAGCTCTGAATCCGGTAGGGACCACTGCCGATCAGATGACTGATAGTGGTGTCATTGGCCCACTGTTCCCTCGGCAATCCATCCCACACGTGGGCCGGGAATACCCGGACATGCCAGGTCGCGTCGTACAGCTGTTCGGGATAGTTGCGCCTGAAAGTGACTTTGACGTTGCTGTCATCCTCGGCCGCCACGCTGAGCTGCCCGCGGATTTCGCTGGCCGCAGGTGAGTCGAGCACCGAGTCGGTGAAGGCTTCAAAGGAGAAGACCACATCCCGTGCGGTCACCGGAGTTCCGTCCTGCCAGCGGGCACCCGGCCGGATATGGAACCGCCAGTTGAGATCGTCGATTCGTTCCCACTTGTCGGCCAGGCCCGGCTGGTAGGCGGCAGTATCGCTGGGCGGCTTCCCGGGAGTGAGATTGGCCAGCCGTTCGAAGACCTGGTCCATGATGTCCCGGCCCACGGTCTCGACCACCAGCGGCGGGATCAGGGAGGAGGGTTCACCGGTGGCAGCGATCACGATGGTGTCGCAGCGGGCACACTGCTTCTCCCCACCACCACAGCCGAGCAGAGCCAACCCAGCCAGTATGAGAGCGAATTGCGATTTCACTCGAGTTCCTCGATTGCCATGGTGGTTCCCCGTCTCCCGTCTCACGTCTCACGTCTCACGTCTCACGTCTCACGTCTCACGTCTCACGTCTCACGGAAGATACCGTTCCTTCAAGACTGCAACGTGATGCTTCTCGTGCCCGGCAATGATGAAAACCAGGGCTCGAGCGCTCACCGGCTTTCCGCTCGCCGTACCCATGAGGGCCAAAGCCTGAGGAGTGAGCCCTTCGAGCAGGCTCAGCGTCGCATCGCGCACCGAGGCAAACTCGGCCGCGACGGACTTGAGGGGCCGGCGCTCAAAATCGGCGGCGGGGACGTAGGCATTCTCGTCGAAACCGGGAAGGGCAGTCTGGTCACCCCGGGCGATTCGCAGCGCCCGATACGCGAAAATCCGTTCCGCGTCACTCAGGTGCCCGATGACTTCACGCAGAGTCCACTTTCCGGGGGCGTAGCGAAAGGCCGCCTGGGCTTCGCTGAGCCCGGCCAGCAACTCAGCCGTAGCCAGTTTCTGGGCGACCAGTGTGGCGGTGACGTCCGGTTCGGTGACCTTGCTGACGTAGGTGGCGTAGTGGGGGGCGTACTCCTCAGTGCCCGGGCGCGCGATCGGCATGGCTGGGGTCCTGGCGTGCGTGAAGAATTGTGCAGAGTTCGCCATGGAGATAAACGAAGGAGTCGTTTCGGGGCAACCCGACTTGAAGGTCGGACGGCCCGCATCGAAACGGTTCGCCATCGGATCGAAACCGACCGGCTCCGCCACTGTGACCCAGCTCCCACTTCGCTTCGAACCCGAGGCGGTACAACGGGTAACGCTACGCCCGGCTCACCGGCCCCGGCCTTGCCTTCCTGCAGGGAGGAACAGTGATCTCACTCATGCCTCCACAGGAGCCGTCTCATGTCCGTTGCCCTACGATTCTCCGCCGCAGCCCTCCTCGGGGTCGCCGGCCTCACCGCTTGCAGTGATTCCAGCGGTCCCGGCGGCACCGGGCGACAGGTCACCTTTCAGCTCGCGACCCAGCCGGCCGCTCCCGCCGCGCTCCGCACCGGCTCCGCTCTGGCCGGCACCGAGGTTATCGGGGTCGGCAGCGACACGATCGTGCTGACCAGTGTGCAGCTGGTACTCCGCCGGATCGAGCTGGAACGAGTTGAAGGCGCTGTGTGCGACAGCCTGATTGCCGACGACGATTGCGAGGAACTCAAGACCGGGCCGGTCCTGCTCGATCTCCCCCTTGGCACCGGCGCCTCACGGAGCTTCACCGTGGCGATCGATACCGGTTCCTATGGGAAGATCAAGTTCCAGATCCACCGGCCGGAGAACTCGGACGACGCCGGATTTCTGGCCCAGCACCCCGATTTCGACGGCGTCAGCATCCGGGCTGTGGGCACCTGGAACGGCAATCCCTTCGTCTACACCAGCGATCTGGACGCCGAGCAGGAACACGACTTCGTACCCCCGCTCAGCGTCACCGATTCAACCGGGGCCAGTCTCACCCTGCTGGTCAATCTCGAGGCCTGGTTCGCCAATGGCGGCACTGGCCTGATTGACCCGAACACGGCCAACAACGGCGGCCCGGCCGAGAGCGCTGTGAAGGACAACATCGAACACTCGTTCGACGCCTTCGAGGATCGCGATCACGACGGAGAGGACGATCACGGCGGCAACTGAGGGCTGCGGTTTCCGCTGGCGTGGTCGGGGCCGGGGTGGCGCGTTGCCATCCCGGCCTCGATCGACTTCATGCTTTCGTCAGGATCGATCGGTATCTTCCCGCCATGTCCGATTCCACCCACCGTGGCATTCAGTCGGCTCAGCTCGGCCTGCTGGTCAACGCTCTTCTCGCGGTAGTGAAGCTGGTGGCCGGGGTGGTGGGCAACGCCTACGCCCTGGTGGCCGATGCGGTGGAGTCCTCGGCGGACATCTTCTCGTCGATGGTGGTCTGGCGAGGGTTGCGGATCGCCTCACGGGAAGCCGACGAGGATTACCCCTTCGGCTACGGCAAGGCCGAGGCGCTGGCTTCGGCCGTTGTTGCGCTGATGCTGCTCGGTGCGGCCGCGGGTATCGCGGTCGAAGCGGTACGCGAGATTCTCACCCCCCACCACACTCCCGCGCCGTTCACCCTGATCGTGCTGGTCGGTGTCGTGGTAGTGAAAGAGGTGCTCTACCGCCGGGTACTGGCGGTGGGAGAAGAAATCGGGAGCACCGCGGTCAAGGCCGATGCCTGGCACCATCGAAGTGACACGATCACCTCGATCGCAGCATTCATCGGAATCAGTGTCGCCCTGGTTGGAGGTCCAGGGTGGGAGTCGGCAGACGACTGGGCCGCGCTTTTCGCCGCCGGTATCATCGCATTCAACGCCAGCAAGCTGCTTCGCCCCGCGATCCATGACATCATGGATCGGCACCCCGGCAGTGAGCTCGAATCCCGGGTAAGCGCCGCCGCGCGGGGAACCACCGGCGTCCTCGCCATCGAAAAAGTCCGGATCCGAAAGGTCGGCCTGGTCTACCAGGTGGATCTCCACGTGCAGGCCAACCCGGCCATGTCGCTCCATGATGCCCACATTCTGAGTGGCCGAGTGAAGGGGGCCATCCGGGGCGCGGTCCCGGAAGTTGAATCGGTGCTAATACATATGGAACCACACGAGGTGTAACGTTTCGTTCCGGTGTCGGACAATTTGTTCCATCATCGGCCTCAGTCTGTTCCGCTAAGATGTTTTGTTACAACGAGTTGGGTATGTCGATCTGGGCGGCACCCGGCTTGCCCCTCGTGGGACCATTCAGCAGTCCCTGTTTGACCTCCCCCAGGAGCACTCTTCCATGAGCATGAACCTCCGACTGGGCTCCATCGCCCTCCTTGCCGGCGTTCTCGCGGCGTGCAGCGATGGCTCCGCCCCGAACTCCAAGAGCCAGGTGACCTTCAACCTCGCCTCCGGCCCGCTGGCCGGCCCCGCGGCCTTGATGGGCGACACCCTGGCCACCGACACCGACACGCTGGTGGTTGACTCGGTGCAGCTGGTCCTGCGCGACATCAAGTTCCAGCGGGTGAACGAGGATGCCTGCGACAACGAGCACAACGACGACGGAGACGACGATAGCGGTCATCACGACTCGGCTCCGGTTCGCACCGCCTCGCTGCACGACGACGGTGGGGATGACGACGGTGACAACGACCACAGCGATGCTTGCGAGTCGTTCAACGCCGGCCCCTATCTGCTGGACGTGCCGTTGGGCCCCGGCGTCGAGAAGGCCTTCAGTGTCATAGTCGATACCGGCACCTACGGGCAGGTCCGCTTCAAGATCCACAAGCCGGAGGACGATTCGGGTGACCCCAAGGACGTCCAGTTCCTGGCGGACCACCCCAATTTCGACAAGGTCAGCATCCGGGTGGTGGGCACCTTCAACGGCGCGGCGTTTGTCTTCACCAGCGACTTCAATGGTCAGCAGCGGCTGACCCTCAGCCCGCCCCTGGTCGTGGCCGACAGCAGTCAGAACGTGAATGTCACGATCAAGGTGGACATTGCGGGCTGGTTCAAGAACGCCGCCGGCGGGCTGATCGATCCGGAGAGCGCCAACAAGGGTGGCGACAACGAGAGCACTGTGAAGGACAACATCCGCGATTCGTTCCACGCCTTCCGCGATGACGATCGCAACGGCGAGGACGATGACGATCACGGAGAGCACGACTAATACATCCGTTAGCCATTAGCCGTTAGCTCGTTCGGTGACGAACAGCTAATGGCTAATGGCTAAGGACTAACGGCCATCACTGAAGGAGCAGTACCCTGACCCACCCCGACTGGCGCATCGCCGTCGTGCAGCTCTCGGACAGCTTCCGAGCCACCCTCGCCGATCTGGCGGGGGATTTGGCTGCTGAGCTGGTCCGCTGGAACCCGGCCGAGGGAGAAGGCCCCCCGGGCGGGAGCACCTGTGTGCTGCTGCTGGCCGGGGGCGCCGAGAGTCAGGCAGTGGATCAGCTCAATGCATTGTCGATCGATCTGCCACGTTATGTGGTAGGTGCTGCGCGGGACCATCGACTGGCCGCCGCAGCCTTGCAGCGGGGCGCCCGTGACTATTTCGCCCTGCCTGACGATCTCGGATTGCTGCGCCGCTCGCTGGAACGGGAGCGGCGCGAGTTCCAGGGCCGCAGCGAGGCCGCCAGGTTCGCCGAAGACGAGCGGAGGCTGGCGGGATTCGATGCGATTGTGGGAAAGAGCGCACCACTTCGTCGCACCATCGAGCAGGGCGCGCGGGTTGCGGCACATCGGGACGTGACAGTCCTCATCGGTGGCGAGACCGGCACCGGCAAGGAACTGCTGGCACGAGCACTGCACTATCACAGCCCGAGAGCCGCGGCACCGTTCGTCGAGATCAACTGCGCGGCCATTCCGGCGAACCTGCTGGAAAGCGAGTTGTTCGGCCACGAGAAGGGCTCCTTCACCGGGGCGACCGCGGCCAAACCCGGACTGATGGAGCTGGCCCACGGTGGAACGGTGTTCCTCGACGAGATCGGGAATCTGCCGCTCGAGCTGCAGCCCAAGCTGCTTCGGGCGCTGGAAGGCAAAGAGATCCGCCGAGTCGGCGGTCAGCAGACCCGCAAGGTCGATATCCGGGTGATCGGGGCCACTCACGTGGACCTGAAGGCGGCGGTAGGTCGGGGGGAGTTCCGGGAGGACCTCTTCTATCGGCTAAACGTGGTACAGCTGGTTCTTCCACCGCTGCGGGAGCGAGGCGAGGACGTATCGCTGCTGGCTCAGACCTTCGTGACCCGGTTGGCTCGGCAATACGGGCTGCAGGAACCCGAGCTTACCGCTGAGGTAGTCGCCGCGTTGCAGGCTCGGCAGTGGCCCGGCAACGTCCGCGAGCTGCGCAACGCGATCGAGCGGGCCCTGGTGTTGAGCCCAGCCGGCACGCTCGAAGTGACCGAGCTGACGGCCGAACGGACCACGGCGGCGCACGAGAACGGCGCGATTCCGTTCCCCTCGAGCCTCCGGGTCATCACCCGCGCCGCGGTGACGGCCATGCTGAAGCTGGTGAGCAACAACAAGAGTGAGGCGGCCCGCCGACTGCAAATCTCGCGGCCCCGTCTGCAGCGGATTCTCGACGGGCACAGCGACGATGACCCGGCCGACTGAACGATCGACAAGGAGCAGGATGGTATGACCAAACGTTCGCAATGGACCCTGATCGCCGTGCTGAGCCTGGCGGCGGCTTGCTCCGACTCCACCGGTAGTGACGGGGGCACCCCCGGCAGTGACCTGACCTTCCTCCGCCTGGCTCCCACCGCTCCGCCGCTCTGTGCCGACAGCACCGGAGCCTGGTTCGTCAAGGACCCCGCCGGTGAGGACAAGGAAATTGCGCTCGGCTTCCCTGAGTCGGGTAATCTGGCCGACTGCCCCGGGGGTGAGACGGAAGACTTCATCCGGCTCAAGGTCGGCAAAATGAGCCTGCTTCGGCGCCCGGACAGCAGCCTGATCTCCAACGGCGACTCGGTGTTCATCAGCCTCAAGTGGGTCGGGGCCGATTCAATCCTCTTCGAGCTGAAGCCGTCCGGCCTGCTTTTTGACCCCTCCAACCCGGCCGAGCTCAAGATCGAGTATGGTGAGGCCGGCGACGACCTCAATCACGACAATCGCGTCGATGACGAGGACCATGCCATCGAGACCAAGCTGGACATCTTCCGCCAGGAACATCCCGGTGATCCGTTCTTCCGGGTAGGGACCGCCAAGATCGAGGAATCGAACGAGATCGAGGCCAAGCTGAACGGCTTCAGCCGGTTCGCAATCGCGTACTGAGATCAACCGCGCTCGCTGACTTGAGAGGACGGCTCTAGACCCGAAATGACGGACCCGATGGTTCCTCCCGGTTCGACCGACGACCCCGTTCGCGAGCTTCGACAGCTCGTGGAGAACGGGCGGTTTCGGGATGCGCTGGAGGTCCATCGGAAGGCCGGGGGTGTTCCAACCCCGGAAGGCGCTCTGCTGGCGGCCACCGCCGCTACCCGGTTGGGTGAGCTTCCGGCCGCGGTTTCTCTCGCCGAGAGCGCGCTGGAGGGTTTCCGCTCCCGGGCCGATGCCGACGGGCGGATGCGGTCGATCAACCTCCTCGGCGCGATCGCCTGGGAGCGGGGCCAGCTGAAGGATGCCGAGAACGCCTGGGGTACCGCCCTCGAACTCGCGAGGGAACTGAACGACAGCCTGATGACTGCACGGGCTTCCAACAACCTCGCCTCCCTGGCCCAGCTGGGAGAACGGCCGGAGGTGGCTCTGAGTCTCTACCGGTCGGCCCTGATCAGTTACCAGCGCCTGGGCGACCGCCGCGGCATGGCCGAGACCCACCACAACCTTGGCCTGGTCTTCCGGCAGATGGGTCGGCCCGAAGAGGCCCGGGTAACCGTGGAGCAGGCGGTTCGCCTCGCCGAATCAACCGCCGATGAGTCGCTCCGGGCCCTGACCCTCACCGGGCAGGCCGAGCTTCATCTGCAGCTGGGCGAAGTGGCCCAGGCCCGCCAGGATGCCACCGTGGCTCAGCACCTGGCCGAGACCAGCGGCGATGAAGTGGGCGCGGCTGAAGCGGGACGCCTTCGCGCACTGGTTGCGCTGGCCCAGGGCGACCTCGAACTGGCGCTCCAGGAATCCGAATCGGCCCGCACCGCCGCGGAAAGACACGGGAGTGCTCTGCTCCAGGGCGAGAGCGCGGCTGCGGCCGCCCGGGTGCTGAGGGCACTAGGCCGGCTGCCGGATGCGGAGCAACGGAGAGGCGAGGCTCGCGCGTTGTTCGAACAACTGGGTGCGGTGAACTGGCTGAGGGAGTTTGATGAGGCGTGGGAGGAAGAATAGGTAACTGCAACAGCGTGAAAGGTGAAACGTGAAAGGTGAAAGGTGAAAAGTAGGTCGTCGTGCGATCAGGCCCCTTTTCACTTTTCACGTTTCACGTAGTTCACAGTTACTCATTCTTCCAGATGTACATCATCAAGTACGCAAAGGTCGACACCCCCATCGAAGCGATGGCCGAGGCTTTGTGAGGAGTCCAGCCACCCCGTTTGCCAGACTCGATGCGAGCGTCGATTTTGGAGGTACTGGGGGCCTTGATCGCCGAGTAGACGAAGCCCGCGTCGGCCGCCAGCATCAGCACCGAATGAAGCGTCCTGCGTTTCTTCCCCTGCTTCACCTTCCCCGCTTCGGCCAGGTTCCAGAGTCCGGTCACCGTATTCAGTGTGAAGATTCCGGCCACCGCGTAGGCGGCAGGTTTGTGCACCTTCTCGGCCCAGAGCGGGGCGCCGCTGCCCTCCTCCAGCAGTTTCTGGCCGGCGAGGTATTCCACCAGGAACAAGGGGAGCATGGCGTACCCGGCGTAGCGATGGATGTCGAGCCGGGTGTAGTAGCCGTCGGAAAGCTGAACCGATTGCTGCTGGGGGCGGGGAAGCTCCGGCATGATGAACCGGAGATTGTCCCCGGAACTCTCTGGTAAGTCGATGGGGGGAAGCGCCAGCTCATGGGCCGGGGGCAGAGAGCTGACGTTCTCAATCGTCGGCGCCAGGCTGGTGAGCGCCTGAACCAGCAGCAGGGCGGAGAGGCCCATGGGTTGTCCGGAGAGGGATGCTGCAGGTTAAGAGGAAACAGTCGGGACGGTCAAGCGTGGACCGTCCGGAATGCTATACCGTCGCCTTTGCAGCGGCCCAGGCATCGGCCTGCTTGTCGTTGCGATACAGCTTGTTGAGGCTGACAATCACATTCTTGCCCGACTTCCGCACCGCAAACCGGTCCATGTTCCGGGTGGCCTTGCCGCTGATGAATGTGCCATCCGGCTGGTACTTGGACTTGTGCTTGGGGCACTGGAAGCGGCTCTCCGGACTATCCAGCCAACGGAGGGCGGTGTTTTGGTGGGGACAGGACAGCGCGAAGGCGAATAGCTGGCCTTTCCAGCGCACCAGGATCACCTCATTGGGCTTGTCGATGGTAGCCCCGTCCGCCGCCGGCACGGGATACGTCAGCTCGTCGCCTTCGATTTCCTCAGGTGAGCCCAGCGACAATGGAAGTGCCGCGGCTTCCCGCGGTGTGGCGCTGAGCAGCGCCATGATGCCGGCGACGGCCGCCGTGGCCTGACGGAGAAACTCTCGCCGGTCAGGTATGGAACAATCAGAGCAGTTGGACACGGGGCCTTGGTTCAGCCTGCATTCGGTAAGATGGAACCGGCGAGGACCACGGCGAACCATAGGCCGAGGCTGGCGATCGAGGCGGTCTTCAGACGGTGCCACTGGGGGCCATCCACCGGATTGAGCTGCAGGCGGCGTTCAGCTCGCACCATGAGATAGCCGTTGATGACCAGCAGAGCGATGAGGCTCATCTTGAGCCAGAATACAGATGAAGTGGCGAGGTTATCCAGATCTGCGGCAAACATGAGCAGCCCGCTGGTTCCGGTCACGACCAGGGCGCCGACCACCAGCGGATGAATACTGCGCAGTTCCCGCAGATGTGCGATGCGCTCCCGGTCTTCCCCCGTTGCAGCCCGCAAGGTTGAGCGGTCAGCGGCCAGGGCGAACCCCCCCGCCGTCATCATCCCTCCGAAATGACCGAAGGTGACCGCAGTCTGTGCCACTTTGCTGGCGTTGTAAAAGTCCGCCCACGGAGCCACCACCGCGGCGAGCTGATGAATCAAAGTCATTAGAGGCTCCCTTCGCCTACTTCCACAGCAGCATCATGAGATAACTGGACAGCGCCACGCCCATCGATCCAATGGCGAGGTCCCGGTGAGTACTGGCTCCGGAGGACCGGCCGGAGCCGCCGTTCTCCCGGAAGTCATCGTCCGGCGCGGTGGCACCCACGGCCACAAAACCGGCATCCGCCGCGATCATCAGCAATCCATGTACCCATCGACGGGTGCCGCCCGGATCCTTCCGGCTCTCAAGGAGATTCCATACACCGGTAACCGTATTGACCGCGAAGAGTCCGGCGATACTCGCGGCCAGGGGTCCATGGGCGTCTCGAGCCAGACCATGGGAGTCGGGATTCTTCCAAAGAGCGCGTCCTGAAACGTATTGCGCCGCGAATAGGGGCACTGTGAGGTAGCTCGCAAGCCGGTGGATCTTGAGGCGGGTGTAATAGGCGTCACTGTGTTCGATGGCCCTGGCTCTCCTTGGTTCGGTGTCCGGATCGAACCCTCTACCCGGAAACTGCGAAATCATGCCGACCTGACCGGCCCCGGGACCCAGGGCGCTCCCCAGCAACGACAGGTTGTCCAGGGTCGGCGCCAGGTTGGGCGCTGTGAGACTATCCGTCCGGGGTGGCAGCTCCAGCGAATCGGCTGGCAGGGTGTCGGGAGCGATCGCCAGACCAGCCAGAAGGATCAGCATGGTATGCATGGTGAGCAGACGCGGATGAGGCGTTGGTGTGGGTGGCTGTGAGGTCAGCCAATAACGGGGCAAGTGCCATACCCGAAGGGATCACCACAGCGCACCGGGCAATCGGCCGATTGGGGTCGCTGTTAACGGAAAAAAGTGCAACGCCACGTGTCATCGGAGCCACGTAACGTTGCACCCATCTTGTCTCGCAGGAGATCCTTCAGGGTTCCTTCCTAACTATCTCACGGTGCCATCCCGGCACCCGAACCGAGGAACTTCCTCAGCTCACCGGTTCGACCTGCACCGCCGTCCCATAGCAGAGGACTTCGGTCACCCCCTGCATCAGTTCGCCGGCGTCGAAGCGAACCCCGAAGACCGCGTTCGC
>CAZOES010000010.1:20730-54289 GCA_964578865.1 uncultured Gemmatimonadaceae bacterium | reverse complement strand
GCTCGAGCAGCTCCTGGCTGTTTAGCGCCATCCGGTCCATCTGATCCCGGACGGCTTTCACGATCTTGGGGTGATTGACGCCGGCGGAGAAAATTCCGTATCCGCCCAGGCAGTCGATGTATTCCCGGCCCAGCAGGTCTTTGAGAATCGCGCCCTGGCCTGACCACTCCACGGCCGCGAATTGACCCGCCTGGGTTACCGACTTGCGATAGGTGAGGAACCCGCGATTGACGAATTTCTCGTAGGCTTCGACCGTCTCGGTGATGAATGACTGTTTTTCCTGCTCCTGCATTTCCCGGCCGGCGATCAGACCGAGATAGCGGTTACTGAGCTGCAGCACTTCGCTGTTGTTCAAACGCAATTAATCGGCGCCCCTTTCCCTAAGGTTTCTCCGCAGGCGGAGTTCAATGCTACAGCGTGAAAAGTGAAAAGTGAAAAGTGCAGCGAGCAACCCCTTTTCACGTTTCACGTTTCACGTAGTTGAAGACTTTATCTCCCCCCAGACCCGCTCCCACAACTGGCTCGCGGTCCCCAGATCCTTCTGATACTCCAGCCGCTGGAATTCTTCGGCGGTGGGGTACGGCACCGGCCGCTTCATCTGGGCCAGCGCAGCCTGATTGGGTGAACCGTATCCGGTAAAGTTGGAAATGCCGGCCCCCACATCGGGGCGCAAAATGTAGTTGATGAACTCGTGAGCCGCCCGTTTGTGCGGCGCGGTCGCCGGGATCAGCAAGGAGTCGGTCCAGATGGTGCACCCCTCCCGGGGCAGCACGTAGCCGATGGCCGGCTGCTCGGCCTTGGCTTGTTCAGTGTCGCCATTCCAGAGCTGGGCGATCCACACGTTGCCATTGATCAGCTGGCCTTTGACCGGGGCCGAGATGTAGGCCTTGAGGTTCTTCCTGGCATTGAGCCCGTCGGCCTGGGCGCCGGCCAATTCGGCCGGGTCAACTGAATTGATCGAGTGACCACGGTACTTGAGCCAGCCGCCGATCACCTCCCGCATATCGTCCATTTGGGTCATTTTCCCTTTGTACTTCGCATCGAGGAAAATTCCCCAGCTGTCGCCCGGATTGGGAACCAGATCGGTACGATAGGCGAATCCGGTGGTGCCCCACTGATAGGGAATGGCGTGCTTGTTCTCCGGATCGAACACCGGGTTGACGAAGGTCGGCGCCAGGTTGCCCAGGTTGGGGATGTACTTCCGATTGAGCTCGGCTGCCAGACCGCCGGCGATCATCACCGGTACGATATAGTTGGACGGCACTACGATGTCGTAGCCGGAAGCACCCGCCTGCAGCTTCGCGACCATCTCTTCGTTGCTCTCGTAGGTGTCGTAGGTAACCTTGAGGTTGAATTCCTTCTCAAACTTCGAGACCGTGTCTTCGGCGATGTAGTCGGACCAGTTGTAGATGTTGAGTTCCTTCTCGATGGGACCCAGATCGGCGCCGGCGGTCTGGGTCCCGGATTTCTCCCGGTTACAGGCCGTCAGGATCATCCCGATGGTGGAGAGGCTCAGACCGAGTGCGCCGGCCCGACCGACAAACTCGCGGCGGCTCACCGCCCCGCTATCGAGTTGGTGGATCAGACGCTTCAGGTCCCGCTCGTTCGGCATCGAAGCCTCCATGGGGTGCCCAGGGTCCGTTCAAGCCAGCAGATCCTTGAGTTGATAATATGCCCCGGCGAACGGAAGAAACCACGGTCTCCCGTTATAAAAGGGAACCGCCGGGAAGGGGAGCTCCGAGAGCGCGGGCCACGGCCCTTTTCCTGCAAGGGCGGATCCCACCTGGTGTCCCAACCAGCTCGCGAAGGCGACACCGTGGCCACAGTAGCCCATGGCGTAACTGACCCCTCCCTGCTGTCCTGCGTGGGGCATCTGATCCAGGGTGAATCCCAGAGTACCGCCCCAGCCAAACTCCACCGCTACTCCCCTCAACTCCGGGAAGACTTCCACCATTCCCCGCTGGAGAATCTCCAGGCTTTGCTCCACCGCCTCCGGGCGGAACCCTGCTCGTCCGCCGAAGACCATCCGGTTGTCGGGTGAGAGCCGGAAATAGTAGAGCAGGTTCTTGGTATCGCTCAGTACTCGTCGGTGGGGGATGAGTTTCCCGGCCAGGGCCGGATCGAGTGGGGCTGTCGCGATGATGAAGCTGCCGACCGGCACGATTCGCCGGGCGATGAACGGCACCAGGCCGCCACTGTACCCGTTGGTGGCGAGAAGCACTTCACCGGCGTCAATTGCTCCGGTATCAGTGACGATCTGGCTGCGATTCCCCGACCGACTGATCGCGGTCACGTTGACCCGCTCACACAATGCGGCCCCCGCCTTCGCGGCTGCTGCCGCCAAGCCCCGGAGATAGTCGGCCGGCTGGATCGCCCCGGCGGTGGGGTCCAGCAGCCCGCCATGGTAGCGGGCTGAGCCGATCTCCCGCTTCAGTTCCCCGGGACCGATCAGCTCGGTGGGGTGGGAAAAGTCCTGAGCCAGGAGCCTTTGCTCGGCTTTGAGTCCGGCAAGATGCCCTGGCTTGGCTGCCAGCGTCACGGTGCCGGGTCGTTCCCAGTGGCACTCGATCTTTTCGTCGCGGACTACCTGCTCGACATGATCGAGTGCGGCGAGGCTCGCCTGAAAGAGAGCCCGTGCTCGTTCGAGTCCGTGCCGCCTGACAATAGAAGTGAGATCGGCTTTGTAGCCGGGCAGGACAAACCCACCATTTCGGCTGCTGGCACCGGAGCCGAGTTCATGGCGCTCCAGCACGGCAACGGTGGCGCCAGAGCGGGCCAGGGCTCTCGCGGCCGAGAGACCGGTGTAGCCCCCGCCGATGATGGCGACGTCGACCACCGCCGGAACCGGGCTCGGTGGTACCACGGTGGGTCGCGCCGTGGCGGTCCAGAGAACCCGATCCACGCGCTAGCCGCGAGCCCGGTTCAGGGCCTGCTCCACATCAGCCACCAGATCCACCGCGGCCTCGCAACCGGCACTGAACCGGATGAACCCTTCACTCACCGGATCGCCGCCCCAGCGGGCCCGCCGTTCGGCGGTCGAGTGGATCCCTCCGAAGCTGGTGGTCTCCCGCACCAATTCGAGCGATGAGAGAAACGTTTCGGCTCGCGGCCTGGTCTTGAGATCGAAACTGAGCACCGCGCCAAAGCCTGACATTTGTTTGGCCGCCAGTTGATGGGCCGGATCCTTGGGATGACCGGGATACCTCACACCCGCCACATCGGACCGGGAGTGGAGCAGCTCGGCCAGCGCCATCGCGTTCTCGCACTGACGCGCCAGCCGCAGGGCCAGCGTGCCCAGCGAGCGATGGGCCAGCCACACTTCCATCGGACCGGGAATCGCGCCGTATTGGGTCCGCCAGGTCCGCAATTTGGTGATCCACTCGGGATCCTTGCTCGCTACGTGACCCAGTATCAGATCGGAGTGACCGGTAAGCGCCTTGGTGTCGGAAGCGAGCGAGAATGTTGCGCCCAGATCGAGGGGCTGCTGCAGGACCGCGGTCGCCGTGGTGTTATCGACCGCGACCAGCGCTCCGGCCTGTTTGGCGGCCCCGATCAGCTTGCGAAGGTCGCAGACCTCGAGACCGGGATTGGTTGGCGTCTCGATCCAGAGAAGCTTGGCACCCTCGAGCAACCCGGCCTGAGCCTCACCGGCTGTGGGCGCCAGTTTGACCTTCACCCCGATCGAAGCGATCCAGGTGTTGGCGAAGTTGCGGGTGGTGTAGTAGCAGTCCGAGGGAAGTACCAGCGTATCGCCCGGCTTGAGACAGACTCCAAACACCGCAGCGCAGGCCGACATCCCCGAGGGAAACGCTACCGCTGGTCCGCCTTCGAGGGTCTCCAGAGCCGCCTCCCAGGCACTCCATGTCGGATTGCCGAAGCGGCCGTAGGTGAACGCGTGATTGGCCGGATCGCCGGGTGAGACGAACGTCGAGGCGAACTGGGGTCCCGGCATGAAGGCGCCGGGTGTGCGGGGGTCGGGGAGACCGGCCTGGAGGATTCTGGTATCGCGGTGCATGACACTCTCTCGAAGACTGACGACTGATAACTGACGACTGCCCTCAGCCCACGAGAGCCGCCACGCTCTCCCGGAACACCTCGGTATGCCGGTCGATATCCGATTCGGTGGTGTCCGGGGCGATAAGGGCCATGTTATGGAACGGGGTCAGCAGGATGCCCCGGTTCAAGGCGAATAGATGCATGAATCGATCAAGCTCGAAGTCGCTCGCCGCCGCGGCCTCAGCGCCATTGCGGGGAGGAGTCGGACGAAACCAGTACTCGGCCCGGCATCCCAATCGTTTGACGATCCACGGCAACTTGAACTCCGCTATGACCGATTCGACCCCGGCCTGGAATCGTTGAGCCAGCGGAATGGTGCGGGCGTAGGCCGCATCGGTGAGCACCTGCTCCAGGGTGGCCCGCATGGCGGCGAGCGCCAGGGCGTTGCCCGCCAGAGTTCCGCCGATCCCTCCGGTGTCGGAGTCGGCCAGGGCGATTCGACCCTTGAGACGTTCGACCACTTGAGCCGAGAATCCGTAGACCGAACCGGGCACCCCACCGCCGATCGGCTTACCCAAGGTCAGGAAATCGGGAGCCAGATTGTGAGCTCTGGTGTATCCCCCGGGACCGGTACAGATCGTGTGGGTCTCGTCGATCACCAGCAGAGTACCGGTCTTTCGGGTGATTTCTCTGAGAGCGGCATGGAACCCGGGATCGGGATGAATGATCCCGACGTTGGTCATGGCCGGTTCGGCCAGGACGCAGGCTACGTCCTGCGGTGCCAGCGCGGCTTCCAGGGCCGCAAGATCGTTGAACTCGACGACCTTCGTGGTTGCCGATGGGTCAACCGGAGGCCCGAGGTTGCCTGAACGAGCCTCGACCCGGCCATCGATCAGGGTCGCAAACGTCTCGTCCACGGTCCCGTGGTAACACCAGTTGAACACCAGGATCTTGGGCCGGCCGGTCAGCATCCGGGCTAACCGGATGACGAAGCGATTCGCATCGGTCGCGGTGAGCGCGAATTGCCACCAGGGCAGTCCGAAGCGCCGGGTGAGCTCTTCGGCGACCCAGAGGTGATCTTCCGACGGAAGCATGAACGTGAAGCCCCGCTCCGCCTGGCGTTTGACCGCCTCGACTGTGGCGGCGGGGGCATGACCGGTCATCGCGCCGGTGTCGCCCAGGCAAAGATCGAGGTAACCCAGGCCGTCCACGTCAGTGAAGTGGGCGCCTTTGCCCGAGGCCACGAAGAGGGGAAATCCACCGGCCCATTTCACCATCCAGTTCATCGGCACGCCGTCGAGCAGACTTCTCTTCGCCCGCTCGAAGAGTGCTTTCGATTTCGGATGGTCGTTCTCGAAGCGACCCTGCTCGGTCTGATACAGCCGGGCGAGACGGCCCCGATCTACCGTTTCACTTTTCACTTTTCACATTTCACGCTTTGAGGCTAGCAGCCAACGCCTCGCCCATGACATCGAGCCCCTCCTCCAGCACTGCGTCTTCCACCGTCAGCGGCACCAGCACCCGAATCACGTTGCCCAGGGTGCCGGCCGATAGCAGGATCACGCCCCGCTTGAGTGCCTCAGCCTGGATCTTACCGGTCAGTTCCTTGGCCGGCGCCTTGGTTCCGGGATCCTTTACCAGCTCCATCGCGACCATCGCGCCGAGTCCACGGACATCGCCGATCTGGGGGATTTTCTTCTGCCACTCCGTGAACCGATTGCGCAGCTTCTCCCCGATCGCGGCACCCCGATCGGCGATCCTGTCCTTTTCCATTACTTCCAGCACCGCCAGTGCGGCGGCGCAGGCCAGCGGATTGCCGCCGTAGGTTCCACCCAGGCCGCCCGGCTGGGCCGCATCGAGCACATCGGCCCGTCCGGTGATGGCGGCCAGGGGGAGACCACCGGCGAGCGACTTGGCGGTGGTGATCAGGTCGGGCACCAGCCCGTAGTGATCGCAGGCGAAGAGCTTCCCGGTGCGGCCGAACCCGGTCTGAATTTCATCGGCGATGAAGAGAATGCCGTGATCCTTGCAGAACTGAGCCAGCACCTGAATGTACTCCTTCGGTGCCGGGATGAATCCGCCTTCTCCTACCTGGAGCTCAATGATCACCGCGGCGACCGAGGCCGGATCCACCACTCCGGCGAACAGCTGATCGAAGTAGGTCCGATCGGCCATGCTGCAGGTTCCATCGGGGCGGACACAGCCCTCGCGGTAGCAGTAGGGGAAGGGGATGCGGTAGACCTCGGGCGCGAACGGCCCGAATCCCTGCTTGTAAGGATTCACTTTGGCCGTCAGGGTCATGCCCATGTAGGTCCGGCCATGAAATCCGTGCTCGAAGCAGACGATGGCCTGGCGTCCGGTGAACTTGCGGGCCGCCTTGATGGCGTTCTCCACCGCTTCAGCGCCGCTATTCACCAGAAACGACTTCTTGGCGTGGCTGCCCGGGGTCAGTCGATTGAGCTTCTCCGCCAGCTCGATGTAGGGCTCGTACATCGACACCGGGAAGCAGACGTGGGTGAAGTGATCCAGCTGTTCCCGTACCGCCTTGACCACTTCCGGGTTGCGGTGACCCGCGTTGACCACGCCGATCCCGCCGCCGAAATCGATCAGCCGGTTTCCATCGGCATCGGTGACCACCGCATTATCGGCCTGAACGATGGCGATCGGTGTAGTGGCCGGTACGCCTTTGGGGACCGCCTGCTGGCGTCGGGCGGTGAGGGCCTGGCTTTTGGGGCCGGGAATGGGCGTGACCAGCTGGATAGCACGAGCCATTGCGGTACTGCTCCGAAAGAATTGGGTGAGGTAATCTGGGCCGGAAACGGGAAACTCGGGAGGGCGGTGCCGGGGGAGCCTTACCCCTCGAACGCCCGTTCTACCGCTCCAAGCAATTCCGCCGGGAGATAGGGCTTCTGAATGAACCCGACCAGACCGTCGCGGCTCTGTTGGTGGGAGCCCGGATCGGCGCTGTACCCACTGGAGAGCAGCACCTTCAGGGCCGGCCAGCAGTCGTGCATCAGGGTGAAGGTCTCCTCGCCATTCATCTCGGGCATGGTCAGATCGAGGAGAACCAGCCCGACATCTTGATGCTCGGTCTTGAGCAGCTCCAGCGCGGCCCGGCCGTTCTCGGCCTGCAGCACCCGATAGCCGGCCCGCTCCAAGGTACGGCGGGTAACGTTCCGTACCATCGCCTCGTCATCGACCACCAGCACAGTCCGGCTCCCCTTCGGTTCGGTCTGCCCATCGGTGGTGCCCACCGGTGTCGCGCTCGCTTCGGCCGCCGGCAACAGAATCCGGAAGGTGGTGCCCTGGCCGGGGACCGTGTGGAGCTGGATGGCACCACGGTGGCCTCGAACGATGCCGAGCACCGCGGCCAGCCCCAGCCCGCGGCCCTGGAACTTGGTGGTGAAGAACGGATCGAAGATGTGGCGGACTGTGACCTCATCCATGCCCAGACCGGTGTCCCGCACCTCGAAGACGATGTAGCTCCCCGCCGGCAAGCCGCGGCCGGTCACGCCGCTGCTCAACATTTCTTCGGTCGCCTCCACCACGCCGATCCGCACCGTGATGGTCCCAGGCTGATCGGCCAGAGCATCCGAGGCATTGGTCAGCAGATTGATCACCACCTGGCGCAGCTGGGTGGCGTCGCCTTCCACCGGCCGCAGCCCGGCGGCGAGATCGAAGACCACGCTGGCCTGACGAGAGAGCGACGGAATAATGAGGCGAGTCGATTCCTCCACCAGGCGGGAGAGATCGATCTTTTCGATCACGAACCTTCCCTTGCCCGAGTAGGCCAGCAGCTGCCGGGTCAGGTCGGCGGCTCGGCGGGCCGAGGTTTCGATGTCTTTGACGTTGTCGAACAGGGCGGACGGGTTGGGCAGCTCGGCGAGGGCCAGACCGGCATTGCCCAGAATCCCCATCAGCAGATTGTTGAAGTCATGGGCGATGCCGCCGGCCAGAACCCCGAGACTCTCGAGCCGCTGAGTCTCCCGCAGCCGGGCTTCGGCATCGCGCAGCGATTCAGCCGCGGCCTTTCGCTCGGTGATGTCGATGACGTAGCCGCGGAAATGGTCGAGGACTCCGTTGGAGTCGCGCACCGGTACGGTGAAGTCGTAGACCCAGCGGAATTCTCCGTCGGGGCGGCGCACCCGGTACTCGTGCTCGTAGTGGGTCCGACCCTGCTGGAGGAACTCCTGCTCTTCCGCCACGACCCGGGGGAAATCGGCCGGATGAATCAGGCTGGCGTAGGGAAGGTTGCCGCTGGTCAGTTCGTCGGCGGTCCAGCCGAAGACGCTGGCGATGTTAGGCGATACGTAATCGACCGGCCAGGCAGGAGCGTTCTCCCAGCGGAACACTACCGTGGGTCCCGCGACGAACATCCCGCGCTCGCCCTCCAGCTGATCCACCGCCCGCTGCCGGTCGATGGCGAATGCGGCGTGGGCCGCAATGTTACGAGCCAGCTGAATCAGTTCGGCGGAGTACTCTCGAGGGGCATCGAAATAGACCATGAACTTGCCGATGGTCCCGCCGCCTGCCACCAGCGGAAAAAAGGCCAGTGAACGGATTCCCTCGCCCAGCATGATAGGGCGGTAATCGGCGAGGCTGGGATCGAGCTCGACGTCGGGAACCAGAATGGGAAGCGGATCCGGCTCACCCGGCATCCAAGGGGTATGGCCTTCCACCGCCTGGCGGTAGGTATCGGAGAGGCCTTTCCAGGCCTTAAAGCGGAGAACCCGGTCCGGGTCGAACAGCAGAATGGAGGCACGAGGCGCGCCCAGGACCCGCTCGACCGCCCGGAGCGTCTCGCGACAGATCTGCTCGACGGTCGAGGCCTGGCTCATGGCCAGAGTCATCTCGCCGATCGCGGTCAAGCGCTCGAGCAACGGCCTACCCCCTTACCCTGCATCGGAATGCCTGACGATTGCTTCGAATTTACTGGCGGCAGGCAGGGACGATAGACCCGGCCGCCGGTGGCGATTGCATCCCGTCGGTGGCGGTGTAGGTTATCGGGCAGCGTACCGGCTTTCCGTGAAGTCTTCCTCATGCCAGCAACCCGCAGAGATTCCGCCATCGGCCGATGGCGGGGTCGTGTGCATGGTGCCGGCGCGGCGTACTCCCACTCGAGGCATATCGCTCATGTCACTCACTCGTGGATCAACGCTGGTTGCAATATCGGTTCTCGCCCTCGCCGGCTGCGGTGGTGAGAAAGCGGCCGGCGGGCCCAAGGCCGAGACTCAGAAGATCACCATCCAGGCCACCAGCGACGCGCGGGCCGATGCGGCCACCTATCTGGCCAAGCTGTGCCCCAAGCCGATCGGGGGCGAGCTCAACTTCATGGTGTGGGAGGGCTACACCGATACGCTCTTCACCAAGCCGTTCGAGACGGCCTGCGGGGTCAAAGTCACGGCGACCTACATGGGCTCGAGCGACGACCTGGTGACCAAGCTCCGGGCCGGCGGGGCCGAGACCATCGATCTGATCTCGCCTTCATCCGACGCGGTCACGGCGATCATCGAGGCCGGGCTGGCCCAGCCGCTCGACCTCAAGCGGATTCCCAGTTACGGCGACCTGATGGCCAGCTTCCGGGATCTCAAGGTGGCCCGGAAGGATTCGTTGGTGTATGGCCTGCCGTGGGCCTTCGGCCCCAACCCGATGATCTTCGATACCAGCAAGGTCAAGCCGGCGCCGGCCAGCTGGGCCGAGCTGTGGGACAAGAAGTACAAGGGCAAGCTCTCCATGCAGGACGATATCGCCACCCTCTACATGGTGGCCCAGGTGCTCGGCCTCGACGATCCGGCCGATCCCAGCAAGCTGTACAATCTCTCCGACGAGGATCTGGCCAAGGTGAAGGCCAAGATGCTCGAGCTCAAGCCCAACATCCGGAAGTACTGGGCCACCGCGGGCGACATGACTCAGCTGTTCCAGAGCGGAGAAATCGTGGCCGGCGAAGGCTGGCCGCTGATGACCAGCCAGCTGCGGGCGGCCAAGTTCCCGGCCGGCGAGACGATCCCCAGCGAAGGCACCACCGCCTGGGCCGATCATTGGGTGCTGACCAAGGGGGCCCGCAATCTCGACGCGGCCTACGCCTGGCTGGAGTATGCGGCTCAGCCGTTCACCCAGAAGCTGATGTCCGATGTGACCGCGTACAACGTGGCCAACTCCTCCGCCAAGACCTACATGGCCCCCGATGCCGCAGCCCTGCAGAAGGACATCTCGGACTACGGACCGAAGGTGAATTTCTGGCAGTGGGGTTCGAAGCGGGACAAGTATCAGGAGATCTGGAACGAAGTCAAAGCTGCAAAATGAGTGCTTAGCAGGTTGAGCTCTTCGTGTTAGTGAAACGTGAAAAGTGAAACGTGAAACGTGGATGAGCCTCTGAGTCGTTCACTTTTCACTTTTCACTTTTCACTTTTCACGCGGTAACTCAGACCGAACCACCTGAATGACCACACCACTCCTTCAGCTGAAGAATCTGACCAAGCGGTTCACCTCCGGCACCGCCGCAGTCGACAACGTGTCGCTCGAGGTAGCCCGGGGAGAGTTCCTTACCCTGCTGGGGGCTTCCGGCTCCGGGAAGACCACCACCCTCCGGATGATCGCCGGATTCGAGCACCCCACCAGCGGCGAGATCCTGATGGATGGACAACAGCTCACCCAGCTGCCGCCCTTCAAGCGGGAACTCAATACTGTCTTTCAGCAGTATGCCCTGTTCCCCCACATGAGCGTGCGGGACAACGTCGGCTATGGGCTCAGGATGAGGAAAGTGGCCCGGGGCGAAATCGCCGAGCGGGTTGGGCAGGCGCTCGACATGGTGCAACTGGGCCATCTTGGAGAACGGGCGCCGCGACAGCTTTCCGGAGGCCAGCAGCAGCGGGTGGCGCTGGCCCGGGCCCTGGTCAACCGGCCGAGGGTGCTGCTCCTGGACGAACCGCTGGGCGCGCTGGACCTGAAGCTCCGCAAAGAGATGCAGCTCGAGCTCAAGCGGCTCAATCGCCAGCTCGGCATCACCTTTCTGTATGTCACCCACGATCAGGAAGAGGCGCTGACGATGTCGGACCGCATCGCCCTGATGCGGAACGGCAAGATCGCTCAGCTGAGCGGACCGAGGGAGATGTACGAGCAGCCCGCCTCAAGGTACGTGGCCGACTTCATTGGAGAAACCAATCTGGTCGAACAAGGCAATTCCACCTGGATCGCCATCCGGCCTGAGCATGTTCGACCGGCCGGCCCGCAGGATGGGCCGATCCGGCTCGAGGTGAAAGTGAAGGACGTGGTCTTCACTGGAGTGGTAACCCGGGTCCACACGACTCTCCCCGGCGACAAGCCTTTGGTGCTCCACTGGCCCTCGGGATCGGCACCTCCGACTCCGGACAGCAGCCTGACGGTTACCTGGGACGCCGAGCGAGGGACCATTGTCGGCGACTGAAGAACTGGCCGTCCCTCCGCCGGTCCGTCTGTCCGTCCTGGATAAGCTCCGAGCCAGCCCGAGGCTCCGAACCCTCATCGGCGCCGCACTCCCGGTCGGCTGGGTGACGGTGTTGCTGCTCCTGCCCTACCTGTTTCTGTTCGCCCATTCGTTCTTCCGGCTCAAGAATGGCCAGCTGACTCATGAACTCACGCTGGAGAACTACGGCCGGCTGTTTGGAACTGCGCTCTACCCGCACACCATCCTGTTCTCGGCCGGAATCGCACTGCAGGTAACCATCGCCTCACTGCTGCTGGCCTATCCCCTGGCCTACCTGCTGGCGTTCAAGGTCAAGAAGCACCGTAACCTGCTCTACATGGCAGTGATCATTCCGCTCTGGGTCAGCTATCTGGTGCGGGCCTATGCCTGGAAGATCATTCTGGGGCAGGAAGGAATTCTCAACGGTTTCCTGATGTCGATCGGGGTCATCCAGGAGCCGCTCACCATGCTGCTCTACAGCAAGTGGGCGGTGATGCTGGCATTGATCCACATCTACACCCCGTTCACCCTGATGCCGATCTACGCGGTGCTGGAGGCGATCCCTCAGGCTTACAAGGAAGCCAGTCAGGATCTCTACGCCAGCCGCTGGGCCACCTTCCGGAATGTGGTGCTTCCGCTCTCGCTCCCCGGGGTCGTGGCCGGGTGCACTTTCGCGTTCGTGCTCAGCATGGGTGATTTCATCGCACCGGTACTGCTGGGGGGCAATGACAGCGCCTTGATGGTCTCCAATCTGGTGGTCAGTCTGTTCGGAGTGGCCTACAACTGGCCGCTGGGCGCGGCGGTCTCGGTGGTGATGTTGGGCATGACGCTGGTCCTGCTGACGCTGGCGCGGAAGATCGAAGATCGGATGAACTACGCCGGCGGTCAGGCGGCCGGGCGGGCCGGGGGTCAAGGAACGGCAGTAGGAAGGGGATCGCTGCACGCATGAATACTTCAACGCCCGGCCGACCGCCTGACCGCCTGACGGTTTCCCTGTGGCTCACCGGGGCGGCCGTCTTCCTCTTCATCTATCTGCCGCTCGCTGTTGTTGTGCTCTACGCCTTCCACGACGCCAACATCGTGGCCTGGCCCTTCAAGCCGTTCACTTTCCGCTGGTTCGGCGCCCTGCTGGAAGACCGGGGTCTGATTGACGCCGCGATCGCCAGTCTCAAGCTGGCCTTGATGGCGACGTTCATTGCATTGGGTGTTGGGGTGCCAGGTGCATTTGCCCTCGACCGGCTCAACTTCCCCGGCAAAGCGGTCTTCGAACGGCTGGTACTGCTGCCGTTGATTCTGCCGGGAGTGATCACCGGTGTTGCGCTGCTCACCTTCTTCTCGTTCGTTGGGCTCTCCCTCTCCAGCGGGTTCCCCATCATACCGGGCTGGCCGGTCGTGCTGGGCCACGGCGCCGCACTCACCTCGGTGGTCGTGACCCAGGTGTATGCCCGGCTCCGCCGCTTCGACCGAGTCCTGGAAGAAGCCAGCCAGGATCTCTACGCCAACGAATGGCTCACCTTCTGGAATGTGACGCTCCCGGTGATCCGCTCCGCAGTCCTGGGCAGTGCCCTGCTGGTGTTCACTCTGAGCCTCGATGAGATCGCGGTGACATTTTTCCTGATCGGCCGGCAGAACACCATCCCGCTGCAGATCTGGGGCTTGCTGCGACGAGGGATCACGCCGGAAGTGAACGCCGCGGCGACGGTGGTGTTTGCTTTGTCGGTCTGTGTCATCGTCCTCTGGGCCAGACTCACTCGCGAAGTCTCGGAGTAGCCATCCACCGATGACACCGATCATCCGCAGATTAACGCAGATGAGCGCAAATTACTTTCCGGTTCTGGTGAGAACCAAACGTTGGTACTCGAGACTCTTTCCGCCGAAGTTGATCAGAAGTGCTTTCTGCAGTCGGCTTGCTTTCAAGTAGTTGATTGTTTGCCCGAGTTCGGCACCTCCCACCGTCTTTAGCGCCTTAAGCTCAACCAGCAAACTATCGAAGCACACGAGATCGGCCCGGTAGGAAATCGTCAGGCATGTGGCTTTGTAGTACACCGGCAACGCAACCTCAGTACGGAACGGAACCTGTCGCTCAACCAATTCCTGACATAGAGCCTCATGGTAGACCGCTTCCAGAAAACCGCGTCCCAGTATCCGGTGCACCTCCATGGCCGCTCCGATCACCGCGAATGTCTGAGGGTCTTCGCCAGCCATGACCAAACATCACAATCCGGACGGAAGTGTTTGGTACCAAATATGAAAGAGCATAGCCAAACGGACGCAGGGGTTGATCTGCGCAAATCTGCGTTAATCTGCGGATAATGATTCGCGTTTGTGATAAGGATTGCGGACTTCGGCTTCGCGACGTAGCATCTTCCCCGCGATCCGGACCTCCTGAGCCCCCAAGCCATGTCTTCCAAGACTTCTCGACCCAGCCGGCCCGAGCCGCGGGCCCCTGAACTGCTCGGTGGGCGGCGATTTGATCGGGCAACCTTCGGTTCACGGGAAGAGTACCGCGCCGCGCGGGCCGCGCTCTGGGCCGGGTTCATGAGCGCCGGCGCCACTTTGGCCGAAGTCGCCACTGCCGCGGGACTGTCGATTCAGACCGTTAGGCGGATCCTGAAACAGGAAGGCTACCTCACCCCCGCCCAGGCCCGCCGCAAGGCGCCGGCCGACCCGCTCGCCATTCTTCGGGCTCTGCGTCAACCCGCGGCCGCGTCACTCGGTGCAACAGCAAAACTCGCCGGAGCTTCCACCCCGGCGACCCGTCACATCCTCAAGACTCTCTTGCTGGAGCCGGCCGCCAAGCGGCTATGGCGGGCCCGAACGGCCCGGGCCGGACGGAGGAAGCAGGGCGCCTAGGTGGCCTATCGCTGAGAGCTGAGAGCTAAGGTGCCAAGGCCATAGCTATTAGCCCTTAGTTATCAGCCCCTCACCTTGAGATACCCTAGCCGTTCGGACACCCGACCAGCGGCCTGCACCACCAGCTTGATACTCCGCTGCCGAGGGTCTCCCCGAAGCCTGCTGGCCGGACCGCCGACGCTGATCGCCGCAACTACCTGACCCAGGTGGTTCTTCACCGGGGCACCCACCGCCACAAACTCCGGTTCCAGTTCGCCCACCACTGAGGCATACCCCAGTTCGGTGACCCGATCGAGCTCGGTCTCCAGGGCAACTTTGCTGGTGATGGTCCGCTCGGTGAATCGCCGGAGCGAGGTATCGCTCCGGGCCTGGGCAACCTGGGAGGGTTCCAGCGTTCCCGCCCGCGCGGCGGCCAGCAGTACCTTCCCGGTAGAGGTCGTGTGGGCCGCCCACTGGGTCCCGATTGAGGGGGTCGTGCCTAACAGATGGGGGCCGTGCACTTCGTCGAGAATCAGGGTCTCGCCCTGGTGGAGAACTTCGAGACTGCTGGTTTCGCCGCTCTCGCGGGCCAGCCATTCGAGCTCCGGGCGGGCCGCCGCCAGAACCGAAGTGGCCCGCTGGGCCCGGGCGCCCAGTTCGATCGCCGAAGTGCCGAGCCGGTATTCGCCGGCCGGGCCGGTCCGGGCGATGAAGCCGGCCAGTTCGAGGGCGCTGAGAATCCGCAGCGCGGTCGGCTTGGAGAGCCGTTGCTCTCTCGCGACCTCCGCCAGGGTCCAGTTAGGCCGAGCGTCGGTGAAACCGTTGAGAATCGTAAAGGCGCGCCATACCGCCTGGGCTCCATGGGGAGCCTCGGCGCGCGTGGTTCGCCCACCCCGCGGCCGCACGGAAGTGGGAGCGCTCAGGCGGCCCCGTTGTGGCCCAGGGCCCGGAGATAGTACCGGTCGAACGACGCGGGAATCGACTCCCGGTGGGAATACGGCCCCGGCCGATATCCGCGCGATTCGATACCGGCCTGGCTCAACTCGCAGACGTGCCAGTCCTGCCGGTTGGTCAGATCCCAGAACTCGACTCCGTCATTGATATCGAAACCGGGATCGGTCAGGGTCTTCGGATGGAAGAGCCAGCTGCAGGAGATCACCGTCTCATTGGTGCTGCGGGGCCAGAGAATGTGGTACATCACATAATCCGGATGCAGACTCAACAGCATGTTGGGCATCAGCGAGTAGTAATACACCCGGCTGTGATCCTCGGCCGGCAGCGCACCGCTCACCGGGAGACCGCAGGCCCGGCCCGACATCGTCATGCTGCCGGTGGGATTGTTGAGATCCATGTAGCCGCCGAGGAAGGGGCCCTCGGTCAGATCGTTCTCGCCGCCGGTGGGAGGGGTGAGCCTGGTCAGCTCCGGATGCACCAGCGCGCAGTGGTAGCACTCGGAGTAGTTCTGGACGATCAGCTTCCAGTTGGCCTTCACCACGTAGTCGATGGTCTTGCCCAGCCGGAGTTCGCTGGTGCCGAAACGGACGAAGCGGTCCCATACCGGCGCCATGTACTGCTCGAACTCCTCAGGCATCGGTGAGAGGTTGAGGAAGATGAATCCCTCCCAGATACCCACTGCCACCGGCCGGAGGGGCCAGTCACTCTTGGAGAAGCCCTCCAGGTCGTTGGTCGAGGGGGCACCGATCAGCTGGCCATCCAGGGAATAGGTCCAGGCATGATAGGGACACTGGAGAGTGCCCGACAGCTGACCCTGGTGCTCCTCACAGATCTGGCTACCCCGGTGGGCGCAGGTATTGTAGAAGCCGCGGATGGCCCCGGTTTTGTCTCGCAGGACGATGATGCTCTGGCCTGCGACATCGGCCAGAAAGTAGGCGCCCGGCTTGGCCACCTGCTCGGCCCGCCCGACCGCCACCCAGCCATTGAGAAGGAGCCGTTCCTTCTCCAGGGCCAGAATGGCGGGATCGGTGAAGTAGGGTTGCGGCAGGGTCCGCTGGCCATCATGGGCCAGCTTCCTGGGGGTGTAATTCACCGCGGTCATGGGCCGGATCTCCTTCCGAGTGGCGCCGGGGGCCGGGGCTTCCCAAACCCGGGACCGTACCACAGATTATTGGAACGCCGTTCCAAATACTGGAATGGTCAAAACTAGCGTGGGGTCACATGGCGTCAAGAGTGGCTTGCTCGCTGCACTCGCTCCAGAGCGGAGTCGGGATGCGGCTGGACAAGGACGAGTGGTGACTGAGGAGACGGTCGAGACGTCCGAGACGGACGAGACGGTCGGGGAAACCTGCGTTTCGTTTGTCGTTGATTGTTCGACCGTCTGGACCGTCCTGACCGTCTCGACCGTCTAATACTCGAACTCTGAATATCGACATGCCTACGACCTACGACGCCATCATCATCGGCGGCGGCCATAACGGCCTTGTCACCGCCGCGTACCTCGGACGAGCCGGCCGCAAGGTCCTGGTGCTGGAGCGCCGGGAGCTGGTTGGCGGCTGCGCCGTCACCGAAGAGCTCTGGCCCGGCTTCAAGGTCTCTACCGCCAGCTACGTCAACAGTCTGTTCCGCCCCGAGATCATCCGCGATCTCGAACTCAAGCGGCATGGCTTTGCCATGCTGCCCCGAAGCCCTTCCAGCTTTACGCCCTTCCCCGACGGCCGCTACCTCCTGATGGGGCCGGACAAGGACATGACCCATCGGGAGATCTCCAAGTTCTCCAGGAAGGACGCGGAGGCACTTCCCAGGTATGAGGCGATGCTGGAGCGGGTGGCCGACTTTCTCGAGCCGACTCTGATCCAGACTCCGCCCAACCCCTGGTCGATGTCGCCCGGCAACCTGATCCAGCTGCTCAAGATGGGGCTGGCCTTCCGGAAGCTCGGCACCGACGGCCAGAAGGCAGTCGAAATTCTGACCGGCGCGGCCAACCCGATCCTGGATCGCTGGTTCGAGTCGGAAGAGTTGAAGGCGACCATCGCCACTGACGCCATTATCGGCGCCTTTGCGACGCCCTCCATGCCTGGCACCGCGTACGTGCTGTTCCATCACGTGATGGGCGAATGCGACGGGGTGCGGGGAGTCTGGGGATACGTCCGCGGTGGAATGGGCGGGCTGTCCAATGCCATCGCTGCGGCGGCGAAGGAGAAAGGTGCCGAGATCAAGACCAACGCGTCGGTGGCGAAGATTCTGATCGAGAATGGGCGCGCGGTCGGCGTGGCCCTGCAGGACGGCAGCGAGTACCGGGCGAAGAAGGTGATCTCGGGGGTCGACGCCAATGTCACCTTTCTGAACTTGATGGATCCGAAGCAGCTGCCGACCGAGTTCGCCGATTCGATCAAGCACCTCGACTACGCCAGCGGCAGCGCCAAGATCAATCTGGCCCTCTCCGAGGTGCCCGACTTCACCTGTCTGCCGGGCAACCAGCCGGGTCCGCAGCACCGCGGCACAATCCACCTCTGCCCCACCCGGGACTACATCGAGAAGGCCTACGACAAGGCCAAGTACGGCTACATCTCGGACAACCCGATCATCGAAGCGACTATTCCTTCGTCGCTCGACGACACCGTGGCACCCAGGGGCAAGCATGTGATGTCGATGTTCACCCAGTACTTCCCCTACAAGCTGGCGCCGGATGCAGGAACCCTCGAGGAGAACAAGAAGCGCTACGCCGAGCGCTGTATTGATCTCATGACAGAGTACGCCCCCAACTTCCGGAAGTCGGTGCTCAATTACGAAGTGCTTTCACCGGCAGATATCGAGAAGCGTTACGGGCTGACCGGCGGGAACATCATGCAGGGCACCATGTCGCTCTCGAGTCTCAGCTTCATGCGGCCAGTGCCGGGCTACGCCGACTACCGCACTCCGATCAAGGATCTCTATCTCTGCGGCGCCGCGACCCATCCGGGTGGCGGAGTGATGGGGGCGTGCGGGTACAATGCGGCGCGGGAGATCCTGAAGGACGGCTGAGTTTCGGTGGACGTGGATGGCTGGTCGCAAGACCAGCCTCTGCGTGGTTTTCACCACAGAGACACAGAGGACACAGAGGGCCACAGAGGGCATCACTGCCAGATCAGATCACTTCGAAACCAAGCAACGATTTCTTGGTTGAACTAATCGTTGGGCGAGGCTCTCCGCGCTTCGATTAGTTCACCCCCAGACTGATAATTCAAGGTGCGAGCCGAGCTCCGCACTGAGTCGATGCCTCCGTGGCAGTCTCTGTGTTCTCAGTGTCTCTGTGGTGAATACCCAACCTTCCCTAAGTACCAGTCCACCTGAGCAAGACGAACAAACCCTACTCTGGACGAACGTTCAAAAAGCTGTACTCTCAAGTTCCACCATCGACATCAGGCAACTGATCATGACGGCTTACCAGATGTTTATTAACGGAAAATTCGTCAACGCGAAAAGCGGCAAGACCTTCAACGTCTACGACCCGGCCACCGAGCAGGTAATCGCCACCTGCCCCGCGGGTGAAGCTGCCGATGTCGCCGCGGCTGCTGAAGCGGCCAAGGCCGCGTTCTACGGCGGCTGGAAGAACACCTCGGCCCAGGAGCGCGGCCGGGTGCTTTTCCGCATCGCCGACCGGATCCGGGCCCGCCGCGATGAGCTGGCCAGGATCGAGACCCTCAATTCCGGCAAGCCGATCGTCGAGTCGGAGTACGACATGGACGATTGCGTGACCTGCTTCGAGTACTACGGCGGGCTGGCCACCAAGCTCAACGGCGAGGTCATCCCGGTTCCCACCAACGCCATGGTCCTGGCGGTGAAAGAGCCGATGGGTGTTGCCGGGCAGATTATTCCCTGGAACTACCCGCTGGCCATGGCGGCCTGGAAACTCGGCCCGGCCATCGCGGCGGGGTGTTGCGTGGTGATCAAGCCTGCCGAGCAGACTCCGCTTACTCTGCTCGAGCTGGCCAGGGACTTTGAAGCCTGCGGTTTGCCGCCGGGCGTGATCAACGTGATCACCGGCATGGGGCCGGAGGCCGGCGGGCCGATCGTCACTCACCCCGATATCCGGAAAGTCGCCTTCACCGGCTCGGCCGAGGTAGGCAAACTGATCATGCGGAACGCGGCCGATCAGCTGAAGCGGGTCTCCCTCGAACTGGGCGGCAAGTCGCCCAACATCTTCTTCGCCGATTCCGACTTCGAAGCCGCGGTCGATGGCGCTCTCTTCGGAGTATTCATCAACCAGGGCGAAGTCTGCTCGGCCGGAAGCCGAGTGCTGGTGCAGCAGGATATCTACCGGAAGTTCGTCGATGCCTGCGCCGCCAAGGCGAAAAACATCAAAGTGGGTCCCGGCATCGAACGGGACACCAAGATGGGCCCGCTGGTCAGCGCCGAGCAGCGCGACCGGGTGCGGAAGTACCAGGAGATCGGAAAGAAGGAAGCGAAGGTGGCGGCCGGCGGCGGTGCGCCGTCAGGCAAAGGCTGGTATGTCGAGCCGACCATCTTCTACGATGTCGACAACAGCGCCAGGATCGCCCAGGAAGAGATCTTCGGGCCGGTGATGAGTGTGATTCCGTTCAAGGACGAGGCCGATGCACTCCGGATCGCCAATGCCACGCCCTACGGTCTGGCCGCGGCGGTCTGGACCCGCGACATATTCAAGGCCTTCCGGGTAGTGAAGCAGCTGGAAGCCGGCGTCGTGTGGGTCAACCACATGCAGCCGACCATGCTGGAAGCCCCTTGGGGTGGCTACAAGATGTCAGGCTTTGGCCGGGAACTGGGGCACTGGGGCGTGGAGGAGTATCTGGAGACCAAGCAGATTTACGTCAATCTGGATGAGGCGCCGATCGGGTGGTATTGACCGGCTTAGGGCTGAGAGCTGAGGGCTATCGAGTCGATAGCCCTTCGCCCATAGCAAAACTCCCCTGCGACAACGTTGCAGGGGAGTTTTCTCAGCTATCACTTCAACAGAAGTCCAGGGAGCAACCCTAGCTCACCTTGACCTGGATCTCCCGCGGCTTGGCCTTCTCCGACTTGGGAATCGACACCGTCAGCACGCCGTTCTCGAATGAGGCACTCACCTTCTCGGCGTCCACCGTGTTGGGCAGCGTGAAGGAGCGCTCGAACGAGCCGTAAACCCGCTCATACCGATAGACCTTGCCATTCTCCTCCGCGATCTGCTTCTTCTCGCCCCGCACGGTCAGGACGAAATTCTCCAGCGTGATCTTGACGTCCTCCGGCTTGAGGCCGGGCAGCTCCAGCGCGATCCGGACCCCATCCGCCTCTTCCACGATGTCGGTCGCGGGAACCCAGGCCGAGGGGGCGAAGGTCTGCGAGCCATTGGCAAAGGGCCAGCTATTGAAGGCCTGATCCAGCACATGGTTCAGCCGACGGACATCAGCCAGCGGGCCACGACGGGTGATCAGCATCGACATGGGACAACCTCCGTACTTTGACTCCGGGGCCAGGGAATCCGTTGCGTAAGGGGCGGCTGGGGAGCGCCGGAGCCCGCTCGCCCGCCGGAGCCGATACATCTGACCGGCACGCCGGGGCCTTGTGCACCCGGCGTGCCGTCCGTAAGGCTGAGTTTTCGGTCAGAGTGACAGCGGGGGACCGGCGCTTCCGACAGGGCGCGGCCGGGGTGGCAGGATCAGGTGGTGACTGAACCGGAACGGACCCGCGCCACCACGGTCGCAAGTTCGGCCAGTTCAAAGGGTTTCTCCAGCACCGGACAGGTGGTGGATTCGAGAAATGCCGCGGTCTCGTCCGAGGCGGTATCGCCCGAGGCAAAGACCAGCCGGGGCAGTAACTCGGGGCGGGAGTTCCGGACCGAGCGATAAACTTCCATGCCGGAGACCCCCGGCATTTTCAGATCGCAGAGAATGAGATCGAAGCGGGTATCGCTCGCGGTGGTGCTGAGGACCTCGAGCGCCACTGCACCATCGTCTGCTTCCCGCACCGACCAGCCGCACCGCTCGAACACTCGCCGCACACTGGCCCGGAAGGGGGCCTCATCGTCGATGATGAGCACCTTCCCTGGTGGACCTTCCAGCCGGGCAAGCGAAGGGGTTGACGCTTCCGTGGCGGGACGGCTGGGTGCCGCGAGGGGCAACCACACCTCGAAGATTGCCCCTTTGCCACCATCGCCGTTCCGGGCGACCAGAGTTCCCCGGTGCTGCTCGACAATGCCCAGCGACACCGATAAACCCAGTCCAGTCCCCTCGCCCTGGGCCCGGGTGGTAAAGAACGGTTCGAAGATCCTGGTGAGGTTGGCGGCCGGGATGCCGGCGCCGTTGTCGCTTACCACAAAGGTGACCCCCCGATCATCCCGCTTGGCGACCAGGTGAACCTGCCCGCCCGGGGCCGCCCGCATGGCGTTGTCGAGCAGATTGGTCAGCACCTGTTCGATCGCAGTGGGGGCACAGAGCAAGGTGGGAAGACCGGGCGCCAGCTCCACCGAAAGGGTCACACCCAGCCGTTGGCGATGGACATTGAGCGCCCGGACGGTCCGATCGACCAGCTCCGCGATATCGGCCGGCTCCCAGTTCTCGTCCCGCCGCCGCACGAAGGTCAGCAGATCGCGCACGATAGCGCGGGCCCGCTGAGCCTGGTCTCTGATAGTTCCGAGAGGTCCGGCGATCTCGGCCGCGGGACGTTCGCTGATCAGCTGTTCACTGAAGGTGAGAATCGAGGCCAGCGGATTATTCAGCTCGTGCGCCACACCCGAGACCAGCCGGCCCAGCGCTTCGATCCTGAGCGCCTGGGCCCGACGGGCCTCGGCATCCGCCATGTCGGCGATGTGCTCGGCTTTGGCAATCTCGGCTTCCCGCTCGGCGTCTTCCAGCAGAGTTACCACCATGCCGAAGCCGAGCAGCATTTCCAGCCCGGCATCCAGGAACGAATTCACCCGGGTAAAGAGAATCGCGAGGTCCTGCAGCTGACCGGGTGAAAGAATCCGATAGGTGAACAGGGTGCCGTAGGCCAGCCAGAGGATGGCAAGCGCGACGAAAACCGCGCCGGTGAACTGGGTCCCCAGTGATCTCCGGGGAGTCCGGCTCGACAGCAGCAGAGCAGCACAGACCAGGAAGGTCGCCACCGCCACCACGCTCTGGATCGGCATGACCGAGCGGAGACTGGCCGAGCCGGCCGCGCTGGCAATTGATAGCGCCGCCGCGCCGGTCAGCCAAACCACCGGCCGGCCGGGAAGAGTCTGGCCCCGACACAGGAGCCAGGTTCCCGAGAGCAGCAACCAGAGATGGAGGAACTTGGCGAAGAGATAGAGGCCGTGGAGGGGCGCCGTTACCATCACCGGCACCGGCTCGCCTGCCGGAAAGAGCGACGGGGCAAGCAGGTAACGCAGGGAAACCGCAACGATGGCTGCGAACATCGCCAGCCAGGCGCCGGTCCATCGGATGAAGTAAGGTCGGGAGCCGGCGTGCCGGGCCAGCAGATAGAAGAGGGTGAGCAAGAGCACCGTAGCGCCAAGCTGCACCCAGACACCAATAAACTCGGTCAACTCATACCTTCGTGGAGGAAACCCGGTCTCAGCGCGGGCAGGAAGCTAACATTGGGTACCGGTCAACGTCAGTCATGATATGCGACATCCTGCCCTTCCGCTGCTCCTGTCATTGTGTGCCCTGTCACAATTGACAGCGCAGCAAACCGTCACTCCCGCCGACTCCGCCCGCCATGTCCTCAACCGTATGGCCTTTGGGCCAACTCCCGGGCAAATCGAAGCAGTCATGCGGGAAGGCGCCCTCCATTGGGCCGACCGGCTGCTGAGCCGGTCACGCCCAGCGGATCCGGCCCTGAGCGACCGGGAGGGCGAGTTCGCCCTGAGGCGCTTTGAGGCGGATGCCCTGGCCGGCCGAATCGAGGACGCCCGCCGGGCCCGACGGCAGCAGCAGGAGCGGGGAGATACCGGGATGAGTCGCGGTCCTGACGTGAAAGGGCCGGGCCGGGAGCTGGTCCAGTTTCAGCAACTCGCCGTGGTTCGGGCAGTCACCGCGCAAGACCAGCTGCGGGAAGTGATGACGGACTTCTGGACCAATCACTTCAACATCTATCTCGACAAGGGAATCGACCGGGCGCTACTGCCGGAGTTCATCAACCAGATTATTCGGCCGATGGCACTGGGAAGGTTCGAAGATCTGCTGCAGGCCACAGCCCGGAGCCCCGCCATGCTTTTCTATCTCGACAATGTCCGCAGCGTCAAACCCGGCGCCACGCCGGGCGGTCGTCGAGTGCAGCGGATGCGGCCGGAGCAGCAGGCCCGGATGCCAACCGGCATCAACGAGAATTACGCCCGGGAGCTGATGGAGCTGCACACGTTAGGCGTCGATGGCGGCTACAGCCAGCATGACGTGACTGAAGTTGCCAGAATCCTTACAGGGTGGGGCATGCGTCCACCCAACCGCGGCACTGGATTCGAGTACCACAGCTGGGCTCACGATGCAGGAGCCAAGGACGTGCTGGGCGTGAACTTCCCGGCCGGCGGCGGGGAGGGCGAGGGAAAGACGCTCATCAAGCTGCTGGCCAATCATCCCGCCACGATGCACCACCTCAGCCGGAAGCTCTGCGCCCGGCTGGTGGCCGATGATCCTCCCGACGGCTGTGTAGACGAGGCGGTGCGGGCCTGGAAAGCATCGGACGGAGAGATCCTCGCAGTGCTTCGAGCCATTGTGCATTCACCCGACTTCTGGTCTCCTCGGGCCATCAACTCCAAGGTGAAGTCTCCCCTCGAATTCGTGGCCAGTGCTGCACGGGCGCTGTCCATTCAACCGGATACCCTCCCAGCCCTGGCTCAGGCGGTCGGCCGGCTGGGACAACCGTTGTTCCGCCAATCGTCCCCGGCCGGGTATCCCGAACGAGAAGACGATTGGGTCAACAGCGGCGCATTGCTGGAACGGATGAACCTGGCGGTGGCGCTGAGCAGCGGGAAGGTGAAGGGGGCCGAGCCGAACCTCGATCCTCTCGCGGCCGGGAACCTGTCGAATGCCGAGATGCTGGACGCAATCGACCAGAAGCTCTTCGCCGGCAGCATGAGCCGGACCACCCGAAAGGCGATCGCTCGCGAGCTGGAGGATGCGGGCAATGCCGAAGCGGCGCGCTCGCTCGCGATCGGCCTCGCTTTGGGAAGTCCGGAGTTTCAGAGACAATAGACGGAGCGACCCGTCCTCCTGAGATCGCGTAGCGATCGAAGGATCCTTCTCTCCCCTCGCGATGCTCGGGTCGGTCAGGATGACGTTCTACTCCGGAGGCAGAATGCCTATTTCACGCCGCGTTTTTGTCCGGGCCGGCAGTCTGGCCCTGGTGAGCCTGGGACTCGACCCCCTCTTTCTCGAACGCGCGGCGTATGCAGCGCCGAGAAAGGCCGATGGCCGCAAAGGTCCAGTGCTGGTCTGTCTGTTCCAGCGCGGCGCGGTGGATGGATTGAGCATGCTGGTCCCCCACGGTGAGCCGGCCTACTACCGGGACCGGCCCCGGATTGCGATCCCCCGGGACAAAGTCATCGATCTCGACGGCCATTTCGGTCTGCATCCTGCCCTTGCCCCGCTCAAGCCCTTCTGGGATGGCCGGAGTCTGGCGGCCATCCACGCGATCGGCTCTCCCGACAGCACCCGCAGCCACTTCGACGCGCAGGATTATATGGAAAGCGGGACGCCTGGTCTCAAGGCGACTCCCGATGGGTGGCTCAATCGGGCCTGCCGTCATCAGGTCGAGCACCAGTCGACCCCGTTCCGGGCGGTGGCGTTCGGTCCTCAGCTGCCCAGAATCCTGGCCGGCTCGGCACCCTCACTTGCCATCGACGACCTCCAGGCCTTCGGCATTCGGGCCCGGCAGCCGGCCGCGAAAGACCGGCTCACCCGCGCCTTCGAAGCGATGTACCAGGGCGCCGGCACCGGGCTCCTCGCCGGATCGGCCAGCGAGGGATTCGAGGCCGTTCGGATGCTGGAAAGTCTCAAGCCCGAGATCTACTCTCCCGCCGCCGGTGCCAGCTATCCGCGCGGGAAATTCGGCCGTTCGCTCGCTCAGATCGCCCAGTTGATCAAATCAGATCTGGGAGTGGAGATCGCCTTCGCCGATGTAGGCGGATGGGATACCCACGTAGCTCAGGGATCGGACCAGGGTCAGCTGAGTGCCCGACTCACCGAGTTGGCTGAGGGACTCGCTGCATTTGCCATCGATCTGGGCGAACGAATGCAGGATGTGGTGATCCTTACAATGTCCGAATTCGGTAGGACGGTGAGAGAAAACGGTTCCGCCGGTACCGACCACGGTCACGGAACTGCTATGCTGATCATGGGTGGTGCGGTGAAGGGCGGAAGAGTTCTGGGCCGCTGGCCCGGACTGGACGAAGCCAGCCGTTACGAAGGCCGCGACCTGGCGGTCACCACCGATTTCCGAGTCTTGTTCAGCGAAGTACTGCAAGGCCATCTCGGTGTGCGCGATGTCAGTGCAGTCTTTCCCGGTTTCACTGCACCGAGGGGAGGCGGCCTCGGCACCTTCGGCTAGTCCAACCCAAAGGTCGATGATGGAGCAGAAACTGAAGCTACTGGTTGTCAGTCTCGGCCTGGTCCTGTCCTGCACTACTGCCAGCGACCTGTTGCCTGACCAGTCTCAGCCCAGCCAGATCCTATTCATCGGAAACAGCTACACCTACGTGAACGACCTTCCCGGCATGGTGGAGGCGATGGCGAGCCAGGTCGGGGTCCACCTGGATGTCTCGTCAGTAGTCGCTGGTGGAGTAAGCCTGGAGGATCACTGGAACGATGGGACTGCGCGGTCCAGGCTTGAGGCCCACCGGTGGGATGTGGTGATCCTGCAGCAAGGACCTTCGTCCCTGCCGGAGAGCCGGGTCAACCTTCTCGAGTATGCCGGCCGCTTCGGGCCAATCATCCGGAGCGCCGGAGCCCGGGCGGCGTTCTACAGTGTCTGGCCCGAGAAGGCCCGCCTGTTTGCCTACGAAGCCGCTCGGGAGTCTTACACCGCAGCCGCCGATTCACTGCATGGAATGCTTTTCCCCGCCAGCGAGGCGTGGCTGGCGGCCTGGCGCAGGGATTCTACGCTGGAGCTCTACGGGCCGGACGGGCTTCATCCGACTGTGATGGGGACCTATCTGGTGGCGTTGGGAATGGTCTCTCAACTCACCGGCAAGCCGGCCACCGACCTCCCATCGACGGTGGAGGTTGTTGGACCGTCCGGCTACACCTTCTCGCCGCCACCCGGCATCGCTCGACTGCTTCAGGAAGCCGCGGCGGAAGCGATTACCACCTTCGGACGCAACTGAGCTGTAAGGTGGCGGCGCGGCCGCCAGCCAAGAATGCGGACTTGTCCTGGCATCAGGCTGCCTTGGGTAAGATCAGGATCAAAGGATTCAGCGGATGATGGGATTGTTATCCAGATACCATCCTTTTGATCCTGTCAATCCTGTCACTCAGCGTGAGCTTGCCGCAATCGGTGGGGGAGACAAAGGTCTCACCAATCGTTGGACAGCACCTCCGAGGTATCCAGGCGCGAGGCGCGAAGACCCGGCAGCCAGCTAGCCAGCAGGGCAGTCGAGAGAAGCAGGGCGCTGACCGCAGCGAGCACCATCGGGCTCCCCGCGGTGACACCGAACATGATCCGCGACATCACGCCACCGACAAGCCAAGCCCCCACCAGACCCAGCCCGACGCCGATCCCCGCCAATCGCAGGGTTCGGCCCAGCATCAGTCCCACGATGCTCTGAGGCGATGCGCCCAGCGCCATCCGCACCCCGATCTCCCGCCGCCGCTGCTCCACGGTGTAGGCCGCGATCCCGTACACTCCGATGGTAGTCAGCAGTAGCGCAATGAACGTGAAAGTTCCCAGCAATCCGACGCTGAAGCTCCGCGGTGCGATCATCGCGTCCACATAAGCCCGGAGATCGGAAAGACCGGCGGTCGCGACCGAGGGATCTACCCGGCGAAGCAGCTGGGTGAAGCCGGGACCAAACGACCCCGGCTTCCCCCGAACCCGCACCGCCCAGAACTGAATCGCCGCGGCGAACCCCGCGCCGTCCGGATGGACCTGCTTCAGTGAGATGAAAACACCGGGCTTCACCGGCTGGTCGAGATCGATGTCCCGCAGGTTCTCGACCACTCCGACGATGGTCACCCGGCGCGGCCCGGTGTCATTGTCATCGATCAGCAATTCCCGGCCAACCGCTCCGCCGGTCGCAAAGTGCTTCTCGGCCATCGCCCGGTTGATCACCGCGACCGGTGGTGCCGCGACATCATCATCATCTTCGATTGACCGGCCGGCGATCAGTCGGGCACCGATGGCCGTGAGATATCCCGAAGAGATCGACTGGAAGGTGGCCGAGGGCCAGTCGCGCCGCTCGGCCGGCGGATGATCGGCCGGAGCAAAGGGAATCGAGGCGAGTGCTCCACTGAGCGGGGCCAGGGTAGTTCCGCCCGCGGCGAGCACCTCAGACCGGCCGGCGAGCGCGGCTGACATCTCCGAAGTGAATTGGGCCAGTTTGGCTGGTGAAGCGTACTGCTTAGGCGGCAGCGACAATCGGGCGATGAACACCGAGTCGGGCCGATAACCCATTTCCACTCGCTGGAGCCCGATCAGGTTCTGCAGCAGCGCCCCCGCCGCCGAAGCGATGATCAGCGCCAGAGCGACCTCCGCGACCACAAACGACGAGCGGAGCCAGTTCTGCCCCTTTGACCCGCTTCCCGACCGACCGGCCCCACGGAGAACCGTCTGGGGTGAAGTGCCCCGGGCAATCAGCATCGGCACCAGACTGAAGAGCAGCAGCGCGATAGCGCAGAGCCCAAACACCACACCGAGCACCGGCAATCCGATCCGGGCCTCTTCGATCCGCGGCGCAATTCGAAGCAGGTGCGTGCGTCCGTAAACGATTGCCAGGTAAGCCAGCCCGGTACCGATGATACCGGCAACTCCCGCCAGCAAGGCGCCCTCGGTGAGAAGCTGAGCTGCAATTCGGGGCCGTGAAGCACCCAGCGCGATTCGCACCGCGGTTTCTCCCTGACGAGTGATCGCCCGGGCCAGCAGCAGGTTAAGCACGTTCACCAGAGCCACCCCGATCATCAGAGACACACAGGCCAGCAGAACGACAAGGGTCGGCTTGAGGGTCGCGGCCAGATACTCCTGCAAGGGAACCGGGCGGGCGCCGAGCTTGGTGGCGTATTCGGTGGGGAACCGGTCCCGCAGGCGGGCGGCGAAGGCGTTGAGCTCCTTCTCCGCCGTTTCGAGCGTGACGCCGCTCTGCAGCCTTCCAAACAGCCGGGTGAAGTTGACCGAGTTGCGGGCGTTTCTCCGGGGATCGCTCTCGGGATCGAAGGGAACGATCACGTCGATGTTGGTCACCGGGAGAGGAAAGAAGCGAGGCAGCACGCCCACCACGGTGTAGCGCTCGCCATTGAGCGGGAGGGTCTTGCCAACAACGGTCGGATCACCGCCCAGCGACTGTTTCCAATAGCCGTATCCCAGCATCAGAACTCGGGGGGCGCCGGGAGCGTCATCGCTGGCGGTGAGCAGCCGGCCGGCGGCAGGGGTGGCCCCAAGGATCCCGAGGCCGTCGCCGGTCATCCGCAGCCCCTGCAGACGTTCGGCCCCGGATGAACTCTCCAGGATCGCACTCCAGTTGGCATACCCACCGATGCGAACGCTCCTGACCTGAGCCCGATAGTCCATGAATTCCGGCAGCGAGAACGGCGCGTCGGGTCGCTCGGTCTTTACCGACGAAATCCACACCAACTGCTCGGGCCGCTCGAACGGGAGACCCCGGATCAACACGACTTCGGCGACCGAATAGACCGCCGCCACCGCGCCGATACAGATCGCCAGAGTGGCGACGATGAAACCGGAAGAAAGCGGCGAGCGGCGAAGCGAACGGACCGCGTAGCGGAGATTCTGGAGTGTCGGCATTAGCCCCTCGTCTGAGCCCGTTCGGCCAGCTGATGGAGAATGTTGATGGCGCCACGCCGGGCCGTGGGGGAGTAGGAATCGAGCAGCCGGGCATTGGCCGCGACGATGGCCCGGCGAAGCTGCTGATATCGGCGCTTCCCTTCGGCGGAGGGGACGATGTGTTTGGCCCGGCGGTCCTGCTCCGGCCGGGTCCACTGCACCAGCCGCTTCCGGGTCATGCCGGCGACCACCCGGCTGGTAGTGCTTTTGTCCAGACGCAACGCTGCGGCGAGCCCGTTGATGCCCTGGGGCCCGCCCGAAAGCAGGATTTCGAGGGCATACGCCTGCACCACCGTGAGACCGTACTTGAGCGCCTGATCCCGGTTACGGAACTGATAGATCCGGATGAACTTGGTAGCCGCCTCATACAGGGCGGCGGCGTCACGGGAGAGGCCAGGGCTCATCTCGCAATAATAGTTGTCATTAACAACTAATCAAGAGAGGGAACAGGATGACAGGAATTCAAGGATTCGAAGGATTGTCCTGGATCCTCTAAATCCCTTAATCCTGAAAATCCTGTTCCTAGGTCCGGGATGCCGACCTTGGCCGATCCCGATCGGCCGCGCCCAGCGATGCGATCTGTTGCATCACCAGCTCGGCGATCCGCCGGTAGCTCGGGGTAGTAGGGGGGAGATCCAGAAGCTGGCGGTAGTCCAGTGGTGCGCCGAACCAGAGCCGCACCTTCTCGCCGCCCCGCCAGCGGCGGGCAATCATCTCGGGAAGATTGTTGCTCAACCCCGCGATGAAGACCGGAAGCACCTGGGGCTGGGCCTGGTGGATCAGGCGGCCGACCCCGGCTTGAGGAGGGAGCAGGGCATACGGATCGGCCCCCTGGTTGCGGGTGCCTTCCGGATGGAACCCGATCAGCCGGCCGGGTCCTTCCCGGCAGAGCTCAACCAGTTGGGCCAGAGACCATTGATCGAAGCGGCGATGGCCCGGGTCGTGGAAGAACGGGGGGTACATGGTCCACCAGGCCGCCAGACCATTGAGACAGAGCCCTCCGAGCGTCTGGTAGTAGTAGCGGCCTCGCACCGGAAAACAGGTGGCCCGCCAGCCAGGGGTTCGCCGGAACAGGGTACTCATGACCACATAGAGGTCGAAGAAACTCCGGTGATTGCTCACCAGCAGTACCGGCCGCTCGCGGGTAGTGGCCAGCACATTCTCCACGCCATGGACTTCCAGTGACGGACCCAGCGCCAGCTCGATCCAGCGGGCTCCGATCTCACGCTGGCACCAGAACCAGGTCCGCTGCCAGCGCCCCCGGTTCATCCGGGTCACCAGCTGGAACGCAAAGCGCTCGAAGGGCGAGAGTACGTCGAGGGGTGGGGGTCCGGTCACCGGGTCGTGGGTCCTGGGTCGTGGGTCACTGTCCGTCTGCGACCGAGCGCCTTCGGGAGTCCGAAGGACGACCCGGCGCGAGGAAGCCCTATAGGGTCCGTCTGTCCGTCTATTTCAGTATACTTTTCGCCCGGGAGCTCGCGAGACTCAACTAGAGGAACGGCATGACCAGCTGGGGGGAACGGTGGCGGCGCAGCCTGGTGGCTCTGGGCCCGGTTCTGGCGTTTGGAGTCCGGGATCGAGTGGAGGTCGAGCGACTTCCGCCCTTTGAATCGCGCAATCTGGGGGAGACTCGCACGATCGACGTCTTTCTGCCGCGGGGATATCAGAGCAGTCATCTGTCCTATCCGGTGCTCTATGCCAACGATGGCCAGGACATGGCCCCCATCGATCTCGCGGGCATTCTCGACTCGCTCCAGGCCAGCACCTCCATGGCTCCGGCTATTGTGGTCGCCATTCACGCCACCGGCGACCGGATTCAGGATTACGGAACGGCGGGCATTCCCAACGCCCAGGGATACGGCTCCCGAGCCGACAAGTACGAGCGCTTCATGCTGGAAGAGCTGATGCCGAGCATTGAGTCACGCTATCGAACCTTGGGGGGTCCCGCGAGTACCGCGGTGATGGGCTGGTCGCTGGGCGGCCTTTCGGCATTCGATATGGCCTGGACCCACTCGGATCGAATCGGAGCGGTGGGCGTGTTCTCCGGCTCCTTCTGGTGGCGTACCGACGACAGCAGCCCGGCCAACAAGGCTCATTCCCGGATCATGCACCGGCGCATCCGGGAGACCGCGAAGAAGCCCGCGCTGCGGATGTGGTTCGAAACCGGGTTGCAGGACGAGAACTCCGATCGGGACAGCAACGGTGTCATCGATGCGATCCAGGATACCGAAGAGCTGATCGGAGAGCTCAACCGCAAGGGATTTCACCGCGGTACCGACGTCGTGCATCTCACGGTGGAAGGAAAGCACGACCTTGCCACCTGGAAACGGTTGTTGCCGGAGTTCTTGACTTGGGCCTTTCCGAACAAGCTGAAGGCTGAGAGCTAAGAGCTATGTCCTTGGACCCAAGGCTTTAGCTCTCAGCTATCAGCTCTCAGCCAAGCACCGTAACCTTCCCTCATGCCCAAGCTTCTGTTACTCGGCTCCAGCCCCGGCAACCTGCTGGTTCTCGAAGCGCTGGCCAGGCGAAAGATGCCCCCGGCCGACGTCGTCATGGTCGCCGGGCAGCCCCAGCAGCTCCACAGTGGCATGGTTCCCGGTCTGGTGGAGAATCGCTACCGAGTCAGCCAGATCAGCATCGATCTGCGGCGACTCTGCAGCGCCGCCGGCAGCCGGCTGGTGCTCGGCGCCGCCGACCGGATCGATGCCAAAGCGAAGAGCGTTTCCCTGGGAGATGGAACTTCGCTCTCCTATGATTTTCTCTCGTTGGCGCTGGCTGACGGTGGCCCGGTGCCTCCCCTGGCTCACTCCTGCGGTACTATCGAACAACTCACCGGGTTAGTCAGCGCGCTGGATGCGCTGGCCGCCGAAGTGCGGCCCGAGCCCAAGCGGGTGGTGGTGGTGGGTGCCAGCGAGATCGGGATCGAGCTGGCGCTGTGCCTTCGGGCCCGGCTCGACAAGAATGGCGCCACCAATGTCATCATCTCCCTGTTCGATGGCCGAAGCGAACTGTTCGGGGGAAGGCTGCCGGCCTGGTCGGATCAGGTGGAGAAGATGCTGGCGCGCCATGATATCACCCTCAAACTGGGCACCAGCGCCACTGAAGTGGGAGCCGATTTCGTGCGACTGAGTGACGGCCGGGTGCATCCGACCGATATCGCGGTCTGGGCTCCCACCCCCCATGCGCAACCATTGTTTCGGGAGTCGGGTCTACCGGTAGACGGGCATGGGCTGCTGCTGCTGGACGACACGCTGCAGGTTCAGGGAACCCCCGAACTTTTCGCGACGGGCGGGGGTACTGCACTCATCGCCTCGCCCCGGGCCCCTCAGTCGGAAGCGTCCAGCCTCAGGATGGGCGAGGTACTGGTCCGGAATCTTGCCGAAGTGCTGGCCGGGAAAGAGGCCGGAGGGAAATATCGTTCCAAGGACCGTGACCTCACCCTGCTCAACGCAGGGGACGGGAAGGCCCTTCTATTCTATGGCCCGGTCGCCACTTCCGGCGGCTGGGCCATGCGAATCAAAGAGTCGATGGACCGGAAATTCATGCGCCGATTTGGGGCTTCCGGTGATGGAACTGGGATGAGTGGGGGTTCGTAAGGCGCCACTGACGACCGACCCCCACCTCAGCCTCATTTTGCAAATTGGCACATTGCACGAATCCCGGGTACCATAGGACCGTCTCATCTCTTCCTTCATTGGAGTAATCCGTGGAACGCCGTGACTTCATTCAGCTCGGTGGATTCGCCGCCGGCGCACTGCTGATCCCCTCGTGGGATCGGTATGCCCGGCCCTGGTCGGGGAGCCTGACCCCGATTCCCACCGCGGACAAGAAACAACTCGCCAACATCGCTCTCGATACCGCCAAGACGAACGGCGCCAGTTACGCCGATGTGCGGATCGCCCGTCAGCTCAATCAGTTCATCAACGGGCGGGAGACCAAAATCCAGAACACCACCAATACCGAGTCGTTCGGAGTGGGCATCCGGGTGATCGTCAATGGCACCTGGGGCTTTGCCGCCACGCAGGACGTGACGGCGGACGGGGTGAAGCGGGCGGCCCAGAATGCGGTGGCGATCGCCAAGGCCAACTCCCGGCTGCAGACCGAACCGGTGCAGCTGGCTCCCCAGAGGGGTTATGGGGAAGTCACCTGGCGGACTCCGATCGAGAAGAACGCCTTCGAAGTCTCTATCAAGGAAAAAGCCGATCTGCTCGCCGCGGTTGGCGACGCGGCCCTCAAGGCCGGGGCCAGCTACATCTTCACCGGTCTCTTCCTGGTGAATGAGCAGAAATACTTCGCCTCGACCGACGGCAGCTACATCGATCAGGATGTGCACCGCACCTGGCCCAACTTCCAGGTGACGGTGGTCGACAAGGA